>CAWDQS010000206.1:0-3007 GCA_963804295.1 uncultured Acidobacteriaceae bacterium
TTTTTTAGCCAGCGCAGCAATTCGCAGGCCCGCGGCTCAAGAATATCGGCCATTTTGCGCAGTCTCAACATCTGCGGCTGCGGGTTTGCTATCTCAATCTCCGCGTCCTGCGGCACGTCCGTCACCACGGCGTTGCCGTAGAGCTTCTTCAACTCCTCAGCCTGCGCCACGGGCATCCCCAGGCCAATCGCCAGGTCATTGGTAAAGTGCTGTCCGCCCACCCGAATGGATGCCGTATGCACCACCGCGCCCTCGTAAAAAACGATCAGGTCGGTGGAGTGGCAGCCGATATCGATCAGGCAAACGCCCAACTCCCGCTCGTCGGCTGTCAGCGTGGACTCCGCCGCGCCAATTGATTCCAGCACCGCCTCGTTCACATCAAGCCCCGCCCGGTTGGCGCAGGTAATCGTGCTTTGCAGCGCGCTGCCCGAGCAGGTGGCGATGTGCAGGTCCACTTCCAGCTTTTTGCCCACCATGCCTACCGGGTTCGAGATGCCTGGATAATTATCCAGAATGAACTGCCGCCGCAGCAGGTGCAGTATGTTGCGATCCGCGGGCCGCTCAATATTCCGCGCCTGCTTGACCACGCTTTGCACATCCTCTTCCTTGATCTCCCGCATGCGTGTGTGCAACTCGATTCCGCCGTTGGTGTTGAGCCCCAGAATGTGCGGCCCGCCCACGCCCACCACGCACTGGTCAATGTTGATGCGCGCCACGCGCTCGGCTTGCTCGCTGGCAGCTTTCACCGCTTTGGCTGCCGGGCCAAGCTCCGCGATCAGTCCCTTGCGCATTCCCACCGACTCCACAATTCCATGACCGCAATAGCGCGGCGCGCCTTCATTCAACTCCGCCGCCAGCACGCGCGTCCACGCGCTGCCGATGTCCAGCACTACGATTAGGTCGTCCCGATTCTGGCTCATGGCGCTCACTGGCCCTCTCCGGCAGAAGAGGCCGGGCGGGTGGTTATGGCACTCTTCCGCCTGTTGACGTTCTGCGCGGCGCGATGAATCTCCGCGCGCTTCTTATCCTTTGCTCTCGCCTTGACCGTTCCTTTAGCCTTGATCGGTGTTGCGGCAGTTCCGGCCTTCGCGTTCGTACTCTTCTTCGTGGCGGCCTTTACCTTGCCAGCGCCATTTCCGGTCAGCTTTGCGTTCGCTTTCACTGCCTTCACTTTGGCGTTATGCCCGGATTGGTAGGCCAGGGCTTTAGCACTGGCATCAGAGCCGCCAGATTCAACCGGGGCTTTAGCCCCGGAGGAATGCTTATCGGCGGAATCGCCCGCAGCCTGCTCGTTTTCCGTAGCCCGTTGATCCGGTTGCTTCTCTTCCGTCACGTTCTGCGCGCCGGCTGACGCATGCAACACGTCGGCGCTGGTAGCCATCCCCAGCACTACTTGCTGGTCGTAGCGCAGGTCCACTGCCGCCAGCTTGGGATATTGCTGCTGCCACTCACTGATGTGCGCCTTGTAACGCTGGTAGCGATCCAGAAAATGATCCTGGCCAAAGTGAGCCAAAATCTCGCCGTTTGCTTCAGGCATCAGCACCCGCGCATCCGCCGGATCGCTCAGGTCTATCTCCGATATCTGATCGGAGAGTTTCTGTCCGTTCGCGTCCAACTCCGCCAGCAGCCGCTGGTATACCTCCATGCGCGCCTTGCGCTGGGCAGGTGGGTCCTGCGCGTTGATGCCTGTCACCACCGGAAATGAATAATGGCGCTGGGCCATCATCGCCGCCGGCATGGTGAGCAGTATTCCGTTAGCGTCCACCAGGCCGATCTGCGCTCCCTGGCGCACAAAGGCTATCGGCTGACGCTCCACGATAGAAACGCGTATCTGATTTGGCAACAGCCGCATCACCGTGGCATTTTCTACCCAGGGAAGCTCTTCCAGTTGCCGCCGCCGCTCGCCCAGTGGCACAAAAAAGATATTGCGCCCGATGTCTTCGCCGAAAACCGGCAGCATCTCCGCGCGGCTCACCTCGGTCAGCCCGGTAGCCTCAATGTTGTTTGCTCCGGAAATGCGGAAGCGTGCGTCGCTGTTCAAAAAGGTGATGAATAAGTATGTGCAGGCAGCCAGCCCGCCCAGCATGACCAAAGCAGCCAGCGTCAGAAAGGCGCGTCCCAGCTTGCTTGCCGGACGCCACCAATTCCTCTTCGGCCCGTCAAAGCGGCTCCTGACAAGGCGAGGCTTTCCCTTGGGAGGTAATTCATCTCCTTCAGGCTCTTCCATCTCCTGCGGTATGTCAGGCAGATTGCGGCCAGCTGGGGGCGCACCCTTCTGCACGCGCCGCACGAGAGGCTCCTCGGGCGCTTCATCCTCCCACGCGAAGGAACGGTTTTTGTTGCTGCTTTGAATCTTCACGACTGAGCAAGGTCGTGAGAATCGCCAGCTTTCAATATAGCTCTAGTCCGTATGCTTTGTCTGCAAGCACTCCAGGGGGAACCCGCAATGTTACGGGGTGCCCCGCCCACGGCGCCGTGTGAATGAAGTCTAACCGTTCGCACTCCGCACCCGGCGCGAGAGGACGGTCATCCCCAGTCCAACCAAAATAAGTGTTCCTGGTTCCGGGACGGAAGTCTCTGGGCCGCCGAGGTCGTCGATGTCCACGAATCCTTCGATGGTGCCGGCGCCGGTCGCATAGTTTATCCCTATTCCGTCCGCTCCGTACCCTGTGGTAGTTGCTGTAATGTTTTCATTCGACCAGTTAAGTTGGTTCCCGTCTGTAACCGGGTCGTTGACGGTAATGCCGTTGGGGCCCCACCCCGTCATATCCGCTACATGACCTGTGTTGCCAACATTCCAAGTGATCAAGGCCAACACATCCTGCCCAGCCATCAAATCAAGTTCCATGTCCTCCAGCAGGTTGGACCCTCCGCCGACTTGATCCGCATAGGTCAGCGATACGCTATAAGCCTGACTACCGCCGTACAAGCCAAAATATGTATCAAGGCCCGAAACAATACCAGCGGCTGATGTCCCAGCAATACGCTGAAACGAAGACGACATAAC
>CAWDQS010000207.1:0-5067 GCA_963804295.1 uncultured Acidobacteriaceae bacterium
TATCTACATCTGCTGGTACCCATCGTATTGCTGGTGATGTTGTAGGCCTCGATATTGCGGAAGCCTCCCGAAGTCTCGCTGCCAATGGTGATCGCTGCCGCGCCGTGGCGAATGATCGAGTTGCGCAGCACAACATCCTCGGTGGGCCGATTCACACGTAACCCATCAGAGTCGCGGCCCGCCTTAAGACAAAGCGCATCGTCGTTGACATCGATATCGGCGTGCTCCACCAGAACCTTACGCGAGGAGTCGATATCGATGCCGTCGGTGCTCGGCCCCTTGCCGCCCTCATTGTTGCGGATGATGACGCCATCCACATGCACATCGTGCGAATAGAGAATCTGCACCGTCCAGAATCCCGACCGCTTGAGCAGGATGCCGCCCCCCAAATGAATCTCTGACGAGTTCTGGATCAAAATCAATCGCGGCCTGCGCGCATCGTAATCCGAGGCCCAGCGCAGGCCCTTGGGCTCGTAGGTTGCGCGCAGATCCCAATAAGATTTCCACCAGATAGGACCGTCGCCATCGATGGTTCCCTTGCCGGTGATGGTGACGTTGTGCTGGTCGCGTACATTGATCAGCGCCGCCGGCCAGCTCATCTCGATGCCCGCAATGCGCGTCGGGAGCATTGGGTAGTCTTCCAAATTCTCGGAGCCGATGAGGGTAACGCCTTCCGGCACATCGAGAGTTACGCCCGATTTGAGAAAGAGCGAGCCCGTCAGGTAGGTTCCAGGCTTTAGGGTCACCGTTCCGCCAACTTCTGCGGCCTTGTCAATCGCTTTTTGCAGTGCAACGGTTTCCAGTTGCTTGCCGTCGCCTGTAGCGCCGAAGTCATTGGCCAAAAAAGTTCTGGGCGCACACCAGGCGGTGCTTGCACTGAACGCCATCAGTATAAGGGCGCAAGCGCCGCGATTTGCGTGGTTTTTCATTGGGGCCTCTCTTCTAAAAGGTGAATCGGTCCCATAAGTCCAGAAGGAACCGGTTGCAGATGGTCCATATCCTGCATATCGAAGCGCTTGCCATAGAGGGCATTCAGCGCTGTGTAGTCGCGTGGTGGCTGGCCGGCCATTTCGTTCACCGCAGTGTTGAAGACAGTAACTTCGATCCGGTTTTCGCCGCTCTTGAGGAACGATGTTATGTCGATGCGATAGGGTGGATGCCAAAGAGATGCAACCCGCTGCCCGTTGATGGATACTATGGCGGCCTCGCGGATGGGAGGATCGAGGAGGGCGCGCATTCCGGAGGCGCGGAACCCTCGGTTGTCAACGGTTACAACACCTTCGCCAAAATCCAGAAGCACATGCGCCTTGGCCGCGGGAAGATCCGGCAGCGTGAACGTCCGCGTGTAGACAGCTTTGCCGGAGTAGAACTTCTTGCTTGGTAGCTCGGTCCATGAAGCAAGATGATCGACGGTTTGAGTAGCAGTTTCATCCCCGAAGCGAATCTGCCAGCCAGAACTCAGATCCTGAAGGAGACTTGCTTCCTGATGCTGCGCATTCACTTTCTTCTGCGCAGGTGCATCCCCCAGAATAAAAACGCGCGATTCGTAGGGCGCAAGCCGAAGCGGAGTGCCGGCGCTCTTGTCATACGCCGCGCTAGCAAGAACAGCACCGCTATCCGGGTTCCAGGATTCGAGATTGGCGTGCGCTGCGCGAAACTTGATGTTGCCGCATAACGGCTGATTGGAGGAATTGACGACGTAGTATAGGTCCATGCCGTCCATCTTGCGATGGATGAAGCCGAGGTTGGATGTCTGGCCGGTTGTGTCCACATCGGGCGGCAGTGCATGGTGAAGCGCATCGGCAAGATCGCTGATAGAGGCTACAGATATGCCTTTGTGGTTACTGCTTTGGAAAAGCCTTGCAGATATCACGGCAATTTCCGCGGAAGAACTCTGTACCGTGAGCCCAGGCGCCAGCGATGGAAGTTTTCCAAGAGCAATAACACTTTTGTTCGCGGCATAGCTTTCAATCTTCTTGTATGTTGAGAGCGGAATCCGATCAGTCGGCGGAAGAAGCAATACAGGGTAGGGAATCACTCCCAACTTGTCGATCATTGCGGCGTCGATGTAATCAATGTTGTAGCCCGTGTCGAGAATCGCCGCCATCAATTCGGGCGAAATGCGCCTTCTCATCTCATCGGTCACGGAAACGTGTCCCGGAGTGAAGGCGGCCTGCGCGTCGTCCTCCGGCAGGAGGATGGCTATATCGTTGGCCGGCTTGCCTTGACGCAGCAGCCAGCTCATGCGCTGCAAGTAGCGCATGACATCGGGCATCACAGGGAACCATGGATTGTGCGCATTGAAAGCAGCGGCTGCGTACAGAGACCATCCAGGCTCGCCGGCTGCGACGGGCGAATACGGATAGCCGTGCCCGACGAACTGATTGACGCCCAGCAGGAACATACGGTCGGCCTCGGCCTTCATGTCCAGCGGTGTGGCGCGGAAGGCAGGCGAATGGAGCCATGTCCACGTCTCGGCCGAAGTCACATTGTTGCCATAGAGATGGTTAGCGGAGCTGGCCCAGCGAGTAAACGAGAAGGCGCGCCACTGCGGGCCTTCCCCTTCCGGCAAATTAGAAATCACCTCATCGGCAAGTGTGACGGCTGGCTCACCATAGGTCTGCGAGCGGAAGCGAGTATGATGCGCCGCGGCAAAGTTGGTGAGCGGTGCAAGGTAATTTTCGCGGATCAGGTCGGAGAGCGTTACGCCCCAGTCGTGGCGCACCGCTTCAGCATGCGGCGAGCTGCCGGCGACGAGTTCCGGCAGATGCGGAATCAGATCGTAGCCACGCCGCGCCAGAAACTCAGATGGAAGATTCGCGGTCCAGTCAGCACCGTAAACCTCCAGTGAGTCGGAGAAGACGGCATACGGCGGCTGGTCGCCAAAGGCACTCAGAAGTGGAGTCGCGACGCCGGCCAGATGCGCATCGATGGCGGCACGAGAGAAATGATCCAGCACAAATCCTTCTGCGCCAAATGCCGCCCGCTTCACCATCTGCTTTGTGTGGCTGGCGATAAAGATCAAAGCCGTGCGCGGCCCAGCCCCATCGGGAATCGCCCAGGTACTCGTATCAATGCGTTGTGCCGTGGATGGATCAAAAGATTTATCCGTACCAGTGATGACGAATGCGGCAACGAGCTTTTCTCCCTCATTCAGAGTTGGAGCAGCAAGAGTGGCCCCGGTGACAGGAATGGCAACAACCCGCAACCGGCCCGCCGCCAGATCGAGCGTAGTTTTAGGACCGCCATACGGCCAGCCGCTGCCCAGGGTGATATCGACGCGCATTCCCAACGAGCGCGCGGTTACATTGGCGAAGCGTACATCGTCAAGAAACTCCGGCGAAAGGTAGGCCAGGTTCTTGATGCCTTTGCTCTCATCGTCAAGCATCATTGGATAGACGGGTTGAATTTCCACACCGCCAATGCCCACCGAATGCATGGTTTCAAGCTCCTTTTGCAACTCCGGCTTGGTGACTGCGGGACCAAACCACCACCAGCGCATCATCGGTCGGGCATCATCGGGAGGGGACTGGAATTGGCGATAGAGAGTGGCGATTGTTTCCGGAGGAATGGGCGTGGGGGGAAGATGGAAGGCCGCGAAAGAATCCGGCTGCGCTGGATCAAAGTCCGCAACATCCGCGCTGAGAAAATCTGCCAGCGGCAGTTTGGCGGCGCGAATGCCGTGCAGCACGCAGCGAGCAAGCTCGTAAGCGCCGTAGCTGTTGAAGTGCGTGTCGTCGTTGATAGCTTCAGGATGATTTGGAATCGTATTGGCCGCAAAGTGCATGAAGGCATTTAAGGATGCTTCCGGCCCCATCGCCTCGAAGAGCGTCTTGCTCATCGCATTCAGGTCGATCAGCGCGGTGTGCTGCACGGCGGCAACCTCTCGCATCGCTTCAGGATAAGGAGAAAGAGAACTGGTGATTTTTCCCGCGGCGTCGAAGGTATGGCGATTCATGCTGGTGACCAGAACCGGCGTTGCGCCCTTGGCCCTGGTTTGGCTTATATAATCCGCCAGCAGCGTTTTGTAGTCGTCCAGCGAAACGGCGTTGGGCTTCTGGTCGTTGTGAGCGAACTGAATGAAAAGATAATCTCCCGGCTGAATCAGCGACATGACTTTGGCCAGTCGCTGCTCCGCGGCAAAGCTGCGAATCGTTTCGCCGGATTCGGCATGATTGGCAATCACCACGCCGGGACGGAAGAAGCGCGGCAGTATCTGACCCCACGCCGCCCAGGGCTCAACGTCCTGATCAACGACTGTAGAGTCTCCGGCCAGGTAGACGGTGGTCTCATGAATCGGCTCAATGGCGATGGAATGAATGCTGGGATGTTCGCCATTGAACTCCAGCGTGAGCTTGTCATCCCAATCCAGGTTGCCGATTTCGCGCGGCTTCAGCTTGACCTGATGGTTAAGATCGCCGGCAATCCGTGGCACGCGAAGATTCACGTCGAAGTTGCGCGTCACCGGCGTGCCGGGTGTAATGGCAACCTGCTCGATCATCAGACGGCGCGCCTCGGCGCGCACTGTGGCCGTAGAGGGCTGACTGGAGCCGAAGCTGACGGTTACGCGATAGCTTCCCTCCGGCAGCGCGGCGGAAAAAAAGAATGGCTTGTCGCTGGCGCAGAAGCCCGCCTTCACCTCGGGAACCGTATTCAGATCGAAGCCGGGAGTGGAAGGTGAATAAACCGAGGTCGCGGTCAACTGCACCGCTCCCGCTTCGGCCGCGCCTGGTTTACCGCAAACATAGCTCTGGGCGTGGGCTGCAAGCGCCCCGCCGGCAAGAATCAATGCAAAAATACGCTGCATAGCTGCCCTCGATTCAAATTGTTTGTCGTACATCAAACTGATTCAAACGAACCTTTACAGCTCGCCCGTTATTTCAAAGCTATACGTGCCCGCTTCGAGTTTATAGGCTGTAACGCCATCTCTCGCAGCCGGATTTACCAGTGGCTTCCCGTTCAGCGTGTAGGTTGCACGCACAACTGCGGAGAGAGGCAGCAAGCCAGTTGCGTTGGGCGGAATGGTCACTGTCCAATGCGTCTTGTCGCCGTCCACGCTCCAGCTTG
>CAWDQS010000208.1:0-8155 GCA_963804295.1 uncultured Acidobacteriaceae bacterium
GATGTATTGCTTAACTACTTCACGGCACCGTTTCTGATCCTGTTTGTCATCGGCTACTGGTACACCGGCCTGATGAGCCTGCTGCAAGGCCGCTTCGAGCGCTGGCGCACCGGCGCCGTAGCCAACACCGAAGAGTCCAGTCCCAAGCCGTTCCCGGTGGGGGTGTGAGAGGAGGCCATGCAAGAGTCCACTCAGGAGCCGAAGGTTCGTTGGGATCCTCACAAATCGTGGACGAATCTTCGCAAACATAAGATTTCGTTTGAGGAAGCCGCGACGGTTCTTGAGCATCAGCTATCGGTAACAAAATCCGATCCAGATCACTCAGTTACCTAAAGCAGATTTCTCACACTTGGGCTATCATCCAAACATCGGCTTATTTTGGTAGCCCATACGGAAGATCCGGACGAAATTCGCATCATCAGCGCAAGGTTGCCAACTCGGAGTGAACGAAATGCCTACGAAAACGACTAAATCCGCAAAGTATAAGGACACCATGCGTCCAGAGTACGACATGAGCGGCTGCGTCCGCGGGAAGTACGCGAGCCGATTCAAGGGTGATGTCGTGCTGGTGCCCATTGCTCCCGATGTAGCCGCCGCCTTCCCCGATGCAGACGCGGTGAATGACGCGCTACGTGTACTGCTCAAAGCTGCGAAGAAAGTGGCTCAGGCTGCGTGATGTTTGATTCCTGTGAGTCCAGTCCCAAGCCGTTCCCAGTGGGGGTGTGAGGGGAGAGAAGAGTGTCTACACGTCATTGTGTTCTGCTTGTTGCAACGTCACTTGTGTCCTTCTCATGGCTTTCTTTTAGAGTGATCGCTCAGGAACCTCCAAATTTGCCTACGCTTAAGCCCGGTGACAAGGCGGAGGTTCTTTTCGTAGCAAGTGCACCGGGCGCAGAGAAGAATGTGACTGGCAAGCCGGCCTTTGCCTCGTTGGACCCTGTAGTATTTCTTATCGGAGGCGAACTTCGCGATTGCGCTACAGCCCACCCCGCACCGGGTCAAGAAAACATTCCAAAGGCTACTCTCCAGACTCTCAATCGCATTTACTCCTCAGGGCGGCGTTATCCACTTTGGTCGGGCGGTGCACCTTGGGGAGATGCTGAGGCAGTCCATTCTTGCATCGAAGGATCAGATGGAGATTACCTCGATTTCAATGGATGCTTTCGCTTGCATCCGGACAATGCGCATCATGCTCCGCCGAATGACTTCAAAGGAACAGTCTGGACTGGAAGTCCTGTGACTGCAAGCCACACCGCTCTGCGCACAAAAGCAACCTCAGATGAGCGGACGATTTTTCTCCAGGCAGCATCCGCCGTTTTTGCCGCGCGCCATGTACGCATTGCCCCCTCAAGCATCCACACAGGGAGCATCTGGAAAACTCAACTTCAGGCTAGCCACATCGCATTGGCGGGAAGCGCGCTTGTCCAACTTGCTTCGATAAAGCCGAAGACGTATTACTCTTATCGCCTTTTCCTGGTAGTAGAAGAAAATGGGAGTACCTACTTGCCGGTGCTGAATCATTACCACAAATCGACCATTGCCCTGGACAATACTAGCCCGCCTAAAGTCGGTGAAGTACTTGACGAAGAGGAGAATGTAGACAAGGAAGTCTTTGTTGACAACTTCCCGCTCTTTCCTGGCGAACCCGACGCAGTTATTACGGAACACAGCTACTATGAGTCCTGGGCCTATTCCATCTACCGCCGTATCGGAGCTACCTATCAACTCCTTTACACGGGTTGCGGAGGTGGCACGTAGCCCGACCTGTTCGAGCTGACTGGCTTATTCTGAGTTGGAGTAGAGGCGGTGTACAACCCCTTCAGCCCCCTCCGCTACAATAGTTTTCAAGCGTCTGCCGCGCCGGGAATGAATTCCGGCCCGCCAGGCGCATCGGAGCATTATGCTTGCCAGAAATTTGACCGAAGCTCTCACCTTCGACGACGTGTTACTGGTGCCCGCCTATAGTGACGTGGTGCCCGTGCAGGTCAGCACACAGACCCAATTGACCCGCGCAATTACGCTGAATACCCCGCTGCTCTCCTCGGCCATGGACACGGTGACCGAGTCGCGTATGGCCATTGCCATGGCGCAGATGGGAGGCATCGGCATCGTGCACCGCAATCTTTCCATCCCCGATCAGGCCGGCGAAATCGACAAAGTGAAACGCTCGGAGAGCGGCATGATCGTGGACCCGGTGACCATTGGCCCGGACCAGATGATCGGCGACGCGCTGGAAGTAATGCGGCGCTACAAGATCTCCGGAGTGCCGGTGACGCAGGGCAAGCGGCTGGTGGGCATCCTGACCAACCGCGACCTGCGCTTTGAGACGCGCACTGACATTCCCGTGGGCGAGGTGATGACCAAGGAGAATCTGATTACTGTTCCCGTGGGCACCACGCTGGAAGAGGCCGAGCTGATTCTGCACAAGCATCGCGTGGAGAAGCTGCTGGTGGTGGACGATCAATTCAATCTGAAGGGGCTGATCACGGTCAAGGACATCCAGAAGAAGCTGAAATATCCCAGCGCCAGCAAGGACGAAAAGGGCCGGCTGAGGGTAGGCGGGGCTATCGGAGCCACGGGCGACTTTCTGGAGCGGGCGGCGGAGTTGGTGCGGGCACGTGTGGATGTGCTGGCCATCGACTCGGCGCATGGGCACTCGTCGCGCGTGCTGGAGGCGGTGCGCGAGGTGAAGAAGGCCTTCCCCAGTGTGGGCTTGCTGGCCGGCAACGTGGCCACCTACGAGGGCGCCGCGGCCTTGATCGACGCCGGCGCAGACGCTATTAAAGTAGGCATCGGGCCGGGTTCTATCTGCACCACGCGCATGGTCACCGGCGCGGGAATGCCTCAGATTACGGCCATCTCCGAGTCAGCGCGCGCAGCCACCGAGCGCGGAATTCCAGTGATTGCCGACGGCGGCATCAAATATTCCGGCGAGATCACCAAGGCCATCGCCGCCGGCGCCAGCTCGGTGATGATCGGTTCGCTATTTGCCGGCGTGGACGAGAGCCCCGGCGAAACCATCCTTTACCAGGGGCGCAGCTTCAAGAGTTATCGCGGCATGGGCTCGCTGACCGCCATGAGCCAGGGCTCGGGCGAACGCTACTTCCAAAGCACCGACGATCTGGCCAGCGCGGAGTTGGGCAGCGAGGGAGTGGTGCAGCGCGAGCGCGCCAGCCAGAACCGGCTGGCCAAGTTTGTCCCTGAGGGCATCGAGGGGCGCGTGCCCTACCGCGGGCCGCTGGAGTCCATGGTCTTCCAACTGGTCGGCGGCCTGCGTTCCGGCATGGGCTACCTGGGCTGCGCAACCATTCGCGAACTGCAAGAAAAGGCGCAGTTTGTGCGCATCAGCGGCGCCGGCCTACGCGAGAGCCATGTGCATGACGTGATCATCACGCGAGAAGCGCCCAACTATCACGTTGAATAAGGCGGGAAGCGGACACAACAAAACCCCGCCCAGTCAGGACGGGGTTCGCGCTGGATAAAGTGCCTGGATTCTGCTCTTTAGGCCTTTGCGACCTTGCCTTCTTTGATGCAGCCGGCGCAGACGCGAATCCGCTTGGGTTGGCCGTTCACCAGTGCCTTGACTGCCTGAAGATTTACGCTCCAGCGCCGCCTGGTGATGTTGTGGGCGTGAGAGATATTGTTACCGAACTGCGGGCCTTTCCCGCAGAGATCACATACTTGTGCCATGACTAAGCTCCAAACCTTGGTGTTTCGCGCCAGCGGGGCATAAATAGACGCACGCCTACATAGACTGACCGAATCTTCATTATACCCGGAAGCGGCGGCGTTGGCCAAACGGAAGCGCAGCCCGGCATAGCATGTGCGCATCGACGTGGACCGCAAGACAAACCAGTTGAAGTTTGAGCCGATGAGCCGGGAAGCGATGGCGTGAAAGCGGCGGAGTTAGCGCGGTTAGCGAGCTGTTTTTGGGTGAAAAACCGGATTTTTCCGGTAATTTTCAGAGGCCAAATCTCACCATGTGGGAATCTTTGGGGCACAAAATTTTCCACAATCATTGATTCCAAAGAGCTTACAAATAATCTGCAAGGATTTGGGGTCGATAGAAAATAATGAGGGGGGGGTAGGTGGGTGCTTATTGGGTACGGACCGGGCACATCCCTGACAGACCGAACCGGCGCTGTGTACCCATTTCTTTCATTCCACCATTGTGCGCCTGGGGAAGATAATTATCTGCAAACTATTCTATTCCGGGGTTGATTCAATTAATATCCGATCCAAAGCTCTATATGTCCCTCTTGTATTCGCCTAACTATGAGTACTTTCGCCTCAATTCCGCTACTTCGCAGTATTTCAATGATTCTCGTTATGCCTGGGGGAATCTGTTCCCTGCTGTGAATCGCCACGTATACTCTAGAATCCTCTGGCGTACCAAAATTTTGGCCGACCATTTGTCCTTCGTCCATGCCTGCATCAACTAGGGCTTGACGCAAATCTTTGGCGTATGCACATCCTTCTGGATCTGTGTTAAAGCAATAGACTGGAAGAGTATTCACCACAGCTTTGATCGCAGCAATCTGAGATTTCTGAAGTGCGGTAAGATGTCGCTGCGGAGGAGCGCAGTTGTTGGTATTGTTATTTCCTCCAAGTACATTTTGTGTGCAGCTTCCAGTTCCCCCACCGCTCTGTGAAACTTTGGCCCCAGGTTGAATCACTGTTTGTTGATTATTTGCGCCAACTTGGGAAATGGGCTGCGCGGATTGGGCCTGGTAATTTCCCGATCCTCTCTGCGTTTGTACATTATGCTTATGCTCAATGTATACAGATTGCCTATCTCTTTCACCCGATGTGGCAGATATTGACTCCGTGACCTTATTCGGTTGTGGCGCATTATTCGAGTTCGTGTGCATCGTATTGGCGGGCTGTTGCGTTATGCTCACAGGCACGACTTGCGAAGGATAAAAAACAAACCAGAGACCAACAAAAGAACACCCTACTGCTCCCACTGACAATGCGATTGGAAGTATCAGAGTTTTATACCATGCAGCAGTCAAGATGCCCAACGCATTGGCGTTATGCCGCTTCTTGAAGCGATCTAGCAATTGAAATATGGCGGAGATTCCTTGAACAATTGCAGATAGAAATAATACGGTCGCAGCTATCTGATTGGCGGTCATATCGATACTTTAATAATCACCTGACATTTATCATTTGTAAAGTGCCTATTTATCTACCTTTGCAACTGCTGTTTTAACTCCACCAGCGTAGCTCCCTGGCCGCCTTCGTTCTGCGGGGCTTCGGTGATGGCTAACAGCCATTAGTAAAAGTCTGAATTGCTGAAAAACATCCCTCAGGGGCTGAAGCCCGTTTCCTTCCCCAATCGTCTTTTGTGGCACGGCTAAAGCCGTGCCCTTTCAAAACATTGCTTTCCCGCTGCTTTAAATGCGATTGCCCTGGTTTCGCACCGCCCCGCTGGGGCGGGAAATTCTTAACTGAACGCTTTCCCAGGGTTTTACCCTGGGCTATTCTCGTATCCTCCCTCCGGGAGGAACGGTGCGGGATCGTGATCATTCATTCATGCGATTGACTTGCTACTACTGTCTTAGCTTTCTTAGGGTTCACCCTAGGCTATTCTCGTATCCTCCCTCTGGGAGGAGCGGTGCGGAATCGTCATCACTCGTTCGTGCGATTGACCTGCGTTCGTGCAATTGACTTGCTGCTACTGTCTTAGCTCGACCAGCGTTGCGCCTTGGCCGCCTTCATTTTGGGGGGCTTCGGCGATGGTGGCTACGTGGGGGTGGGACTTGAGGAATTCGCGGACGCCGCGGCGGAGGATGCCGGCTCCGTGTCCGTGGATGATGCGGACGCCAGGCAGACCGGCGAGAAAGGCGCGGTCGAGGTACTGTTCCAACTCTTGCGTGGCCTCGTCCACGGTGCGACCGATGAGGTTGATCTCCGTGCGCAGCGTATCGGTGTTGGCGCTGGTGACTGTGACGTGGACGTTCTTCTGTTTGCGGGCTGCGGCTAGCGGGTCGGCGCGCTTATCTGTCGCGGATTCTTCTCCAAGAGGTAAAACTGCAGAGCAGTCTTCGCGCTTGACGCGCATCTTGATGGGGCCGAGGGTAATTTCAAAGAGATCTTTCTCGACCTCGCGCTGCACAACCGCAATTTTGTTCATCGACTTGATGCGCACCTGGTCGCCGGCAGCAATGTGCTTGAGAATGTGCGGTTGAGCGTTGGCGTCACCAACATCCGCTCCGGTGCGGTGGGCGACGACGGTCTGGTTGAAGCTCTCCTGAAACTCGCGGCGCAGGCGCTGGATGCGGCGTTCGGCTTCCTTGGAAAGTTTTTGCTGACCGGCGCGATCTTCGATGGCGCGAACCGTCTCGCGCATCTGAAATTCAAAGTCCTTGAGCAGCGAGGCCAGCTTGGTTTCCAGTTCGCGTGTGCGGTTGCGCAGTTCGACGTCTCCCTCGCGGGCGAGCCTGGCTCGCTCCTGATTGAGTGCGTACTGCTCGGCGCGAGCGGCCTTGCGATCCGCTTCAAGTTGCGTGAGCTCGCTGTGCAGCTTATCGAGGAAGCGGGCAATGTCCACCTGCTGCGAACCGAGACGCTGGCGGGCGGCGGCGATGATGCTGGCGTTGAGGCCGATGCGCTCGGCGGTTTGGATACCGGCAGAGGCGCCGGGAACGCCGAGTCGTAGCTGGTAATTGGGCGCGAGCGTCAGTTCATCCACGCCAGCAGCGGCGTTGAGGACTCCCTCGGTGTTGGCAGCGTAAACCTTGAGCGAGGTGTGGTGCGTGGAGATAAGCGACCAGGCTCCCGCTGTCAAAAAGTGGCTGGCGATGGCGACGGCGAGGGCCGCACCTTCTTCGGGATCGGTAGAGGAGCCAAGCTCGTCGAGCAGGACCAGAGATTGATTGTTAGCGAGGCGAGAGAGACGGTCTAGGTTGGTGATGTGCGCGGAAAAGGTGGAGAGTTCCGCCTCGATGGATTGCGCATCGCCGATGTCGGCCAGGAAGGCGGTGAAGACGGGAAAGCTGGCCGCCGTGGCGGGGATGGGCAGGCCTGCCTGAGCCATCATCGCCAGCAACGCCGTGGTTTTGAGCGTGACGGTTTTGCCGCCGGTGTTGGGGCCGCTGATGATGAGCTGGCGTTCCGCAGCAGTGAGTTCGAGAGTGAGAGGCACAACGTGACCGCCGGTCTGGCGTAGATGCCTTTCAAGCAGCGGATGGCGGGCTGCTTCGAGATGCAGAAGATCGGGCGTGATGATTGGCGCAACGCAGTTGTACTCGCGGGCAAAGCGGGCGCGGGCCTGAAGACTATCGACCAGCGCAAGGACGCGCGCGCCCTCGATGAGAGCATGAGCGTAGCCGCCCACCTGGCGAGTGAGCGCCATGAAAATGCGATGAATCTCGGCCTGCTCTTCCTCGATGAGGCGGACTAGCTCGTTGTTCTGCTCGATGGTTTCGAGAGGCTCGAGGTAGACCGTCTGTCCCGATGAGCTGACGCCGTGGACCACGCCGCTGACGCGCCGCTTAAGCTCGCGCGGACAGGAATGACGAAGCGGTCGCCGCGAATGGTGATGAGATCTTCCTGCGTCGCGCCCTCCGATGCGAGCTTGCGCAGGGTGGCGCGAAGGGATTCTTCGATCAGTTTTTTCTGGCGCTCCTGCTCGCGGCGGATGCGGCCCAGCTCGGGCGAAGCATTGTCGGCCAGCGAGCCATCGGGTTGAATGGTGCGCTCGATGGATTCGGCCAGCGGACGAAGACTGCCGGTGAGAGCCGACGAAAGCTGGGAGAGGCCGGGCAGCTTGCCTACCAGCCGCGCCGGGGGTGATTGCAGCAGCGATTGCCAGGAGGCGACGTCGTTGGCCAGGCGGGCGATGGCTTGCAACTCTCCGGCTTCGAGAGCCGCGCCGGGAATCTGCGCCTTGGCAGTGTGTTGCGTGGGATCGAAGAGGCCGCCGAGTGGGATGGAAGTCTGCTCTTCGAGCAGCAGCCGAAGCTCGGCGGTGAGCTGATGCTGGCTGGCGATCCATGCTTCGTCAGTGGACGGCTTAGGTCGAGAATCGCCTGCCGTCCCACCGGGGAAGCGGCGAAAGACGAACAAAGCGCGAGCAGCGCCTCCCACTCGAGAGCGGCATAGTCGGCGGTTCTACCGGTGACGGGATGGGATCGAGCAGGGGCATGGT
>CAWDQS010000209.1:0-3681 GCA_963804295.1 uncultured Acidobacteriaceae bacterium
CAACGCATCGTGAGGTGGAGTTGGACGAGCTGCTCAGCCATCGCGACAAGCTCAACCTGAAGATTCAAACCATCATCGACCAGCGCACGGAACCGTTTGGGGTGAAGGTCATTTCTGTCGAGGTCAAACAGGTGGATCTGCCCGAGGAGATGCTGCGCGCCATGGCCAAGCAGGCCGAGGCGGAGCGCGAAAAACGGTCGAAGATCATCCACGCCGAGGGCGAGTTCAACGCCGCGCAGAAGCTGGTGGACGCGGCCGCGCTGCTGGCCACCGAACCGATGACCTTGCAGTTGCGCTACCTGCAAACCCTCACCGAGATCGGTGTCGAGAAGAACACCACCATCGTCTTCCCGCTGCCTCTGGAGATGATGACGCTGTTCAACAAACTGGGCGCAACAGCCTTGGCTGCGGCGGATAAGAAGTAGGCGGCAGGCCCGGGTTGGCAGGACAGGTCTGGTTGGCCGGGGATTCAACCCCGGCTACAGAATACAGCCAGGAGAGTGCGGGCTTTTAGAGCGGTTCTCCAATTAACGTGCTCCAGCAAGCCCTGTGAAAGGTGGCTTTTTCTTGAGGAAAAAGCCACTCAGCGTTGTGCTTCCAGAGTATAGCTATTGGAGAACCGCTATAGCCCCTGAGATATGCTTTTAGAAGCTTAACCTCAGGGGCTAAAGTCCCGGTCAATTCAGGGCATGATTTTGCCGGGACTGAGCTCCCAGCCTACCAGCCCCGAACTTACAAACAGTCTCGATCACAATCTCAGAGGTCGGGAATGAACGAAGAATTTAACGTGGAAGAGTTTCGGCGGGCCGTGTACCCGCCGGAAACCGTGCTGACGATGGGGCCAATGCTGCTGCTGGGCATCTCCTTCGGCTTGGTGCTGCTCTGCGGCCTGTGCTTCGCGGTAGGCTACTCAATGGGCAGCCATGGAGCCCACAATTCCCCAACCACAGCCCAGCAGCCGATCGCTAAAGCCGCCGCGCCGGCCACAGCTTCCTTTCCCAAGCCCTCCGCCACCCCGCACAACACTTTTCAACCGCAGGCAGCCCAGCCAGTGACTGTGCCAGCGCAGGCGCTGATGGTCCAGATTGCAATCGTTTCACATCAGGAGGACGCGGATGTGCTGTTGAGTGCGCTGCGCCAGCATGGCTTTACAGCCACCGTACGCCACGATCCTGCCGACAGCAAGTTTCACGTGAGCATCGGCCCGTTTGTCAACCGCAACGACGCCAACGCCATGCGCAAAAAGCTGATTTACGACGGCTATAACGCGATTGTGCAGCCGTAGAGCGTTTTATTGACTTGCCACCCTGTTGTAGTGTCCCCGAAGTTTCTAGAAAAACAACCGCAGATCCTTCGACTCACTACCCCCAGGCTGAAGAGAACGCCTGGGGCCCCATTCGCTCAGGATGACAGTACATTGATTGAACGAACTTTAGAGACAGTATCCTAGCCGCAAATACAAGAACGCGACGAGGGTGGAGCACCCAAATTCAATCACAATGGAAATATTAATTCCGCATCCATTCCGGGAGGCCGGAAGCAATGGCCGCGCGTACGGCTTGCGACAACTCATCGCGCGTGGCATAGTCGCGCGGGTACAGCGGCGCGTGGAAAATGATGTGCACCGTTCCCGGCTTGATGGCGAAGCTGCCCTTGGCCATCATGGTTTCCGTACCGTAGATGGAGACCGGAATGCACGGCGCGCCGGACTGCATGGCCAGATAGAACGGACCTTTTTTGAAGGGCTGTAGGCGGCCGTTCCTGGAGCGCGAGCCCTCAACGAAGGTAGTGATGTGGAGGCCCTTCTCCAACAGCCGCGTGGCCGCGTTCACGCTGGCTTGCGCGCTGGCCTTGTTGCCGGTGCGGTCCACGGGAATATACTCGGCCAGTTTGAGGCAGTAACCGAAGATAGGCATATTGAAGACAGATCGCTTGGAGAAGGCGGATGTGCGCCCCGGAATCCGCGAGATCAGCGCCGGAGGGTCCAGATTGGAAACGTGGTTGGCCATGAAGATGCACGCGCGGCCACTGGGAACCTGCTCCCGCCCGGCGACATGGATGCGGATGCCGGCCACCCGGTAGCCGGCGCTGACAATCAGGCAGGTCACCTTGTAGAGCGGCCTTATGTCACCTGTAATCACGGCCATCGGAATGAAGATCACCGCCGAGGGAAGGCTCAACGCGAGAATGGTGACGATTACGATGAGCGAGACAATCATGTGGGTTCCGTCAAAGAGCTAAGAATCGTATTGCCCCAGCGCATCAATTACGTTCGCATCCATTCCGGCAACCCGGAGGCGATGGCCGCGCGCACGGCCTGCATCAGTTCCTCGCGCGTGGTAAAGTTGGCCGGGTCGATGGGCGGATGAAAGATGACGTGCGCCGTTCCAGGATGGATGCGCAGGCTACCTTTGCCCTGGATGGTTTCCGTGCCAGAGATGGAAACCGGAATGCACGGCGCGCCGGAGTTCATGGCCAAAAAGAATGGGCCTTTTTTGAAGGGCAACATGCGGCCATCTTTGGAGCGCGTGCCTTCGACAAAAGTGGTCATGTGCACGCCCTTGGCCAGTACGCGGCTGGCGGCGTCTACGCTTTGCTGCGCGTCAACAGGGCTGCCGGAGCGGTCCACGGCGATGAAGTCGCCCTGGCGGAAGCCGGTTCCCAGGATAGGCAGGTTCATCAGCGAGCGTTTCATGAAGGCCGAGGTGCGGCCCGGAATCAGCGAGATCAGCGCGGGCGGGTCCAGGTTGGAAACGTGGTTGGACATGAATATGCAGGCGCGGTCGCGGGGAATGTGCTCGCGGCCTTCGACATGAAAGCGCACCCCGGCCATCCAGCAACTGCTGGAGAGCATGAAGCGCGTGCCTTTGTAGAGCGGCAGCACATTGCCGGTGAGTGTACCTGCTGCAATCAGGCCGTCACCGGCACCGAGGAGGAGCAGAACATCTACACCCAGTTCTCCCCCGACTTCTTCGACCTAATCGTCATCGACGAATGCCACCGCGGCAGCGCCGCCGATGATGCGGCGTGGCGCAAGATTCTCGAATATTTCACCTCCGCCACGCAAATCGGCCTCACTGCCACGCCGAAGGAAACCAAGGACGTCTCCAACATCGAATACTTCGGCGACCCGATCTACACCTACTCGCTCCGGCAAGGCATCGCCGACGGCTTCCTCGCCCCCTACAAAGTCGTCCGCATCGGGCTCGACAAAGACCTCGACGGCTGGCGCCCCGAAGTCGGGCCAGCGCGACAAATACGGCCAACTCATCGAGGACCGCGAATACAACGTCACCGACTACGACAACAACCTCATCCTGGAAAAGCGCACCGCGACCGTCGCCGCCAAGGTCACCGAGTTTCTCCGGGCCACCGACCGTTTCGCCAAGACCATCATCTTCTGCGAGAATATTGATCACGCCGAGCGCATGCGGCAGGCCATGGTCAACGCCAATCCCGACCTCGCCGCCGCCAACGCGAAATACGTCATGCGCATCACCGGCGACAACGACGAGGGCAAGGCCCAGCTCGACAACTTCATCGACCCGGAGTCGACCTATCCCGTCATCTGCACGACCTCCCGTCTCATGGGCACGGGCGTCGACGCCCAGACCTGCCATCTCATCGTCCTCGACCGGAGCATCAAGTCCATGACTGAGTTCAAACAGATCATCGGGCGTG
>CAWDQS010000210.1:0-12493 GCA_963804295.1 uncultured Acidobacteriaceae bacterium
CGGATAAGCAATACGTAAATCTTCTACCTGTACCTTCGGGTAAGTTTCAGTTACGTATTGCTCAATGGGGTAAGCGCGTGGTGGCCGTTACCGGCTCCGCCGGTAAAACGACCACCAAGGAAGCGATTGCCGCCGCATTGGGCGCAAACTTCAATGTCATCAAATCCAGGGGAAATCTCAATAATGGCTTTGGCCTGCCTCTGCAACTATTGCGCCTTGAGCCGGAACACGAGTACGCGGTCATCGAGATGGGCATGAACCACCCCGGCGAAATCGCCGCCCTGGCGCTGATAGCCGCGCCCGATTGGGGCGTAATCACCAACGTGGGCACGGCGCACATTGAGAACTTTTCCGATGGCCAGGCCGGCATCGCCCGCGCGAAATTCGAGTTGGTAGACGCGCTGCCGGACAATGGCGCGATCTTTCTCAACTGCGATGATTCCTACGTCTCGCAATTTGGACGCGATTTTCACGGACGAGCGGTTTATTTTGGCGCTGCTCCCATCGCCAACCCGCGGCTTCTCGAAGTGACCGAGGATCTGGCCGGCCTGCACGTTCGCTATCGAGCTGGAGAGCGCGAGGGTCAACTCACGCTCAACCTGCTGGGCGCGCACAATGCAATGAATGCCCTGGCCGGTCTGGCGGTCGCGCTCGAAGCGGGCGTCGAGTTGGATGCGGCGGTGACTGCGCTGGAAACTCTGACCGCCGGCGACAAGCGCGGCGAAGTGATCCAAATCAACGGCGCGTCGATTTTGAATGACTGCTATAACTCCAACCCCGAGGCGCTCCGCTCCATGATCCACACTCTGGCCGCGCGCCCCGCCAAACGTCGCATTTTGGTGGCCGGCGAAATGCTGGAGATGGGCGAACAAGGCCCAGCGCTTCACGCCGAAGCTGGACGCGCCGCCGCCGAGGCCAGCCTTGACTTGGTCGTCGGCGTTCAGGGCAACGCAGAACACCTGGCCGCCGCTGCCTGCAAGGGCGGAGTTGCAGCGCTGTTTCTGGCCGATGCTATGGCTGCGGGCCGCTGGCTCAAGGAGAATCTGCGCAAAGGAGACGTGGTGCTGGTCAAGGGCTCACGGGGCGTGCATCTGGAGCGGGCCATCGAGGCAGTGAAAAACTGATTGTAGTTGGGAGGGGAAGTGAAACTTCGGAGATTGAGCGGTTGCATCGCGCTGTTTGTGACTCTCGCTTTTACAGCTCGGCTTGCCGCTCAGAACCCGCCGTCCTGGACCAAGCCTTTTCCGCCCCACCACATCGCGGGCAATCTCTATTATGTCGGCAGCGAAGAACTCGCGTCGTACCTGATCGTCACGCCGCGTGGAAACATTCTCATCAACAGCAGCTTTGCAGAGAATGTTCCGCTCATAAAAAATAGTGTCGAGCAGCTAGGTTTCCGCTTCAGCGACACCAAGATTCTGCTTATCAGCCAGGGGCACAATGACCATTGTGCCGGCGCTGCGCTGGTGAAGAAGCTCACCGGGGCGCAGTATTTTGTGATGGACGCCGATGTGCCGGTGGTGGAGTCGGGCGGCAAGGAGGACTTTCAATACGGTGCCCAGCCGGAGATGAGATTTCCGCGCGTGAAGGTGGACCGCGTGCTGCATGACGGCGACACGGTCAAGCTGGGCGACGCGATTTTGACGGCGCATCTGACCGCCGGGCACAACAAGGGAACCACGACATGGACGATGGATGAAGTTGAAGGCGGCCGGACGCTGCACGTGGTCATCGTCGGCGGGCCAAATGTGAATCCTGGCTACAAACTGGTAGGCAATACGGCCTATCCGCAAATTGCCCAGGACTTTCATCACGGTTTTCAGGTGCTGAAGGGCCTGCCTTGCGATATTTTTCTCGGCGCACATGGCAGCTACTACGGATTGCAGGAGAAATACGAGCGCTGGAAACGCGGCGACCTCAATGCTTTTTTTAATCCGGCAGGCTACCAGAGTTACATCGCCGACCGCGAGCGGGCATTCGAGGCGGAGCTGAAACGGCAACAGGCGGGAAAGCAATAATCTCCACTACCCCAACCTGCCGCCCCCCATCCTAGTAAAATCAACATGAAACCGGCTTCTTACCGGCTGGAGGCCCTTTGTTCTACTGGCTGCTCTACGAAAAGCTCTTTCCGTTTTTTCACCCGTTTCGCGTCTTCCGCTACCTCACCTTCCGCACTGCCTTTGCCTCGGGCACGGCGCTACTGATCGCGCTGTTTATCGGTCCCTGGGTGATTCAGAAGCTGCGCCAGTTTCAGATCGGCCAGTTTGTCCGCAACGACGGGCCAAAGTCGCACCTCAAAAAAACCGGCACTCCCACCATGGGCGGCGTACTCATCGGGATTGCAATTTTGCTGCCTACTGTCCTCTGGAGCGATCCCGCCAATCCCTTCGTCTGGATTGCTGTCTTTGCCACATTGGCTTTTGGAGCGATCGGTTTCGCCGACGACTACATCAAGGTCATCCAGAAGCGAAGCCTGGGCTTGACTGCTCGTGCCAAGCTGCTCTGGCAGGGGCTAGCCGGGGCAACTGTGGCGGTTTCTCTGGTGATTCTGGATAAATTCAAGCTCTTCTCCACGCAGTTAACCGTGCCCTTCATCAAGAGCTGGCGTCCTGACCTCATGTGGCACGCATGGCCCAGCACCATCCCCCACCTTGGACTCCTGGCCTTCCTGCCTTTTATCGCTTTCGTCATCTTTGTGTTGATAGGTTCGTCGAATGCTGTCAACCTCACCGACGGGCTCGACGGGCTGGCCATCGGCTGCTCCATCATTGCCGCCGGCGCGCTTACCGTGCTCACCTACGTCAGCGGCCACGTGGTCTTTGCCGACTATCTTGAACTCCAGCGTATGCCCATGGTCGGCGAGCTCAGTATCTTTTGCGGCTCCATGGTGGGCGCCTCCATCGGATTTCTCTGGTACAACGCCCATCCGGCGGAAATCTTCATGGGCGACGTAGGTTCGCTGGCTCTGGGCGGGGCCATCGGCACAGTCGCCATCATCATCCGCCAGGAACTGTTGTTGCCCTTCATCGGCGGCATCTTCGTCCTCGAAGCGGCTTCCGTCATCCTTCAGGTGGGCAGTTACAAGCTGCGTAACAAGAAGAGAATTTTCAAGATGGCTCCCCTGCATCACCACTTCGAACAGGTGGGCTGGAGCGAATCGAAAACCATCGTTCGTTTCTGGATCGGTGCACTGGTGTTTGCATTGTTTGCACTCACTACCCTGAAATTGCGCTAAAACAGCTCCGCGCGGCGCACAATGATTTCAAGGAACTTCTGATGAGGTCTTTGTTTTGAAAGGGCACGGCTTTTGCCGTGCCGCAAATGCCTGATAATAAATGTTGGGCTTTAGACCCTGAGGGAATGTTTGATCGGCGCACAATAGCCCGCAGCGTTTAAATCGGATTCTTGAGCTTCGATTTTCAAGATATTTTTGAGGTAGTTCGCATGATGGAACTGAAAAACAAAAAAGTTCTGGTTGTCGGACTGGGAAAATCCGGTCTGGCGGCTGCATTGTTTCTACGCCGCCAAGGCGCTCAGGTCACGGTCTCCGACGTGCGCTCGGCCGATCAATTGACCAAAGAAATTCCCGCCCTGATCGAACAAGGCATCATGGTTGAGACCGGCGGCCACGGCCTACTCACCTTCCGCCGCCAGGATCTGATTGTTGTCAGTCCCGGCGTGCCCATGGACACTCCCGAACTGGCGCAGGTCAAGAGCTTCGGCTTGCCGGTCATCGGCGAGCTGGAACTGGCTGGCCGCTTCCTCCAAGGCAAAATCCTGGCCGTCACCGGCTCCAACGGCAAAACCACCACCACCACGCTGCTGGGCGAAATCCTTCAGGCTGCCGGACTACCCACGCTGGTTGGCGGCAACATCGGCGTCCCCGTAGTGGCCCTGATCGACTCCAGCACCGATAAGACCTGGTCAGTCCTCGAGGTCTCCAGCTTCCAGCTAGAAACCACCGAGCAGTTCCATCCATCCATCGCCGTAATTCTCAACATCACACCAGACCACCTGGACCGTCACGGCAGCTTTGAAAATTATTGCGCGGCCAAGGAGCGCATCTTTGCCCAGCAGACCGCCGATGATTTCCTGGTGCTGAACGCTGACAACACGCCCTGCGAGGAAGCCGCCGCGCGCTCAAAAGCCAAAGTCTATTGGTTCTCGATCGAGCACCCGGTTACACAAGGAGCCTGGTTGGAGCAGGGCTCTGTTGTCTATCGCCCCGCCGAGAACGCACCCACAGAATATGTGATGCCTTTGAGCGGTATTCCCCTCAAAGGCGCGCACAACGTGGAGAATGTGCTGGCTGCAGTGGTTGCCGCGCGCTTGGCTGGAGTTTCAGCCGAGGTCATTTGCCGCGCCATCGAGAAGTTTCAGGCAGTCGAGCATCGCCTGGAATACGTCGCTACCCGCAACGGCGTCGAATTCTACAACGACTCCAAGGCTACCAACGTGGACGCCACCGCCAAAGCCATCGCCGCCTTCAGTGGCGGCATTCACCTTATCCTCGGCGGCAAGGACAAGGGTTCTCCCTACAATGTGCTTTCCGATCTGTTGCGCCAGCGGGTGCGCGCAGTTTACACCATCGGCGCGGCGGCTGCCAAGATCGAGTCTGATCTGCGTGGCGTGGTGACCATTCAGTCCTGCGAAACTCTGGACAAGGCCGTCGCCGTCGCCGCTGCCGCCGCGCGCCCCGGCGAAGTCGTGGTGCTCGCCCCAGCCTGCTCCAGCTATGACCAGTTTGATAACTACGAGCAGCGCGGCAGCGTCTTCAAGCAACTCGTTAAGGAATTGAGGGACTAGTGAAGCAAGTAAATGAGTGAGTTAGTGAATGAGTGAAACATAGGCACTATTCTCACTTAGCTTATTAACTCGCTCACTTCTTAACTAGTTCACTTTTTCACTCGTTCACTTCTTCACTCTTTCACTATCAAACTGTCACGAATCCAGGGACTGAGGGACTGAAAAACCATGGCAAAGCGCATTGGGGGCGATAAATGGATCTTCTTCACCACCGTGCTGCTCGTCGTGGCGGGGCTGGCGATGGTCTTTTCCGCCTCTGCGGTCGTGGCGGCCCAGGGTAAGTTTCACTCTCCCTACGCTTTCATCGGCAAGCAGGCTCTCTGGGCGCTGGCCGGTTTGGCCTTCATGCTGCTTCTGTCACAACTCGACTATTCGCTCTATAAATCCCCGCGCTTCATCTTTCCCGCTCTCACCGTCACCGCCATACTGCTGGCGCTGGTTTTCCGCTTCCCAAAATCCAACAACGCCCAGCGCTGGATTCGCCTGGGCGGTTTTTCCCTTCAGCCCTCGGAGATCGCCAAGCTCGTACTGGTTCTCTTCCTTGCCTGGATTCTCTCCACCCGGCTCGACAAGATCAACCAGTGGAGCACTCTCTGGCGCGCCCTTCTAATCCCCCTGCTTCTGATCGCTTTGATCGCTCTCCAGCCCGATCTCGGCACCGCTCTGGTTCTGGCAGGCGTCACGGTCTCGATGCTTTTTCTGGCCGGCATTGGCTGGAGGTTCCTCGTCGGCGGAGCCTGCCTTACGCTGCCGGTTCTGTACTGGGAGCTATTCGCAGTTTCCTGGCGTCATCAGCGCATTCGCGTCTTCGAACGCTTCATCCTCAATCCCACCTGCGATTTCAAGGAACTCAAGGAGATCGGCCCCGCAGGCTACCACACCTGCCAGTCGCTGATCGCCGTGGGCTCTGGCGGCATCACTGGCCTCGGCTTTATGGATGGCCAGCAGAAACTTTTTTTCCTTCCCGAGCCTTATTCCGATTTCATCTTCGCCAACATCGCCGAGGAGATGGGCTTCATCGGAGCCATCGTCCTCCTCATTCTCTTTGCGTACTTCGGCTACCGCGGCCTGCGCACCGCCTTTCGCTCCCAGGACCCCTTTGCGCGCCTAGCCGCCTTCGGCATCACCATGACCATTCTCTTGCAAGCCTTCTTCAACATCAGCGTGGTCCTCGCCCTGCTGCCCACCAAAGGCCTTCCCCTGCCGCTGATCTCCTCCGGAGGAACCTCGCTCTTTTTCACGTTGGCCAGCATAGGCATCCTGCTCAACATCAGCCGTAAGGCGGACTGAAGTCAGGGATTAGGGAACAGGGATTAGGATTTAGGACTTAGGGACTCTGCGAAAGTTGATGTTTTGAAAGGGCACTACTTCAGTCGTGCCGCAAGATCGCTAATAAGGATTCGGGCTTTAACCCTTGAGGGATTGTGTAAGAAATATTGTAGCCATTGATGAAATGCGCTCTTGCAAATTGGGAACAGGGAACAGGGAATCAGGTATAGACTCTTCCCGGAGGGAGTGAAGGATAATTGCCCAGCATGAAGCGAAGCGAAATGATGGGAATGAGGCACACAGAAGAGTTGCGTCCCGTAGAGACGCAGTGAGGATTGTGCGATTACAACATTGCACGACTTTACATCTTGCGAAAAATGCCATCGAAGCCGTAAGAAGCGTCACTGCACGACTCCATAGGCTGCGGAAAACCCCCTGATTCCAGCCCAATTTCATCTCGGAGCCGGATTTTTGCTCTTTGCGGCCTGTCTTGCTGCCGTTTCCTCCTTTCTTTTCGCCCCTGGAAGCCGTTTTTCCGGCCTCCAGGCACACTGCGGCCCTAACAGGCCGGCGCTTCAATTGACTCACCACGCCTCGATCAACCGCTCGCGGTTCTTGGTGAACACCGTCATGTCCCACACCGCGTCGTCCATCTCCATGCCGACGAACCTCGGGCTCCCAGCGACAGGTCTTCGTCGCTGGGGTGGGAACCAACGGAAGAGCAGGTTGTAATTCATCTGCTCCATCAACTGCCGCTCGCGGTGGATCGAATAGAGCACCATCAACAGCATGGCCCGCAGCCGCCACTAGGGGGCAATCGATGGGCGGCCGGTGCCGGAGTACAACTTTGCCAACTTGGCATCCATGCGAGCTAGCGCGAAACCAGAGTAGCTGTACCCCGAAAGCAACGCTTCCAAGTGGCGTTTTCATCAAGAAAAGCCACCCTGAACACTTTCAGCAAGGGCACTTTTACTCTGGTTTCGCTCTAGCCCCTGAGGAAATGTGCCCTCAAAATGGGCAATTGTTCAGAAATACCTTAGATATTCCTCACCTCTGCGGCGGAATTCGATAAATAAATCCTTCAATAATCTCTAATCTTATTTCCTGCCCTATACCGCGTCATAATTCGGTTCCTCAAGTTGAGCCTGATCTTTCCGATAAAGGCCTTGAGTACTCTCTGTGCCGGAAGTATCATTCCGGCCATAAGGATATGTGGGCGCAATGGATGAATTAACGAGAGAATTTCTGATCGAGAGCCAGGAAGGGTTGGACCGCATGGAGCGCTGTCTGACCGATCTGGAGGAACGGCCCCAAGATGCGGGACTGATCGGGGACATTTTCCGTTCGGTTCACACGATTAAAGGGACCACCGGATTCCTGGGTTTCAAGCGGCTGGAGAAGCTGGCTCATGCGGGAGAAAACCTGCTTGGCCTGCTGCGCGAGGGAAAGCTGACCGCCGACCGCCAGCTCATTACGGGCCTCTTGCAACTGCTGGACGGGCTGCGGTCGATTCTCAAGACAATCGAGGCGGACAGCAACGAGGGCGTGGGCGCAGATGATGTATTGATTGGCTGGCTGGAAGAGTTGCAGGCTCCGGCGCAGGCGCAACATCCGGCCCATGCCATGTCTGGCGCACAAGCCTCAGCTGCCCTATCCAACGAAGCCATGGTTGCTCCGCCCCCAGCCGCTCAGGAACCGGTTCACTTAATGCCAGTAGAGCCTCTTCCGGCTTCCGTAACTCCGGCTTCCGTAACTCCGGCTTCCGTAACTCCGGCTCCCGCAGTTCCGGCGGAGGTCGTGAACGACCCCGCCCGGCCGCGCACTCAGGGAAGCGCCGCGGAAAGCACGCTGCGCGTCGATGTTACGCTGCTGAACCGGATGATGAACCTGGTGGGTGAGTTGGTTCTGACCCGCAACCAGGTTTTGCAGGCTACCTCGGCCGATCCCAACATGACCATGCTCAGCCGCCGGCTGGACATGGTTACCGCAGACCTGCGCGAAAGTGTAATGAAGGCCCGGATGCAGCCGGTCTCCAATATTTTTTCCAAGATGCCGCGCATCGTGCGCGACCTGTCGCAATCGCTCGAACGCCGCGTCCGTCTGCAAGTCGAGGGCCAGGACACGGAACTCGACAAGAGTCTTCTGGAGGCCATTAAGGATCCCCTCACCCACGCGGTAAGAAACTCGCTGGATCATGGCATCGAACCCCCCGATGTGCGCCGGGCTGCGGGTAAGGACCCGGAAGGAACGCTGCTGCTCAAGGCCAGCCAGGAGGGCAGCCATGTAGTCATCGAGGTCTCCGATGACGGTGCTGGCATCAATGTTGAAAAGGTGTGCCAGAAGGCCATCGAGCGCGGGTTGATCACCGCGGATCGCGTGGCCCATATGGCGGAGCGCGAGCTGTTGCAACTGGTTTTTTTGCCCGGTCTTTCCACCGCCGCCGCCGTGACCAACGTCAGCGGCCGGGGCGTGGGCATGGACGTGGTGCGCACCAATGTGGAGAAGATCGGCGGCAAGGTCGAGATCGACTCGCGCGCGGGCAAGGGAACTACTTTGCGTATGCGCATCCCGCTGACTTTAGCTATTATTCCCGCGCTGATCGTGCGTAGTATCAACCAGAGTTTTGCGCTGCCCCAAGGCTCACTCTCGGAACTGGTGCACATTCCTCCCGAGGAGGCAGCCTTGGCTATTGAGTGGATCGAGAATGCGCCGCTCTACAGGCTGCGTGGGCAACTGCTGCCGCTGATTTTTCTGGACCGCCTGCTGATGCCCGGCGTGGAACACAAGCTCTCCACCGAGCGAGACAATTTCATCGCTGTTCTGGATGCCGACGGACGCCGCTTTGGCCTGGTAGTGGACGGGCTGGCCGATCCAGAGGAGATTGTCGTCAAGCCGCTCTCCGCGGTACTCAAGGGTATAGGCCTGTTTTCCGGAGCAACCGTGCTGGGCAACGCCGACCTGGCGCTGATTCTCGATCCTGGATCGATTGCCATGAAGGCCGGGATTAGCCTGCGCGAAGAAGAGGCAACGAGAGCGGGCGACGTAGAATCTGAGGTCGGCGCGGCCAAGGGTCCAGAGTACCTGCTGGTTGAGGTGGCCGGACGCCAGGCCGCGGTGCCGTTGGCCGACGTGCTGCGCATTGAACAACTTCCGCTATCGCGAATCGAGTACATAGGCTATCGCCCAGTGCTCAACTTCGAGGGTCAACTGCTGCCGGTGGAAGACTCGGGCGGGGTGCTGGCCGCGGTCGAGGGCAATCTTACGGCGAAGATCATCGTGGTGGTCTGCCGCGAGGCAAATAGGCAAGTGGGCATTGCCGTTTCCCATGTGCTCGATGTGGCATTCGGCGGAGACCTGTTCGAGGCCGGCTCAGATCTACGCACCGGCGGGGTTACGCTGCTCAAGAGTCGCGTGACCGGCCTGGTTGACTTAAGCTCGGTGACTCCGCTGTCCAGCGGCGAACAAGCTCCCGCGGAGTGGAGTCAGAGAACGGAGACAGTGGCATGAGCACTATGAATGCTTCATTGCATCGCGGAAAAAAGGCGGCAACTACCCTGATCGAGATGTGCACCGTGCGCCTCGGCAGCTCGATCTTCGGTGTGCCCATCACCCACATTCTGGAGATCGTCGGCGCGGCCAAGCCGCAGCCGGTTCCCCTGGCGCCTATCTTCGTCGGCGGGCTGATGCACTATCGCGGCGATGTGCTGACCACCGTTAGTCTTCGGCAGTTGTTGGATATGCCGCCCAAAGAAGGCCGGCAGGATCTGCTGGTGCTGGAGAGCGCCGGCGGAATTTTTGGATTGTTGGTGGATTCGGTCAGCGAAGTGTTAACCGTCTCGTCGGCTGATTTCGAGCCTAATCCCTCAATTCTGGACCAGCGCCGGGGTATGTTGTTTGCCGGCGCTTACAAACTCAAGGACAGCCTGCTCGTAATGCTGGACCCGGAGCAACTGGACCCCATGCGGCTGAGCGCATCCCGTGCCGCTTAAGGCCAGAACAGTATTCGTAAGGAGGTAACCATGCGAGTGTTGATTGTCGACGATTCACGCTTTGTCAGAGGGTATCTGCGCGGCCTGCTCGAAGAAAAAGAAATCGAGTGCGAGGAAGCCGCCGATGGCCAAGCTGGCATGGACCGCTTGAAATCGAGCCCGCCCTTTGACCTCGCGCTGGTGGACTGGAATATGCCCGTCATGGACGGGCTGGAGATGCTCAAGAAGTTGCGCGCCGAAGGCTATGCCAGCCTCAAGGTGATGATGGTGACCACCGAGGCGGAAAACGACTACATCCTCCGCGCCTTGGATGCGGGTGCCGACGAATACCTGATGAAGCCCTTTGATGATGAGGCTCTGACGGAAAAGCTTGCCATGCTCGGACTGATCGAGGCTTGAAGAATGACCTCCGGACAGAGAACCCGGATTTTAATCGTGGACGACTCGGCAGTCATGCGGAGCCTGTTGCGCGCCGTGGTGTGCGCCGATGCTGGACTGGAAGTGACCGGTACCGCGGCCGATGGCGAATCCGCCTTGAGCGCCATTGAAACCCTGCATCCCGACCTGGTTCTGCTGGATGTGGAAATGCCGGTGATGGACGGGTTGGACACGCTCAGGAAGATGCGCGCGCGGGGGCATAGGATACCGGTCATCATGTGCAGTTCACTCACACAGCGCGGAGCAAAAGTAACCATCGAGGCCCTGGCCTGCGGTGCTTCCGATTATGTGGCCAAGCCAGCCGGCCAATCCAGCCGCGAGGCTGCCATGCGGGCGCTTAGCCAGGATTTGCTTCCCAAGATTCACGCCCTCACCAGTCTGACGCAGGCGCCCTCACTCGGCACGCCGCGAACCCTTTTGCCGGCGATGATGGCCCCGATGCCCAAGGCAACGCCGATTTCAGCGATTCCGGCCGTGCTGGTCATCGGTGTATCCACTGGAGGACCGGCGGCGCTGGATATTCTGCTGCCCAATCTGCCCGCCAACTTCCCCATCCCGGTCCTGATCGTGCAGCACATGCCGGAGTTGTTCACCAAGCTGCTTGCCGAGCGGCTGAACAGTCGCTGCCCGCTGCAAGTGCGCGAGGGCGTCGAGGGCGAACCGGTGCGCGCAGGCTCAATCTACATCGCCAAGGGGAACTGGCATTTGGAGGTGATGGCCGGCGCGCGCCTCGGATTGCCCGCCACTTTGCACCTGAGTCAGGGCGCACTTGAAAACCATTGCCGCCCCGCCGTCGATGCGCTCTTCCGCTCGGCTGCAGCGGTCTACGGCTCCGGCGTGCTGGCCGTGGTGCTCACCGGCATGGGTTCGGACGGAACGATCGGCGCACGCCTCATCCGCGAGCACGGCGGCAGCGTACTGGCACAGGACCAGGCCAGCAGCACCGTGTGGGGAATGCCGGGCGCCGTCACCACCGCGGGATTGGCGCACAAGGTGATTCCCCTCATTGGAATGGCTTCTGAAATCCTTCGGCTCTCCAGCCGTACTCACGCCGAGCCTCTCGAGCTGCGGGAAAGGGTGGGCTAGTCATGCAAACCGCCTCCAGCGTCGATTACGGCTACCTCCGCCAGCTCGTCTTCGGCCTCTCGCAAAACGTGCTCGACCCTTCGCGCGATTACCTGTTCGATACCCGACTGACCAAGCTGTTGCGCAATCAGGGCATGACCCAACTGGAAGAGCTTATCCAGCACCTCAAGATCAGAAAGAATCCGCTCCTCGAACGCTCCATCGCCGAGGCCATGACCATCAACGAAACCAGCTTCTTTCGCGATGGCCGTCCCTTTGAACTGTTGCGTACCGAGTTGCTGCCCAAGCTCATCGAAGATCGCCGCCATTTGCGCACCATGCGATTCTGGAGCGCTGCCTGCTCCTCCGGCCAGGAAGCCTACAGCCTGGCCATGCTCTTGCTGGAACACTTTCCCTTGCTGGCAGGCTGGAATATCCGCATCGAGGGCACAGATATCTGCGCCGAGGTGGTGGAGAAGGCACAAGCTGGCTGCTATCACCGCATCGAGATGAACCGCGGGTTGCCCGCGCGCTTCATCATCCGCTACTTCGACCACGCCGGCGAAAACTGGACGGTCAAGCCCGAGGTTCGCAAGATGTGCAACTTCCGTCAGGCCAACCTCTGTTCGTCGCCGATGCCCTTCAACCGTAGCGATGATCGCTTCGACATCATCTTCCTGCGAAACGTCATGCTCTACTTCTCGCAGGAGACGCGCAAACCTCTGCTGGCGGGCATCCACAAGGTGCTGGCCGCAGACGGCATCCTCTTCCTCGGCTCCAGCGAGCAACCCGCCGATCCCTCCATCTGGACCCCGGTGCTGGCCGGAGGAACATGCCACTTCCGCCCCCGCCAGCTAAATTAGCGCGGCAGCAAGTTAGCTAGAGTGTGTTTCATTAACCCGCTTTGTGTCAGGGCACGACTTTAC
>CAWDQS010000211.1:0-5253 GCA_963804295.1 uncultured Acidobacteriaceae bacterium
TCAGGAGTTTTTAAGAATCGCCAGCCCGGAGGATGTGGACTATGCGCGCGCGCAGAGATTTGTTGAGCGCCCGGAGCTGGCCCGCGCGAAGATGGCTCCAAATTTTCGTTTGACGACGCTCGATGGCCGGACGCTTACGCTGGAAAGCCTCACCGGCAAGGTGGTGCTGATCGATTTCTGGGCCACTTGGTGCGTTCCCTGCCGCGAAGCGCTGCCGCACATTCGGGAGATCGCCAAAAAGTTTGACGGCCAGCCGTTTGTGGTGCTCAGCATCAGCCTGGATTCAGACGAAGCCAAGTGGAAGGAGTTCGTGGGGAAGAATGGAATGACGTGGATGCAGTACCGCGACGGCAGTTTTGAAGGCCGGATCTCCAAGCAGTTTGGAGTGACCGCGATTCCGGCCACGTTCACGATTGATGGGGACGGCGTGCAGGAAGATCAGCACGTGGGCGATGCGAATATCGAGGGGAAGCTGAAGAAGCTGCTCGCAGCGGCGACGGAGGCAACCAACCGCAAGTCCACGCCGGCGGCGCCTGCTGATCATTCCGCCAGCAGCCTTAATTAAAAAGTCGAGCGGTTCGTTAATTTGGGCCGCTCGTTTCCCGATAACGGCAGGCAAAACATTAGCACATCGCGCATAACTTGACAAGACTTGCATTATTTTTCGCGGACTCCTACTATTCACACTAGAAACCGGCCTGCAAAGCAGGTGGGAGACCAACGCTGGTTGAACCAACATTCGTGAACAGGGGCTCAACTCGACAATCGGTTCGGTGTGCTGTCCGCCAGTCCGGAACGCCTAATGAACCGCGGAGAGCTCCACCTTCCTAGGAAGGGTTCACCAGCTTGTAACTCACGGCCCCGTGGGTCGGATTCTACCTTCCTCCCGCATTGGTATTAGCAGCGCCTGTGGCTCTAATGCCGTATTCTGACACTGGTGTATCCAGTTCTCTTCCATCTCGGTTCGATTGTGATTCCGTCTTATGGCGCGGTGGCGGCGCTAGGGGTGTTGCTGGCGTTGTTGATGGCGCAGCGCACGGCGCGGGCTGCGGGACTCGACTGTCGAAAGGTGTGGAATCTGTGCGTGGCGGCGCTGTTTGCGGCGCTGGTCTCCTCGCGGCTGCTGCTGGTATCGCTCAACTGGAGCGAGTTAAGACTGCACCCGATGTGGCTGCTAAGTCTGGCCATGATTCATCATCCGCAGCTGGCTTACTTTGCAGGGTTGGCCGCGGGTATGGCCACGGTTATATATGGGCGCTGGCAGCGGCTGCCGTTGTGGACAACGGCGGATGCGCTGGCAGCGCCGGTGGCTTTGTTGCTGACCTTCGAGCAGGCGGGCGCGCTGCTGGCCGGTTCGGGCTACGGGACGGAGACAGCGGCGCGCTGGGCGGTCACGTATAACCATCCGCTGGCTGCATTGTGGAGCGGTGCTCCGCTGGGAGTAGCTTTGCACCCGGTGCAGGCGTATGCGGCGCTGGGTTTTCTTGCGCTCTCGATTTTTTTGCTTGTCTGGCTGACGTACCGGCGGCAGCAAGGCGATCTGTTCGGGCTGTTTTTGCTGGGCGCGGGCGTGGTTGTTTTCATCACCGAATTCTGGCGCGATACCGAGGGACGGGGCGCGCTGCTGGGTGGTGCACTGGATGGACCGCAGATAGCGGCGGCGGTGATGGTGGTGATTGGCGGGTTGGTACTGATGGAGAGGAAAAGGCCGGTTGAGGGTTGAGTTTTCCCACCCATTCGCAAAGTGCGCGAATGGATGGGGCACCCGTGCACTGGGTTTTGTGGGGCATTGATTAAGGACGGGCTTCAAATGGCGGAATTGCACACAATTGAAGTGCCGATGGAGGCGAAGGGGCAACGGCTTGACCAGTTTCTTGCCGCCCAGCTGGAGGGCGTGAGCCGTTCGCGCGTCCAATTGTTAATTGACCAGGGCGATGTGCTGGTGAACGGCCTGCGCGAGAAGGCCTCGCTCAAGTTGCGCGGCGGCGAGCGGATCGACATTACCGGCGAGCCGCGCCCGACACCGCTCAAGGCCATGGCCGAAGAGATTCCGCTGGACGTGATCTACGAGGACACCGACCTGGCGGTGGTGAACAAGCCTGCTGGGATGATGGTCCACGCCGGGTCGGGGCAGAATGAAGACGCGCGGAATCGCGGCACGCTGGTCAACGCGCTGCTTTTTCGTTTCAAGAAGCTTTCCGCGACGGGCGGCGATTTGCGGCCGGGCATTGTGCATCGGCTGGACAAAGACACCAGCGGCCTGATCGTGGTGGCCAAGAACGATCGCGCCCATGCGGCGCTGGCAGAGTTGTTCGCGAGCCGGCAGATTAAAAAGACTTACATAGCGCTCGTCCAGGGAGCCGTGGAGCGGGGCAAGGGCACCATCAACGCCAGTGTGGGCCGCGACCCGCAGCGGCGCACGCGCATGACGGCGAAACCGCTGGGCGACGCTCGTGCGGCCGTCTCGCACTACGAGGTGGTGCGGCGTCTCACAAATCGCTTTGGCAAATTCACGCTGGTGCGGGTGCGCATCGAGACCGGCAGGACGCATCAGATTCGCGTGCACATGGCCTCGATTGGCCATCCGGTGGTGGGCGACACGCTCTATGGCGGTTCGGGGCAGTTGACCGACCAGGTGGCCTCGCAGGCAGCAACCTCCAAGGCGGCGCGGCGCAAGGCGGAGCCGGAGAGACTGCGGCTGGGGCGCAATTTTCTGCACGCCGCGCGGCTGGAGTTTCCCCACCCCCGGACGGGGAAGCTGCTCGAACTGGAGGCGCCGCTGCCCGCCGAGTTGGAGGCGTTTCTGAGCCGGCTGGAAGAGGGCTCGCCCAGGAAATGAGTTGCGCAGGGCTGGCGCGGAGACAGGGCGCTCTTGATAAAATGAAGGAGCTATGATCAAAAAGCTTTCAGCCCTTTTGTACGCTGCGGCGTTTGCCGCAGCCGCTCTACTCGCAGCTTCACCGGCAACCTCACAGGCGGGCGAACCCGCTCCCGCGCAGGCCGCGCAGCAGCCCGCGCCTGCCCCAGCTCCCCAGCAGCCTGCCGGACAAACTGTCCAGGAAGCCGCGCCCACTGTACTTCGGGTAAACGTCAATGAGGTGAATCTCATCTTCACCGTGACGGACAAGCACGGGCAATATATTCCCAACCTGCGGCAAAGCGATTTTGCCCTGCTAGACGACCGCAAAGCCCCGGATCATGTGAAGAGCTTTCACCAGCAGATTAATCTGCCCATGCGGGTGGGCATAGTCATTGACGCCAGCACTTCGATTCGCACACGCTTTCAATTTGAGCAGCAATCGGCCACTGAGTTTCTGTTGAATATTCTCAAGGCCCACAGCGACCGCGCCTTCGTGATGGGCTTCGACGTAACGCCGACTGTGACCCAGGACTGGACCAACAATCTTGACGCGCTGGAGTCGGGCGTGAATCGGCTGCATCCGGGCGGCGGCACCGCGCTGTACGACGCCGTCTATACAGCTTGCCGCGACAAGCTGTTGACCGAGCGCGGCCCGGAGCCGGTACGCAAGGCGATGGTGCTGATATCGGACGGCAACGACAACGTGAGCCATGTGTATCAGGATGAGGCCATCAAGGAATGCCAGCGGGCGGAGACCATCATCTACGCCATCAGCACCAATTGGACGCCCAGCCGCGGCAAGGGCGATCAGGCGCTGACCCAGATGGCCGAGGAAACCGGCGGGCAGGTGTTTTTTCCGCCCTCGGTCGAAGAGATGTCCAACAGCTTTCACGACATCGAAGAAGCACTGCGCAGCCAGTACGCGTTGATCTACACTCCAGCTGACTTCAAGTACGACGGCGCGTTTCGTCCTATTTATCTTTATTGCTATGACCGGAGCTATCAAGTGCGAGCCAAGAAGGGCTACTTTGCGCCAAAATCGTCAACCCAGTAGCGGCCACGGAGAGACTTGATGCTGCCAAGCCTTGCCGCTCGCAACGCTATCCAATGGGTAGTGTTCACTGGTTCTGGGGAAGGACGTGAGCAGTTGATCGATTGTTTCATCGGCGAAAAGGCGGAACTTTATTATTTCGGACGCACCCTCGCGGGGCTGTATGAGCTGCCGCACACGGCGGTAAAGCTGAGACGCGTGGATTGGATCAAAAGTTCCGTTTGCGCGTTGGATGCGGATGGCTTGAAGATCGCAATCGATCTGAGCGACCACAGTGATCTCTGGGATATCCCGCTGCTGGAGTGGTGTGACGTGTATGCAAAGCGGGACATCAACCCCCGCCATACTACCGCGCTCCAGCATAAAATCATCCCCTACGGATTGAACTATGCGTGCCACTCGCGGCGCGGCCTGGTTGCCGCTTTGGCCGCTATTGCCGGCGTCTCGCAGGGAGTATCAAAAGCCAAGCTGCATGAGATGTATTGCATTCTGGCCACTCCTCACTGGAAGTTCGATGAATACCGGCCGGAACAGCCGGTGGACAATACCATCCTGTTTCAGGCACGGGTCTGGGAACCGCATGACGCTCCCGGCGATGAGGCCATTAACGAGGAACGGATCGCTCTTTTGCGCGCGCTCAAGCGCGAGTTTGGCAGCCGAGTCGTTGGAGGAGTAGTGCCAACGCCGTTTGCGCGCAAGACCTATCCGGAATTCATCACCAATCAACCGTGCCGTCAGCCCCAATACATTCGCTGGGCGAAGAGGCCGCTCATTGGGATCTACTTTCGGGGATTATTCGGGTCCATCGGATTCAAGATGGCGGAATATATAGCCGCCTCCAAGTGCATTGTCAGCGAGCCAATCGATAACCTGCTTCCCGCGCCGCTGGATCACATCTCTATCTATCGCTCCGTAAGCGAATGCCTGGAAGCTTGCGATCATCTGCTGAGTGATGCGGCCTCGGCGCAATTCCAGCGTCAGCAATCGTGGAAGTATTATGAGGCTCATGTTGCCCCACGGGCACATATGGCCAGCCTGTTGGCCCGCGCCAGAGCAGTTCATGACCGGCGAGAATTTATCTCATAAACCGGTTTTGCAAGGGCATGGCTTTTTCGGGGCCCCCATCGACAGGACTTCGTCGATGGGGTGAACTTTAGCCGTGCCGCAAAATGCCCAAAATAATGTGAACTTTAGCCCCTGAGGGACGCTTTATATTGAAAAAATACATATTGATGAGATGCTCCTATCAGCGTCCTGAATGTTTCCGCGGGATGGAAGGCTCCAGACTGTCCCGCAACCGGCTTATACCTTAGTAGTTCATCTTTTTCTCTTGTTTTTTTTA
>CAWDQS010000212.1:0-18978 GCA_963804295.1 uncultured Acidobacteriaceae bacterium
GCCTCTAACCCGCCTTCCTGAGGACGATAGAATCCGCACAGCAGCCATACAATCGAACTCTTGCCGCACCCGTTCGGCCCCACCAGTGCAACCGTTTCTCCGGGCGCAATTTCCATATCTGCGTGATGCAGCACCTGCCGCCCCTGCACGTATGCGAAGGAGACGCCATGGAGGGCAATCCGGCCCTGAAAATCGATGGCCTGCGTACCCGCATACATTTCCTCCCCGTCATGGATCAGCAGCTCGTACATATCGCAAAGCGCCTGCGCGCCGGCCACCACCTGTGGTACACCCGAGATCACGGTATTAGTCTGTGAGTTGAGCAGCCGAACTGTGACATAAAACGCCAGTAAATCGCCAATGGACATGCGATGCGCTGCCACAGCCATCGAACCCACCACAAGAATGGCCAAACTGGCAACCACGGTCACGCTGCTCTGGCTCAGCTGGAACAGCGTATCGAACCATGCTACCCGCAGGCTGGTTGCACGCAGAGCTTCGAGGGTGTTCCGCTGCCGTGCCAGTTCGGAATCTTCGGCATTCATCAGGCGCGTCAGGTCGATCGCGTCCAGCAGGAAAAGTACACCGCTGCTGAAGTGTTCGAATGCCGCACGGAAGCGCCGCACATCGTTACTCAGCTTCTCGCCCAGCCAACGATTGAACCAGATCCCCGCCGGGGTTACCGCCAGCATGACGAGCGTCAGCCGCCAGTTCATGTGCAGCAGGATCAGCATTAACACGGCCGCCGAAAGTAATGCGGGCAGAGCCTGGGCCACCACGGCATTACTCATTACGTCGATGCGTTCGGTGTCTTGCACGATGGTGTTGTGAAGTTTGAGACGGTCGCCGCCGGTGAAGGCCTCGCGCGGCAGCAGGTAAAGACGCTCTTCCAGACGGCTGCGCATCTCCAGGATCGCGGCTTTGGTTACGGCGAGCGTCGTGAGGCGAATCCATAACAGCACCGCTGAACTCGCCAGGCTGGCCCCAAGGATCCCGGCGGCGGCCAGCGCTACGCCGCGTACATCATTAGCCGGCAGGTAGCGGTCAAAGACCACCTTTATCAGGAAGATCACCGGCAAGGTGAGAAATGATACCGCCGCTGAAGCAGCCACAACGCCGGCGATGCGGCCGTAACTGCCGCGATACTGTGCCCGATAATAGCGCCATGCTTCCCGCTGTTGCGCGTTCATTTGGAACTATCGATCGCCGCTTGCTTCCGCTGGCGGTCCAACCTTTCCTTTAATAGTCGCAAGTAGTCGCCTTGTGCATCCCGCTGCCGCACACCTAAATTGTCGCCATGAATGCGCCGCCGCAGCCAAACACGGCCATCCATCCGCTCCTGTAGTCCCGCCTCACGCGCGCGAATGAGCCAGTCCACGAACTCGCCGACACGCACGTCATTGCGCAGCGGACCAACGCGCTCCCACGCTTCTCGACTGGCCAGCAACGTGCCCGGATGAGGAGCGGGGAGGGGGGCGCTCGGCGCGCCGCCGCTTTCATGGAACTGCTCAGCATGGCCAAACAACAGACTGCATTCGGTGTCTTCTTGCAAGATAGCAACCTGCTCGGCCAGTTTGTCGCGAGGCCACAAATCGTCCGAGTCCAGGAATGCGAGATATCGCCCTGTGGCCAGTTCGACTCCCAGGTTGCGCGCCGCTGCTTGCCCGGCATGCTCCTGCCGAACCCTGCGAATCCGTGGCCCGAATCGGTCCAGCGATTCCCAGCTCCCGTCTTCCGAGCCATCGTCAACCGCAATGATCTCTACTGGCAGGTAAGTCTGATTCAAGATATTTTCAATGGCTTCACTTACGAACTTTACCCCATTGAATACAGGTACGATGACACTGACTAGAGGCGGCCTTCCCGGCCACCACTCATCGAAAGAGGACCAGCGCGCAAGCGGTTCCGCACTCGCTACTCCCAGGGTTCGCCGCCGTTCGATTGACCGCTTCAGCGCCAAGGGAAGAAACCTGTCGGCGCGCTCCCGGTTGGCGGTCATGTTGCCGCCGTGGAGACGGTAGATCAGCGTCACCGGACGCAAAATGATCACATGCAAGTTTAATTCGCGTGCCCGGAGAAACCAGTCCACGTCCTCGCTATATTGAAGGCTCGGGTCAAAGCCTCCCACCCTATCGACAGCCCGCCGCCGGTATAGGCCGCTGCCCAAATGGACGTTGCTCAGAATCGGTTCCGGCCCTTCGTATTGAAGGTCGGGGATCTCGCCGCCTTCGAGAGCGGCATAACGCACGCGCCCGAGCACAACATCCAACTCCGGCTGTGCCAGCAGCCGCGCCAGTTGAATAGAAAGTTTTTGTTCCGGCCATTCGTCGTCCGCATCCAGGAATCCAATGAACTCGCCACGCGCCAGTTCCAGCCCGCGATTGCGCGCCGCCGCTGGTCCCGCGCGCTGCTGGCGGACATAGCGCACCGATTCGCCCAGTTCCGTCGCCACGCGCTCGCACTCGTCCTCAGAGCCGTCGTCGACGATCAGGATTTCCAGCGGCGCGTATTGCTGACGCCGAATGCTCGCTACTGCATCCGGCAGGAATCGTGCCGCGTTATATGCTGGAATGATGACACTGATCAGTGGATTGGGTTCACCCATGGGCTGCCCTGGCATTCAGCCGCTCCACAAGTCCCCAAAGTACGTCTGGAATTTGCGCCAGATCGGTGCCGGCCAGCAGTTTGTAGCAGTCCACCGACTTCGTCAATTGGGCTAGTTTGGCAATGGTCTTTGCGCGCGCGGCAGGGAGATGTTTGGTGGTGGTGGGAGCCAGCGCCAGCATCGCCCGCGAGTGTGGAACCGGTTCCACGCTGGTGTTGGGCTTGCCGGTGATTTCCGGCACCAGCACCGCACGGACGGGGAAACCGGCGATCAACGATTCGGGCTGCGATTCGTGCAGGTAAAGCATGGCCTTTTCCCGGTCCAGCCGGTCGCGGTTGTCCACACTTGCGGCCAAGCGCGGAAATCTCTCCAGGCCATCCTGGTCCATCTTGGCAGTGCTGTAGAGCAGGTGAACATAGGGCGCCGGTTCCACGCGAACCAGCGTGTAATCGTCCCCTGCGTAGCGCAACCGGCTTCCCAGACACGACAACGCGGTCGTGGTTTTGCCGCTGCCACATGGACCTGCTATCAACACGCCGCCCGCGGCATTGCCCATCGCCGCGGCATGCACAGGCTGCAACGGAGTGTCCCGCAGCCACCAGTGCAGAATCATGCGCAGAGGAAAGCTCACTTCCCACCATGGCAACAGTTGCCACGAGGGCGTCCAATACACCGCAACATTTCGCCGCCGGTCGAAACATTGGAAGACGTCCCAGCCGACATGGTAACTGGTTTCGATATTGTCATCGTGGAAATGCGCAATTTCGCCTTTGCCGGTATATTGCTCTGGACTCCAGGCTGGCGGAGGCATTGCCGTCGCGGTGGACTCGCTATCGAAGAAACATGCGGTCAGGCCCGCTGCACCGTCTCTCGGCGCGGCGCAATGCGCCAGCGCCCGTGTCATGGGCCGCAGCAGTTTCTCGCCCGCGAACCGCATTCGCACGCGATGACCGGCGAGGGCGAATGTGCGTTCATGAAGTCCCGCTACCTTGGCGGCTCGCTCGAAGCTCCTTTCGGCCTCACACACAAACTCGGCGGGCGTCATTGGCTGCGTCATCCGTTAGTACCATCGGCTTTTCTGGCGGGCCATCCCGTTTCATCGACATCATGGATCACATCGATCAAGAGCAGATCCTGCATATCGTCGTAGATTGAGATGACGGGTGTACTCCAGCTTCCCGCAATCGCATGGGTTTCGATTTCCGGGGCGGGACCATCGGCTTCGATCCGGCTGGCCAGATTGTTTCCGACCAGACTCTCCAAGAAGGCCTCAATCTCCAAGGACATCTGGCTGGCCGGCACGCCGTAGCTTTGGGAAAGATGAGCGACCATGTTCTCGACCGGCACACCGGCTCCAATGAGCCTCCAGACCTCTTTGGCCGTGCCCATCATTCCAAAGTACGTGCCTGTTTCCAGATTAATGGCGACGACTTCATCTTCAAAAACTTCGCTGATAACCTTCGGCTTATTTATCCGAAGCATCTCGCAGTTCATGTCTGACCCCCCACCGACGCCCTTCCGTTTTCTCTATTTTACATGATCTGATCTTCTTCCCGGGTCGCCATTCAGAACGAGACACTCTATCGTAATATTCAGATCCGCACTGAGAAGTCTTCGACCGGAGCGATCACCGCTTCCCGTTGAATCTCGACGTGGTGTGTTTGCTGAAAGCCTGAACCACATAGCCACGAAATGATGAAGGAAGGAAACTGAAAATCCTGAAGCCTGTTTAAGATGGAGACTTTGTGGGAAGCCTGCCAGATGGCGATAAGCAATTACGGGGCGTCGGGTATTGACGGTGTCACGTTCGAAGCCATCGAAGAAAGCGAAACGGAGAGTTTTCTCGTACGGATTCGAGATGAATTTGTCATTAACACGTATCGGCGCCCATGCAGGCACGGAAGAAGAAGATTCCAAAGAATGGGGACAAGAAATCCGCGTTCTTTCGATTCCTTCAATTCGTGATTTAGATTTGCAGCGTACAAGTCGCTTGATATGCGCGGTTTATAAAGTCTTTCGGGTGTCCACGATTTGAATTGCGCGGAACTCGTTTGCGATGCTTTCGGGATTCGACAACCGAGAGCGCCGCATGAATGTGGGCAAGACCCAGTTTGCAAAGGTGATGGAGTTTGTGCCGTGGAAGACCTTCGATCGCATCATTGAACTGCACAAGGGCGATGCGGGAGTGCATACTCTTGGTTGCGCGGATTTGTTTCGCATCATGGCTTTCTCGCAGCTTAGCTGGCGTGAGAGCCTGCGCGATATTGAAGTTTGTCTTGAGGCCAACCATGCCAAGCGATTTCATATGGGCATCAACGCGCCGCCGGCACGTTCCACGCTGGCCGATGCGTTGAATCTGCGCGACTCGCGCATCTATCATGCGCTGGCACTGCGGACACCGAGCGCGCGAATGTTTTATCCTTTTGTTCATGAATATCAGATGTCTTGCAATCCTAGCAATTTGCTTGAGTGTTGCGGCGCTTGGCTTCCCAGCCGCTGCGGCTCCCACGATGGATCGGGAAGCCGATGGCATGCATGTTCACCTGGCCTCTGGAGAGCTCAGAATCCAGGTCATCTCCGACACGGTTGTGCGCGTTGCGTTTTCGCCGTTATCGGGGTTCTTTGGGCGCGCCTCGATCGACAGGGTTCCGCTGACGCCGGTCGGGACGGGTTTCAAGATCAGCGAGTCGCCGGCGAACTTCATGCTCTCTACCGCCAAGCTGCGCGTGATCGTTGACCGCGAGACCGGAGCAGTTTCGTTTGCGGATGAAACAGGGCGTCCGATTCTTTCAGAAGCCGCGGGCAGCAGGATTCTCGAGCCTGCGTCCGTGCAAGGCGAAAAGGTATTTCATATTCAACAGAAGTGGAAGGCGGACGAAGGCGAATCCCTTTATGGATTGGGGCAGATGCAGATTGGGAGCGTCGATATCAAGGGATTTGACCTGGATCTATGGCAGCACAATGCCAGTGTGGTGGTTCCGTTTCTTGTTTCATCGAAGGGCTACGGCATTCTTTGGGACAACACTTCCTTCACTCGCTTTGGAGATCTCCGCCCGTTTGAAGCGATTCCAGCGGCAAACCTGTACGACCAGGACGGCAAGCAGGGAGGCCTGACCATGGCTCTCGCCGATGCGTCGCAGCCGCCGCGGCAAAGCGCGGATATCTCCCTGCATCTGCATCGCGACCAGAGCGATCATCCAGAAAATGCGGGCGGTTTTCGGCGGATCAAGCAGCAATCATGGGCTGGGTCAATCCTTGCCCCCGCAACAGGCAGTTACCAGTTTCAGGCCTACTCGAATGGCGGCATCAAGGTATGGCTGGACGGGAAACTGGTGATGAACCACTGGAGACAGAATTGGCTGACCGCGAACGACCAGCTTCAAGTTCATCTCGATGCTGGCCACAAATATTCAATCAGAATTGAAAACGATCCTGAGGAGCAGAGCACCCTTGAGTTTCGGTGGAAGACGCCTGCGCTGGATGCGGACACCTCGCTTTGGTCCCACGTTGGAGATGGCATCGATTACTACTTTGTCTACGGTCCATCCATCGACCAGGTCATCGATGGCTATCGTCTGCTGAGCGGCAGAGCGACCATGCTGCCCAACTGGGTCTTTGGCCTGTGGCAATCCCGGCAACGCTATGAGACCGCCGATCAATCTCTCGATGTGGTCAAGCAATTCCGCGAGCGCAAGATACCCTTCGACAACATTGTGCAAGACTGGCAATACTGGCGCGTAGATGCCTGGGGATCGCATGAATTCGATCCCACGCGCTTTCCTGATCCAGACGGCTGGATCAAGGCGCTGCACGCGCTGCATGCTCACTTGATGATCTCCGTGTGGGGCAAATTCAATCCCCATACAGAGAATGCCAAACAGATGGACGCGCACGGTTATCTGTACAAGTTGAACTTGAAGGAGAACATCAAGGATTGGATCAACCAGCCCTACACGTTCTATGACGCCTTCAACCCCGGCGCTCGCAAACTCTTCTGGTCGCAGCTCAACTCGCGCCTCTTCCAAAAGGGCATCGACGCCTGGTGGATGGATGCAACCGAACCGGACCTGCTGCCGTCTCCGCCTACGCTTGAAGGCCAGCAGACCCATATGCACCCCACCTACCTCGGCAGCGGTTCTCGCATGTTGAACGGGTATGCTCTGGAAAACAGCCTGGGGATCTACACCGGGCAGCGCGAAGCCGCACCCAATCAGCGCGTCTTCATCCTTACGCGGTCCGGCTTTGCCGGCGAGCAGCGCTACTCGACAGTGACGTGGTCGGGGGATACCACCTCCACCTGGACTGCCATGGCCAAGCAGATTCCTGCCGGCCTGGGCGCAAGCATCTCCGGCCTGCCCTACTGGACCATGGATACCGGCGGCTACACCATGCAGCGCCGCTATTCGCAGGAGCCAATGACCGCTGCCGATGAAGAAGAGTGGCGCGAACTGAATGCGCGCTGGTTCCAGTTGTCGACATTCACGCCCATCCTGCGCGTGCATGGCGAACTGCGGCCGCGCGAGATGTGGACCCTGGGCGGCGACTCACCCGCGTACAACGCAGAGTTGAAGTTCGATCGCCTTCGTTATGCGCTGTTCCCCTATATCTACTCGATGGCTGGCTGGACCACGCAGCACTCTTACACCATGCTCCGACCGCTGGTAATGGACTTTCCCGCCGATCGCGCCGCCCGTGAGCTGAACGACGAATTCATGTTCGGTCCCGCCCTGTTGGTGGCCCCCATTGTCCAGTACCAGCAGCGCGATCGGCCCGTCTATCTGCCGGCGGCTGCCATCTGGTATGACTACTGGACCGGCCAGGCTACCGCGCCGGGCAACATCTCCGCCCCCGCACCGCTCGACCGGATTCCTGTCTTCGCGCGTGCTGGTTCGATCATTCCATACGGACCTGCGATGCAGTATATAGCGGAAAAGCCTTCCGATCCCACAACGCTCTACGTTTATGCTGGAGCCGACGGCCAATTTACGCTCTATGAAGATGAGGGCACAACTTTCGCGTACGAAAAGGGCGGCTTTGCGGAAATTCCCTTGCACTGGGAGGACAGTACAAACACGCTCACTATCGGCAAACGGACCGGCGACTATGACGGTATGTTGCGGGATCGCAACTTCCAGCTTGTCCTGGTCTCGAAGGCGCATCCTGTCGGCGTCTCGCTCACGCCCGTTCCGCTCCGGTGCGTGCGCTACACGGGAGCCGAAATCCGCTTGAAGCTGCAATATTGAACCTCCAGCGCCCGGGAAGCAGCGGTTTTCCGGGCGCTGGAGGTTCGGACTCGAGCTTGACCACCCTCATGGATGGGAAGTCAAGGGTCGGGCACCCGCTATGGAAATGTTGGAATCGAGAGTTTTTGGAGCTATGCGAAACACCGCATGGTCAAGTTCCACGGAATGGATAAACAAACTCTACAAAATGCTTCTACCAATCCGCAGAAAGAGCCCGCTCTGACAGAGGTGGTGCAAATGAATCGCAATCATCGGTCAAGATTGCGGGTTAGTGGAACGGCAGCGGGGGCTCCGACATCGGACGCTAAGTTGCGGAACTTATGGGTTGGGAGTGCCTGGACAAGCAGATTATCGAGAGGGTCGCAGCCATGGGGAAAGTGGACCATTAAAATGCGGGCAAATGTGCGACGCTAAAAGTTGTTCGATATAAAACTCCCGGCGGAGTTGGAATCAAATAATGGTGTTCATTGAAAAGATGAATCAAATGAATTGCCGGTCCGGCTGTACTAAGTTCGCCGGACCGGCAATTTGTTGTGCTTTACAGTTTGGAACTGTGAGCTAGAACTTCAGCTTGAGCGCAAACTGCAAAGTGCGCGGAACGTTGTTCGGATCGCTCTCATTGAGCTTACCGAAGCCGCCCTCACCCAACCCAGCTCCGGCGCCGCCGTCGTTGACGTTGTTATTGATGAAGAAATTGGGCGTGTTGGTGATGTTGAACGCTTCAGCCCGGAACTGCAGCTTCAACGCATTGTAGATTGGGAAATCCTTGAATATCGAGAAGTCTATGTGGCGGAAGTGCGGCCCATAGATTGAGTTGCGGCCGGCGCTGCCGACCGTGCCTTCTGTCTGACGCGCGAAGGCGCATGGGTTGAACCAGTAGCTTCCGCCACCGCCCTTGAGACTGGTCGGGCCTACGCAGGTTGGATTTCCCGCAATGTTTCCAGCCTGGAAAGGATTTCCAACCTGGTTGGGTCGGTCGGAGCCACCACCGTGAATCGGATCAGCCAAGTTGTTAGGGCTGGTGTTATTGGTGACCGAGACGTCCTTGCCGGTCTGCCAGGCGACAATCGAGTTGATTTCCCAACCGCCCAATGCGTACTTTGCCGGGCCCTCGATTTTGTTGAAGGGCAATTGGTAGTCGATGGAAAGAGCAAAGCGGCTGCGGACGTCGTTTTCCGCATTGCCGTACTCAATCTGACGAGTTTGCCACGGATTGGCGTCGCCCCATCCCTGATAGCCTTCTTGAGAGAAGCCGACGATATCGCTCAGCGCGTGTCCGTAAGTGTAGTTGGCGTCAAAGGCCAGGCCCTTGGAGAAGCGGCGCTGGAAGGAGGCCTGCATCGCGTTGTAGTTGGAGATGCCTTCGCTGGCCAGCCATTTGATCTGACCAATGTTCGGCAGCCAGTTATTGCCTGTCAGTACCTGTCCTCCCGTTCCGGTGTATCCCTGTCCCAGGGGGCGAGGCGCGTCATAGGGAGATGCGTCGGTCCTGGAGGCATAAACCTGAGCCGGTGTGGGAACGTTGATGTCGTTGTATAGCTCAGCCAGATGCTGGCCGAGGTTGCCAACATAGCCGATGGTCAGGACGTTGGGTCCAAACTGCTGTTCCACCTGCAGGTTGAACTGCTGGATCATGGAGGGCTTGTCCTTGGGATCTTCCGCGAAGAACGTACCTAGAGCCGGGGTATTGATGTTTTGTCCGGCAGGCGTCGGAAGTCCTAAATCGAAGTTTGCCTGGTAAACGGACGCAGGTCCTAAAGTGGCGCAGGATGGAGCCTGAGCGGCGGTGGAACCTGCATTTACGTAAAACTGCGCTCCGAGAGCGGAAACGCAACTGGGTCCGTAGCTGGTGGCGAACGGAACATTCTTCAGATCGGCATTGGCGGTGTAGTTGCCGGGGAAGTAGCTGATTCCGTAACCGCCGCGGAGGACCGTGGTGGGACGAAGGGAGTAAGAGAATCCGAGGCGCGGCCCAAAGTCGGAGTGGACGGTCGGAATTCCCGCTGTGCTGGAAGTGCCGCCAACATTGGCAACCTCCAGAGCCGCATTCGCGGCAGCCTGGGTTGTGGCGGCAAGCGCCTTGTTGAAGTCGAAGTTTGCGATTTTGTTATGCGCTTCGGTGAACGGCGTGAAGACGTCGTAGCGAATGCCATAGGTCACGGTCAGCTTGGGGTTGACCTTCCAGTTGTCCTGGGCAAAGAAGCTAGGCTCCCAGGTGCGGTAGTCCGGCGTCTCCACAACATTGCCAGCACCGTTATTCACGTTGTAACTGGTGGAGTCGAAGGCTCCAGCCAGCGTGGACGCGAGGATTTGGTCGTTAGTGGTATCCGTGGCAAGGCCGAACTCAAAATCGCCATATGGGAACGCGCTTTGCAGGTTCCGCGCCTGGCGGCGGATTACGCCCGCGCCCAGCTTCAGGTTATGCGATTTGATGGTGTAGCTGATGGTGCCGGAGTACTGGTAGGTGCCGTCAACATCCTGCAAGGGAACATACGCGCCATCACCGAGTGGACTGAATGTCCAATGGCCGACGCCGGTAGGCGTAAGGGCCGTGGTCAACGAACCATTCGCGGGAAGGCCGAAGTTTACGTCATCATTCGTGTTGTAGTTGTTGGGCTGCGAGAAGTTGTTGATGCGGGTATAGGCCGCGCGCAGGTCCACAACCAGATTTTGCGAGAAGACACGCGTGTATCCGAGGGCATACTGATACGCCTTATCTATCGCCGGACCGGTGTAGTCCCAGTAATTTCCGACCGGGACGACAGACGCCAAAGCCCCTGTTAATGCCGTATTCGCGCCCGCACCGATGGGAGCGGGGATTTGGCCGGTTACTTTGTTGTAATCGATACGGAAGAAGATGTGGTTGTTCTGATTGATGGCGTGGTCGATGCGACCGTCAATAGTGGTGCCGAACTGCGTTTTGTTCGGGGCGGTCAAATAGGAACCAGGGCTGGCCGCGACGTTGCCCTTAGGATACAGCTTGAGGTAATTCAGAGTAATGGGATCGACTGTAGAGCCGGCTCCGACTGCAGGAATGCCGTTGGTGCTGCACAGAGCTGTGAGGCTGCCGGCGCAGTGGTTACCTGCAGGGAAAAGAGCAGGAAATACCAGGTCAATCGCCTCTCCGGCGGTTGCAGCGTTGATCGCGGTGTATTCAGCATTCGAAGGCACCGAGCTGGTATAGGGATTCATGCCTCTCACCAAACGAATGCCTTCATAGTCGGCAAAGAAGAAGGTCTTGTTGCGAATGACGGGGCCGCCGAGGCTGCCGCCAAACTGGTTCTGGCGCAACTCGGGCTTGTTGCCTTGTGCAGCCGTAAAGAAGTAATCCCGGCTGTCGAACTTGTCGTTGCGGAAGAACTCGTAGGCCGACCCGTGGAATTTGTTGGTGCCGGACTTGGTGACTAGGTTGACGACGCCGCCAGCCGTGCGCCCTGCTTCCGGAGCGTAGCTGTTGGTCTGAACCGAGATCTCCTGAATGTCTTCCACCGAGGGCTTGACGCCGATGGTGCCGATGACGCGCTCGTTGTCGTCGATGCCGTCAACAATATAGTTGTTCAGAATATCGTCCTGGCCGTTGACTGAGAATCCGTTGGTGGTGCGGCGATCGTCCGGGCGTCCGCCACTGGAGAGGCCGTTGCCGGGACCTTCGTTGGCTCCGGGAACCATTTGAACCAGTTGCACGAAGTTGCGTCCGTTCAGAGGCAGATCCTCAACAGACTGTTCGGTGACCGTCGAGCTGACGGTCGCGTTATCGGCTTGGAGCAGAGGAGTTGTGGCTTCCACAACGACAACCTCAGTAGTGCCGCCTGTAGCCAGATGAATGTCGGCACGGGCACGGTCACCGGCTTCAACGGCCAGATTCGTGGTCGTGGTTTTGAAGCCAGTCTTCTTTACCGTTACCGCGTAGTGGCCGACGGGAAGCAGGGTGAATTGATAATCACCGCTATCGCTGGAGACATCTACGCGCTGATCATGGGTGTCAAGGTTTACCAGGGTAACAGTTGCTTTGGAAACTACCGCCCCAGTGGCGTCGGTTACGGTGCCGAGGATATCGGCAGTGGACAACTGGGCAAGCGCTCCTCTGGAACTAAATACTAGAAGCGCCAGCAGGACGATGAGTCGCCCTGCCAAGCGGTAGAGTTTCTCGCCCTGGCCCGAGCATTGTGCTACTTGCTGCATTTTCCGATTCATGTTTCCTCCTGCCTGAAAGTCGTTTATCCTCTTGAATATAGATGGGCCTTCCCCATTCGGTTGGCACCGCCCAGAGGCCGGCTTCAAGCTCATCACGCATACTAGTTAATGAATTAGAATCTTGTATAGGGTTCATCTGGTATCTCATCAAAGGTAAAGAGCTTTTACCACGTATTTGGCCGATTTTCAGTGAATGTAAAGAGTGGTAAAAGATTGTATTGTCAAAGGTAAAGAGGTTGGTCTATGCTAAGTATCGGCTTTTAAGGGGTATTCCAATGAGTCCTGAGGATTCCAAGAGCGTCAGTTGGACTCCAGTAACGGAGCAGGACAAGGAACTGGTCCGTCAGCAGATGAACCGCCTGCTAGCGACCAGCCATTTCAATAACAGCCGGCGCTATCCCCTGTTGTTCCGCTTTATCGTCGAGGAAACGCTCGAAGGACGGGGAGAATTTTTGAAGGAACGCCTCTTAGGCGTTCGGGTCTTTGATCGGCCCGCGGATTACGATACTGCGGAAGATCCAGTTGTTCGGGTCACCATTGCCGAGATCCGCAAAAGAATCGCGCAGTACTATCACGAGCAATCACACGACGCGGAGATGCGCATTGAGCTATTGCCGGGCCACTACGTGCCCGAATTCCGCCTCAGCAAAGAGGCCGCCTCCGATCACCATCACGTATCAGGACAGGAACCCCTCTCAGAGGCTGAGCAAACGGCTCAAACCGAGGCGCTTCAAGCGCAGTTGCAAGCCACTGCCGCAACACCAGCTATACCAGACCTCAAACCCAGGTTCTCGCTCTCAGCCAGATACGTCTTGGGCATTGCGATTGCACTTTTGTTGGTGCTGGGAGCTGGAATCTCTTGGAAATGGACCCATCCTTCCGCGATTGATGAGCTCTGGAGTCCTCTCCTCGCCGATCGTAGAACGGTCATCTTCTGCCTGCCCGTGGGCTCCCATTCCGGTATCATGACAGGAACCGCGGCTGGAATTCTGGTTCCCGAGGAGGATTCTACGCCGGATCACGCCAACAATCCGGCTCCCACTGCCCCCTTCGCCCCTCGCAATTCCACTTTCCTCGCCCACGAGGTATTGGAAGAAAATGTTGTCTTTTCGGATGTACTCGCCACGCAAAGAATTTCAAATTTTATTGCGGAGCACAACCGGGAATCCAACCTCCGCCCTAATTGGGTAACCACTCTCGACGATCTGCGGCAAGGGCCGGTTATCCTGGTCTGCGGTCTGGACAACCAATGGACGCTGCGCGCGCTCGCTCCGCTTCGCTTCCGTTTCGCAGGCACCAATAAGGAGCGGTACTGGATTAGCGATATTAAGAATCCTGACATGAAGGACTGGGGGATCGACCTGAAGGTGCCGCTTTCAGAAGTCAAGCATGACTACGCAATCATCGCCCGCATCCACGATGAATCCACAGGACAGGTCGAAATGATCGTAGCGGGAATCGGCATGAGCGGGACGGCGGCGGCGGGCGAGTTTATAGTCGATCCCCGGCAGATAGAAGAACTGCGCCGCCAAGTCGGTTCCGGTTTCCGGAACTATGACTTTGAAGCCGTGTTGAGTATGGATGTCGTCAACGGCATAGCAGGCTCGCCCAAGATTCTGACCGTCGCAGTTTGGTAACTGGACGATTCAACCGAACCAACAAATGAAAGTCTCAACCCTTCTGGATTCCTCGATGGCAGTACCGGCTTTTTTAGAGCGCGTTTTAGTATTGCCCTCCTGCCGCATCTCTTGCATTGTGATCAACTAACATTTTTGTAATCAATAGTATAAATTGGTGCCGGGAGGGGGGGTCGAACCCCCATGACCGCAAGGGTCGGCGGATTTTGAGTTGACCGCGCACTCTGTATGTTATTGATAATAAAGAGAATGTAAGCGTAATTTAGAAAAGCTGGAAGTAGTTGAGCGAGCGTAATTTAGCGCAGTTTTCCACAGTCAGGCAAAGCTGACGCATGTTCCGCTACTGTACCTGGGAATGCCTCGTCGCAACGAACGAAAACCAAAACCGGCTTTTATAATGGAGTGCATGGCAAGACAGCTTTGGATGGTTCGAGCCGGACGCGACTCTGTTTTTATCGATGAGTTTCTCTCCCATCAAATGGTCGCAATCGGCTGGTCGCATCTCGGCGACTTGTCGAATGTTCATAGCCGCGAAGAGTTGGCACTGCTTGTCGAGCAGGCATGGCCAGAAAACAATAGATTTCAAAACGCTGCCAGCGTCGGGCAGGTTTATCGCTTCCGCGAAGAGATTGTTCCCGGCCAGGCTGTGACGACTTATGATTCCAACCGCAGAATCTATCACATCGGAATCGTCACCGGAGATTATGAATACCACCCCGAGTACGATCCTGAACTGCGTCATACGCGGTCTGTCCGATGGGAGGGTGAAGTTTCTCGCGACGAGCTTTCGGCTGGGGCGAAGAACAGTTTGGGGGCGATCTCCACAATTTTTTGCCTTTCCTCTTCAGTGGCAGACGAGCTTCTGAGCCCGCAAAAGGGCGACGCTCAAACAGACGACGGACCGTCTGTCGAAGGCGAAATAGAGGCTGAAACCGAGGTTAGGAAAGACACCGAACAGCGAGCGCTGGAGTTTTTGCAGGACAGATTGAGCAAATTGGCCTGGGACCAAATGCAAGAACTCGTGGCGGGCCTGTTGCGCGCCATGGGGTATAAGACACGGATTTCACCGGCTGGGCCTGACAGAGGGCGCGATATTATTGCTTCCCCTGATGGATTTGGCTTTCAGCCACCCAGGATCATTGTCGAAGTCAAGCACCGCAAGGGTTCGATGGGCGCGCCCGAAGTGCGCAGTTTTCTCGGCGGCCTCCGGCATAACGACAATGGCCTGTATGTGAGCACAGGAGGATTTTCGCGAGAGGCGAGATATGAAGCCGACCGTTCAAATCAAAATCTGACTCTCATGGACGCGGATGACCTGGGCAAGACGATAATTGAACATTACGACCGCATGGACGCTGAGACGCGAGCGCTTTTGCCATTGAAAAAGATTTATTGGCCTGTTTAACAAGCCGCAGAAATAATCAACGACAATGATCCCGCAATTCCGTTGAAACTCTCATGCCTAACCAAACAGGCTGGCCCTGCCTTCTACGGCTGGGGAGAGTGATTGCAGCGTTGGCAGGACAATCCACATCGGGCCCGGCGCGGTGCGACAATGGTTGCATGTTGCCCGTCAGCTTGAACGACTTGACTCCTGCCCACATCGAGGACCTCATCGAATCCGAGGTGCCTGAAAGCCTGGCTCTTGATTATAAACAGCAACTTCCTCGCGGACAGAGTGAGGAGAAGCGAGAGTTCCTGTACGACGTGACAGCGCTGGCGAATTCAGCGGGCGGCGATTTGATATACGGAATTATGGAGCGCCGGGATGATGACGACAAAGCGACCGGAGTACCGGACCGCCTCTTGGGAACTCGAATCGCAAACCTCCAGGAAGAGGAGATTCGACTCTCCAGCTACATACGTGACTGCATTGCGCCCAAACTGATTGGCTCAGTTGTGCGGAGCATTCGCTGTTCCGACGGAGATGCGCTAGTGGTTCGCGTACCGGCCAGCAGGAGCAAACCGCACATGGTCACCATGGGAGGAGTGGACAGGTTTTACAAGAGGACGGGGACTGTGAGCCACAAAATGAGTTGGGATGAGATCCGGCGTGGGTTTTCAGAGCAGGGCGAACTGCGAGATTGCATCACTGCTTGGCGAGCACATAGAGTGGACCTGCTCGAACAAGGGCGCGGGCCGGTTCTCCTTTCAGATAACGTGGTGATGCTATTCCATGTCATCCCGGCAGATGCATTCACGCCCGGCGCGTTCACCGAGGCATGGCGGGTTCCAGAACAAGAGAAGAGAGACGTGTACGTTCCGAATGGAAACTACAACCAGCGATACAATGCCGACGGTTTTCTGTGCCACTCTGGCCGCGCGACTGTTGGACCACCTGAAAAGACAGACGGGTACAGAGGTTACACTCAACTGTTTCGTTCGGGCATTGTCGAGTACACTTTCAGCAATTTCTATCGTCCGCCCATTGGCCATCAGATTCCTCTGATCTGCGGTCAGGAAGTGGAGCAGACAATGGTTAACTGCTATTCCGATGCAATTGGGAGATTCCAGCGAGAGGGACGCATAGGAGTTGTCTATGTCGGATTCTCAATGATTGGGATTGAGGACAAGCAAATCTATTCGACTCTGATGTCGTGGAGCGGGCGCGAATTCGGCATTCGGCAATGCGCGGTGACATCGCCCGAAGTCATGGTGGACTTGAGCGAGCACGAAGAACAGCCCTACCCCCGCGCTTTGCGCCCGCTAGTGGATACCTTTTGGCAACTTGACGGAAGAGAGGGAACGCCATTCATTCCCAACGGCGAGTGGAATCCTTTTCGTAGGTATGACTGAAACCATTCTGCTAAGCCCGAATTCTCGATTTGTGGAATGGCCGTTGGCTCTTCGAATTTGAGTCAGTATTCCTGTGATTCCCGACCGGGAATATTCACCTTGACTTGCGTGCTATATATATAGCACTATTCCCGTACGGGAATTTTCAAGGACTCCAGTGGCATATTCGACGGAAACCATCGGTAAACTTGTCCGGGAAAGCCGAAAACGGCTGGGCGTCACGCAAAAACATTTGGCGCTGACCTCGGGGACCGGCTTGCGCTTCATTATCGAATTGGAAAAGGGCAAGGAGACCTGCCAGATCGGCAAGGTGCTGACGGTCCTGCATACGCTGGGAATCAAGATCGCGCTGACGCCGCCTGCGGTCTTCGGGAGCGTGGAATAGCGCATGGCCAGAACCCTGGATGTCTACCTGCACCGCGAACTGGTCGGCCACCTCATTCAAGATGACGGCGGCCAGATGGTCTTTGATTACGCGGAAAGCTGGCTGCAACGGCCTGGCGCCACGTCGCTGTCCCACTCGCTTCCCCTACGGCGGGAGCGCTTTACGCGTAAGGAATGCCGGGGGTACTTCGCCGGCATTCTGCCCGAAGAGAACAAACGCGAGATCATTGCCCGCAACTTGGGCATCAGTGAGCGCAACGATTACGCCATGCTGGAGCGGATCGGTGGGGAGTGCGCAGGCGCCGTCACATTCGTTCCTGCTGGCGAAACCCTTCACGCGCCGGACTATCACTACCGGGCGCTTTCCGCGCCAGAGCTGGCGGGAATTCTCCGGGAACTCCCGCGTCGGCCTTTGCTTGCTGGCGAAACCGGAATTCGCCTCTCTCTTGCCGGCGCGCAAGACAAGATCGCTGTGCGGGTGGAAGGGGACGCCATCTCGCTCCCTCTGGGCGGTGCGCCCAGTACGCACATCTTGAAGCCCGCCGTAGAGCGGTTTGCCGGAGTCGTCTTCAACGAAGCCTACTGCATGAAACTCGCTGCGGCGGTCGGCCTGCCCGTGGCCAAAACTGAAATTCGGCGCGTGGAAGATGTTGAATACCTGCTGGTCGAGCGCTACGACCGAATCCACCGGCAGACCCCGGATGGTGCGACGCTGGAGCGTCTGCACCAAGAGGACTTTTGCCAAGCGCTAGGTATCGTCTCCGAGAATAAATATCAAAAGGAAGGTGGGCCGTCGCTCAAGCAATGCTTCGCGCTGTTGCGCGAGGTCTCCAGCGCGCCGGTCATCGACCTGGCGCGGCTGCTGGATGCCGTGGTCTTCAACTTTCTGGTTGGCAACAACGACGCGCACGGAAAGAACTTCTCTCTGCTCTATCGCGGGACGGCCACGGCGAGCCTGGATACGAGACTTGCGTCACTTTACGACCTCGTCAGCACTCGCTACTATCCGGAGCTGACCCGCGAACTGGCCATGAAGATCGGCGGCGAGTATTCGTCGGATAAGGTGTCAAAGGCGAATTTCGAGCGACTGGCCGAAGATGCCGGACTGGCCAAGCCGCTTGTCCGCCGCCGCGTACCTGAGCTGGCCGATATAATGCTCTCAAACCTCGATCAAACCGGAATCGGGAACCCTGTCGCTGAAGCGCTGGCAGAACAGATACACCCACGGTGCAATCGCTTTCGTTAATGAAAGGAAAGTCTGACGATGAGTGATGATCTGACTTGGATGGGTCTTGAAATGAATGCCGCAGTGTTTGGTGTGCGTCAGAAGCAGCCGATTATGGGACGCAGCGCAAGTGAGAAAATCTTTGAGCATCTCAGTTTTGGAAACATCGGAGATGTCAATGCACAGCTTTAGTCCCTTTCAAAAGCCTTTCGATGAAATCAATGCGGCCGACCTTGAAGTATTGAAGACAACGGCCGAGGGGTGGTACGCGGAGTACAAACAATCCCAGTCGGGCACTTCTACAATCGCGAAATCCATCAGTGCCTTTGCAAACACGTATGGAGGCTGGCTCTTCTATGGAGTTGAAGAAGACAAGGTAGGTAATCGTACAGCCGGTTCCTTTCCTGGCATTTCAATCTCGGAGGTTCCACAGTACGAAGAATGGATAACGCAGGCCGATGCCATACATGTGAGTCCACCGGCTTTCTTTGAACATCGCGTCCTAAACGGCCCTGAGCCTGCAATTGGCCTCGCCGTGGACCGTGCGGTGATCATGATTCACGTTCCTGCTGGGAATGACGCTCCGTACATCCATTCGACAGGGAGGATCTACCGTCGCATTGCAGATTCCTCCGATCCTACGCCTGAAACAGATCGGCACTTCCTGGACTTGCTGTGGCAGCGAGGGAGCAGTGCGCGTGCCCGTTTCAAGGGCTATTTGGAAAAGGAGAGGCCAAATTCAGAGGAGTACGACAAAGGATGTGCCTATCTGAAACTTCATTTCTTTGCCGACCCGTGGGGTGCCCGTGACCTTCATTCAAATCTCACGTTTAAGAAATTCGCAGAGATCATGAAAAATCCAGATCCGCTACCTTTTGACAGCACATACACTTC
>CAWDQS010000213.1:0-33146 GCA_963804295.1 uncultured Acidobacteriaceae bacterium
CCGCGCAAGTTGAGCGGCATCATCTGATAGAGCGGGGTATCGCTATCGGTACGCGTGCCATGCAGCCAAGCTCCGCTGGCGCTCAGTTTGCCAGTACCGGCAGCGCTGCTGCTCCACAGCGTGGCGAAGCCGGAGAGATCTCCGCCATAGATGCGGGCGTCGTGGTTGGCAAAGCGCAGCAGCGGCAATCCCATTCCCATCATGCCCATTGAGGCCACGTCCACGTCAATGTAGTTCTGGATGAAATTTAAGTGAGGCGTCAGCTTCACCTCCCAGGGCTTAGCCGCCTGCCCGTGCAGAAGCAGGGTTCCGCTGACGAGGTTTCCGACCTCCGGCTTCAGCGCCACGTTGCCGTAGTACATGTTGCCGTCGCCAAACCAGCCGATCATGCTGGCCGCCATCATATTGGTCGACCATGTGTATCGCTCGTAGAGATTCGGCGAGCGGTTCTTGCGCGCGTAGCCGAACTCAACGGCGACGCGCGCATTTGCGTCGTAGCGGGCCAGCGCAGTCAAATCGAAGTTTGCGTCAGTCTTGGCGTGGTTTTCGGCGTTGAAGGCTGCGGCATCGGTGGCATACATCATCGAGTATCCCTGCACGTTGCCCGCATCGGACCACACCGTATCGTTGCGCAGACCGAATAGAGTGGACCAACGCGGGTTCCAGTGACTGAACAGTTCGGCGTACGTCCCCAGTCGTGTGCGGCGGCCATTGTTGAGATTGATAAAGGTGTTGGGTCCCATCATGGGAGCCATTCCTGCTACCGGCGGCCACCAGTCATCCAGGCGGAAGCGGTACAATTCATTGCCGGCGCGGAAGGTGTGGCGCGGGGAAAGCGCGGACTCATAGCGCACCAGGTAGCCCAGGTCGCGGCCGTGGGTATTCATCGGCATGGATGCACCCGCGCCGTCCACGGCAATCTTGTCCTGCAAAAAGTTCATCTCATGGGTGGTGTTTTGCCAGTAGAAGCGGGTATCCAGCGAGCCAGTGGCCAGTGTGCGGCGGTAGCGCAGATTCAGCGAAGTCGCATCGTTGTGAATCAGGTCCATGTAGGCATTCACGAAGCCCTCAAATGGAGTGTGGTGAAAACTCCCAGTGGCAAGGAAGAGGTTGCGCCCGCTCTGCGCCGCTAAGGTGAGTGCATGGTCGGTGCTCTGTGCGTAGGTTGACGTGACCTTGTGGCCGGAGCCGTCAGAGTAATCATCGGTGGTGGTGAAGTAGCCAACATAACCGAGGCTGTAGTGTTCGCTGGCGATCCCTTCTATGAGCGACCCGCCCCAGTTTTCGCCGTTGGAGCGGTAGTAGCCGGTGAAGGTGCCATCCTCGCGCACGTTGCTTCCAGGTTTGGCGAAAGCGGGCGCGGGCGTTTCAACCGAAATGGTCCCGCCCAGGCTGTCTCCACCCAAGCTGACCGGCGTGATCCCAGCCAGCACCGTCAACTGTGCGGCTTGGGCCGGGGCAACATAGCTGAGCGCAGGATTCATATGGTTTGGGCAGGCGCTGGAGATCGTCATGCCATCTACCACGATCTTGGTACGCTCGTCTCCCAAACCATGAAGAAATGGAATGCTGGCAAGCTGGCCGTTTTCGTGCAGGCTGACGCCGGGCGTTTCTGCCACAATTTCCGCTGCGTTGCGGCTGCGCGCCTGCTCGTCATCGCTCACCGTGCGTCGCGTTCCCGTATCTATCCCCGGTGCATTGACCTCGATGTCGGTTCTTACTCGCGCAATCCGTAAGGTTACATTGACAATCGTCTCTTTGCCTGCGCTGACGCTAATATCTCGAATCATTACGATTTCAAATCCGGGAACAATGATGGTTGCGTCATAACGGCCAGCAATAAGGCCATCGAAGGCAAAGCGGCCCGCGTGGCTGGTAGTGAGAGATTTCGTAATTCCAGTGGCTTGACTCTTAACATCAACCTTTGCGTTGGGAACGACCGCGCCGCTAGGATCGCGCAACACTCCGGTGATGCGTCCGGTGGCAACGGCTTCAGGACTTTGTTGGGCGCGAATCGAATGTGCCGGCCCGCACAGGCAGACGGCTGGCAACAACGCCAGCAACAGCTTGGCTTTCATCGGATCTCCTCTGGTTTGAATACACGCAAGGCGGCGGATGGAATGGACAATGCCACTCCTCTCCGAATGCACTACGGCGTTTCAGATAAGAGGAGCAGGAGGACCGCGCTTTGGATGGCTGCGGAGAAAAGAAATGCGGGGTTGTGTTTCGCTCTGCGGCAGGCGCGCCGGATTGAAGACAACCTCGGCATAAAACCGCTTTTCGGTTTCCGGCTTGTAGACGGGCGAATAAACCGTGCAGGCGCTTGCCGGGCAGCAAGGGCATTTTTCGGAGACGGTCGTAAATCCCTTTTGATTGCCAACCTGTTGCGCCATCCTGTGCATCTTGCACATGCAGCGATGCTTGCCGTTTCTGCAACAGCAACAGGCGCTTTGATTTGACTCGGCGCCTAGGGTGAGCAGCGGCGCGATCAGCGTCCAACTGAAGAGCATCATCAGCGAGATGGCGAGGGCACGGCGCATGGCAACGTATCAGTTTAGCATCTTCATGCTGTGCGCTGTCTTCAGCACGCTGCTTCGGGGAATGCTCTAAAATCGCAGTAGATCCGTCGCTTTCCGTCGAATCTCAAATCATGTCCCGCAACTTCTACATCCTGGCCGCCACGCTGCTCGCCTTTGCGCTGCTCTCCGCGGCAATCTCGCTCGTGCCTTCGAGCCTTCAGCCCGGCCTGTCGGCGAACGCGTCTTTAGCTCGAACAATCGCGCTGCTGCTATTGCTGGCCGGTCTCACTCTGGCACTGGTCGGCGTTCTGAGCAATTTATTCGAACAGGTGGACCGCCGAAGCGAAGAGGCTCGGCGCAAGCACCGGGATCCCCACATATAGCTAGGATTTCCGGCAAGCGGTCTTTGCTTGCTGGTGTGGTGGACAGGTCTTCGTCCGTGGGGTGGAGAAGCATCGCGGTGAAAAGCACTAAAATAGACCCTGGGGCACGTTCCCTCACAGAATCGAGCAGACGACCATGTTTGAAGTCACCGTGGAGGCTGGTTTCTCCTCCGGACACTACCTCCGCAACTACAAGGGCAAGTGCGAGAACCCGCACGGCCACAACTACAAGGTCCGCGTCACCTTGACTGGCGCGGAGTTGGATTCCGCGGGCCTGCTCCTGGACTTCAAGCTGCTCAAGAATCTGTTGCGCCCGGTCATCGACCGCATCGACCACCAGATGCTCAACGACCTCGAGCCCTTCATCGTCCTCAATCCCTCAGCCGAGAATCTGGCCAAATACTTTTACGGCCAGACCAGTGAGCAGCTCGCCGGCATGACCCAGGGACGCGTCCGTGTCAAGCACGTAACCATTTGGGAGACGGACACCTGCACCGCAACTTACTTCGAGTAAGCGCTCGTCCCCGGCCTTCCAGAAGCGTTAGTTCATCTGGCTGGATTTAGACTTGAGGTATTTGTCAAAGGGAATTTCAAAGAAGAAAAGTTCTTTGCCTTCGGCGTCACGCAGCATATGCAGGTGCAGTTTGGCGCCCTCCAACGGGTGATCAACTCCGGAAACGTCGTAGAAAAGGAAGCCCGCGCGCGTGGTGTGCGGCTCAACCGTCAGAGATTTGTACTCAAAGGTGTCGAAGTCCTTTTCAATATCATTGTTGCTGGCCGTGGGCTTGAGCTTGATGTTGGGCAGCGGGCCGGGCAGCGGAATCATGCCGCCCTCGCGCTCCTTGCGCGTCATCAGCCGCTCCATGTCTTCCGGCTCGGCGGTCTGAATCTTGTCGCCGGCGGCCGTAATGAATAGGATTCGCGCCTCCGTCATGCTGATCGGCCGGTTGCCGTTGTTGGTCACGATGAGTCGAATGGGCATCACGCCGTGGCTCAGATAATCCACGCGGAAGATCGCCGCTTTCTCGCGCGTGTCATAGGGCTCGGCGGCAATAGCCACCTTCTCATCTTCATGCACTTCCACTGCCGCAAACGACGTGGCCGGCTGCACCGGAGGCGGAGTGTGGCTGCTGCCCCCTGCGGCAGGCAGAGCCAGACAAAGCGCTAACAGTGGAATGGCCCGCAGAGCCGTTATCGCCCTTGACTCTATCATCGGATGCCGCCTGTATCATGTGAGAATTGTACTGGGGATAGAATAACTCGAACCGCATGATTCTGCTCATTTACAATTTGGCCCTGCTCGTGGCCCTGCTCGTGGGCGCGCCCTGGTGGCTCTTCCGCATGGCCACTACGCAAAAGTACCGTGAGGGGCTGATGGAACGATTGGGATTGGTTCCTTCCCGGCTCTGTGAGAAGTTTACCGGATTGGGTTCTGAGCGTCCCCTCATTTGGGTACACGCCGTCTCCGTCGGTGAGGTCCTGGCCGTCAGCCGCCTTGTCAAAACCCTCGATGCAGCATTCCCCGAATATTTCATTGCCGTCTCCACCACCACCCGCACCGGTCACGCGCTGGCCCGCGAGCGCTTCGGCGCGGAGCGCGTCTTCTATTGTCCGCTCGACCTGCCTTGGGCGGTTCATGCCTACCTCAATGCCCTCCAGCCGCGCCTCCTGATCCTGGCGGAAACCGAGTTCTGGCCGAATCTGCTCGCCGGCTGCTTCCGCCGCAAAATCCCTGTGGCCGTCGTGAATGCGCGTATCTCAGATCGTTCATGGCCGCGCTACCGGTGGCTCCGCCATCTGTGGCGACCTTTCCTCAGCCGTCTAAGCCGTGTACTCGCACAGACCCAGACCGATGCCGAACGCCTCATAGCTCTCGGCTGTCTGCCGCAGCGCGTATCGGTCGCCGACAACCTGAAATTCGATGTGAGCGCCGCCGGAGAAACCGACGCCACTCGCCAGTTAAAAAAGTATTCGTCCGGTCTGCGCCTCATTGTCGCCGGAAGCTCGCTCGAAGGCGAGGAGACCGCTTTACTCGAAGCCTGGCCGAGTTTGCTTCAGGCCGATCCGCAACTGGCGATGGTCCTCGCGCCTCGCCATCCGGAGCGTTTCGCCTCGGTGGCCGCGCTGCTGCGGAGATCCGGCTTCCGCTGGGTAAAAAGGTCTGATTGGAACTCCGCCCCCGAAAGTTCAATCAATTCGTTGAACCCCGGACAGATCGTACTGCTCGACACCATCGGCGAGCTGGCCTCGGTCTATTCGCTCGCCTCGGTGGCCTTCGTCGGTGGCAGCCTGGTTCCCGCCGGAGGGCACAACCCGCTGGAACCGGCTCAGTTCGGCGTTCCCATCGTGATGGGCTCGCACTTTGATAACTTCCTCGCCATTACAGAAGATTTGCACACCCATCAGGCGGTGAGGATAGCTGCCGATAGAAAAGACATGACCGCCATATTGATCGATTTGCTAAAGGATAGGCCTTCCGCCTTGGCTATGGGTAAAAGAGCTCAACAGGTATTTCAAAAGCAGGCGGGAGCAACCGGCCGCTCGGTCGAGGCTCTCAGGGAGTTGCTTTCCTCGCTGGATCGAAGGGAATGGCGCGCATGAGTCAGACCCACTTCGCGCGCCGCCTGCTTCTGCCGCTGGTTCCGCTCTACCGGCTGGCACTATTTCTTCGTGAACTCAAGCTCCTTGCGTCCCCGGCGCGGCGGCTGCGCTATCCCGTCGTCAGCATCGGCAATCTCTCCACCGGCGGCTCGGGCAAGACGCCGCTGACCATCGCGCTGGCCAGGGCTTTACTGCGGCGCGGTATTCGCGTGGATGTACTCAGCCGAGGCTACGGCCGCCAGAGTCAATGGATTGACCGCGTCGATGAGTACGGGAGCGCCGAGGAATTCGGCGACGAGCCGCTGTTGATTGCACGCGTCACCGGCGTTCCCGTCTACGTCTCCCCGCAACGCTACGACGCCGGGCTGCTGGCCGAAGCGGATGCAAAAGCCGAGGCGGATGCCCGGCAGTTGGCCTCGCAACCGGAGCCGAACATCTCGGAGCCGTCAACTCCGCCTTTGGAAGCGGAATCAAAGGTCGAGAAGACGTCAGCCAAAACGGAATCGCCAGCCCAGACGGAGCCAACACTCGCCTCGGTAAAGCCGGAGCTTCCAGCCCTCCCCGTCGGCGTGGAACCGGCAAAATCTTCCGGAGAGTTAGCCCCTCAGGCAGCTCCTGCGGAAAAACCTCCCGCCGAGGCCAAGCTGCCACGCCACGTTCATTTGCTCGACGATGGCTTCCAGCACCGCCAGCTCGCCCGCGACGTCAATATTCTGCTGCTGAACCAGCGCGACTGGCAAGACTGGCTGTTGCCGGCAGGCAATCTGCGCGAGTCGATTGAGGCCATCTCTCGCGCCGACGTTCTCGCCCTACCCGCCAACGAGCCGGAGCTGGAGGTTGCGCTGCATTACTATGGCTGGGACAGGCCGGTTTGGCGGATCTTTCGTTCCTTGGAAATCCCCGAAGTCAACGGCCCCGTTGCCGCCTTTTGCGGCATAGCCCATACGGATCAGTTCTTTGAAGGCCTGGAAGACGCCGGCCTCAATGTCGCTCTCCGGCTCGCCTTCCCGGACCATTACACCTACTCCGCGAGCGTTTTGGAAGAGTTGATCGCAGAGGCCCGCGAAATGAACGTAGCCGCGGTCGTCACCACTGAAAAGGATCTCGTCCGGATGGGCAATCTCGCCCTCCTCTTCCCGAAATCCATGCCGCTGACGATCGCCCGCCTGCGCATCAAGATCGAGGACCAAAATGCCGCCATCGATTGGCTGGTTAAAAGGCTTGCGCCCAGTCCTTCTCATCCTCCACTGTGAGAAAATCAAAGTTTGCAGACACACTCCAACTTTCGCTTGCTGGTGGTTCGCCTCGGCGCCATGGGCGACATTCTCCACGCCCTGCCTGCGGTCACGGCGCTGCGCCAGGCCCATCCCGATTGGGTCATCGATTGGGTCGTCGAGCCGCGCTGGCGCGCTCTGCTGGCAACAGAAACCAGCTCCAGTCGCCAATCCGCACAGCCTCTCGTCGACCACCTGCATTTTGCCGCCACGAAGATGTGGCGCAAATCCCCCTTCAGCATCCAAACCCTCCATGAATTCATGGCGTTGCGCTCTGCTCTTCGCTCCGGAAAGTATGACGCCGTCATCGACCTGCAAGGGTCCATCCGCTCGGCTTTAGTGGCGCGCCTCGCTGGTTGCCGCCGTCTGATTGGCGAAGCCGAACCACGCGAGCGGGCGGCGCGTTGGCTCTTTTCCGAGCGCGTGGCCACCCGAGGCGTTCACGTCATAGACCAGGACATTGAGCTGGCCTCGGCCATCGCCGGCGATCAACTCACGCCCGTCGAGCCTTGGCTCCCCGTTGCCCCCGCCGCCGAGGCCTGGGCCGATGAAATCCTGCCTCCCATAACCAACAAGACTGCCGTGCTCATTAATCCCGGCGCTGGCTGGGGAGCCAAGCGATGGCCCGTGGAGCGCTATGCCGCAGTCGCGCAAAGTCTTATCGTTCTCGGCTGCCGCGTCCTGGTCAACGTCGGACCCGGCGAGGAGCCGCTGGCGGATCTCATCGTCCGTGTAACCAATGGCGCGGCAACTCCGCTGGCCTGCACGCTCGACCAACTCGTCGCCCTCACCCGCCGCATTGCCCTGGTCATTGCTGGAGACACCGGCCCGCTCCACCTGGCCTGCGCCTTGGGCCGCCCCGTGGTGGGCATCTTCGGACCCACCGACCCCAGCCGCAACGGTCCCTTCGGTTCGCGCTTCATCGTCTTGCGCAGCCCGGAAAGCCGCCGCGACCACACCCGCCACGAAGAGCCGGAGTCCGGCCTGCTCACTATTCAGCCAGCCGAAGTCCTGCGCGCCGCCGATGCATTGCTTTATCCTGAATCAGCCTCATGATCAACTCCACGGCTCCGCAACCCGACTGGATCGCCCGCTGGCAGCGCATCGCCCGCCGCATCCGCGTTCCGCTGGGCTTTCTCACCGCGGCGCTCTATCTCTTCGAACTGCTCCGGCGCGCGCCCCATCCCGCCGCCGTAGCCTGGAGCCTGGCATTGGTCCTGCCCGGCCTCTGGTTGCGCGCCTACGCCTCCGGCTACGTCAAAAAGAATCGCGAACTCACCGTGACCGGCCCTTACGCCCACACTCGCAACCCGCTTTATCTGGGCTCCATGCTGATCGCCGCCGGCTTTTCCCTGGCGCTGCTCAGTTGGCCGATGGCCCTCGCGCTCGCCGTCGTCTTCGCGGCCATCTACGTGCCGGTCATCGCATCCGAGGAACGCTTCCTGCGCGCCACTTTCCCCACCTTCGACGACTATTGCCAAAAGGTGCCGCGCCTGATCCCGCGTCTGACTCCCTGTTTAACCTTGATGAAGCAATCAAGAGTTAAAGGAGCCCACGGCGCTTTTTCCCTGTCGCTTTATCTCCAGCACCGCGAGTACAATGCAGGCATAGGGGTTCTGCTGCTTTACCTCAGCCTGCTCCTGCTGCGGCCGCTGCTGGCCAACGTGATGAACCTGCCGTGATGAGCGGTCTTTGTGTCACGGAACTTGATTTAGCCAATGTTTTGAAAGGGCACGGCTTTACAGTTTGCGGAAAAAGCAAACGAGGAGCAATAAGCGTCAGGGCACGACTTCAGTCGTGCTGTAAATGCCTGATAAGAAACAACGGGCTTTAGCCCCTGACGGAATGTTGGCCTGCAATCAAAACTTAATCAGATCTCTACTACAGCAGTCTATTCAGCAAGGAGCCAATCCCGGTGAAAACGCGCTTAACCCTGTCCGCCGTTCTATGCGTCCTCGCCTTGTCCGCCGCCGCTCCCCTCCCGATTTTTGGCCAGCAAACGCCCCCGCTCCCGCCCCCTCGCCCCGGATTCAGCTTTCCGCTCAAGCAGACCCTCACCTATTCGGTGGACTGGCGCGTCTTTCCCGCCGGAACAGCCGTGCTGCGTTTTGAGGCCGACGGCGACCGCGAGAACCTAACCGCCAGCGCCGACACCATCGGCGCCATCAACCTGCTCTTTCATGTCAGCGACCGCTTCCAGTCCAGTTTTGACCGCGCCAAAGGCTGCACCTACGACTTCAACAAGCAGACCGTCGAGGGCCGCCGCCAGATCAACTCCACCCTCCACCTCGACTACGCCAAAAATCGTGCCTACCAGGACGAGAAAAACCTGCTCACCAAGCAAACCAAGCACATTGAAGCCGCCGCGCCCGCCTGTCTCACTGACCTGCTTACCGGCGTCTACTATGCCTCGTCGCAGCCCATCGCCCTGGGACATAACTTCGTCATTCCGGTCTTTGACGCCATGCGCGTCGTGCCCGTGACCATGAAGATCGAAGGCCGCGAGGAGATCAAAACCCCGCTCGGTTCTTTCAAAACCCTGCGCGTACAGCCCACCGCCGACGCCGGAGTAGTGAAGAATCGCGGCAACATATGGATCTGGTATACCGACGACGAGCGCCACCTCCCCGTCCAGATGCGCGCCCGCCTCTTCTGGGGCACCATCACCTTCCGCCTCATCGGCAACGACAACAAGTAGGCGAACGCCGTCCCGCCTCTTCAGACAAACTAACTTATGGATGCCCCGGTCCGGATTTTTGGACCTGGAGCATTTTGCTTGTTGGCATAGAGTGTATTTCTTGCTTGGCTCAAGGTTGGGGGGCGTTGAAAGAACAGGTAGCGCCGGCCTCCTGACCGGCTGTCGCGTGGGCCTCCCGGTCTACGCCGCACTCTACACAAATAGGAAAAATGCTCTATAACTAATGCTCATTATGGTTTTTAGTTTTTTAAAGCCTTTGCACTCCGCAAAGCGACACAAAATCTTGGGTGCCCCATCCATTTCGCGTTCTGTGCGGAATAGGTGGGAAACCTCAAATCCTATGGCGCGCTAGCGCAGTCTGCCTGGACGGCAAGTCCTACCCCAGCAACTCCCCAACAATCCCCGCCACGGCCTTCAACGCCGCGTCGATCTGCGACTGATCTTTCCCGCCGGCTTCGGCAATCTCGGGTTTCCCACCGCCCGATCCGCCTACCAGCTTCGCGACAGCCCCCACCAGCTTGCCCGACTGAATCCGCTTGGTCAGCCCCGCCGTCACCCCGGCAATCAGCGCGACTTTTTCTTCGGGCTGCGCAGAAGCCACCACCACCACGCCCTCGCCCAGCTTCTGCTTCAAATTATCGACCAGCGTCCGCAACTGCCCACGCTCCAGCGCATCGGCCCTGAGCGTTACTAGCTTGACGCCCTTCACTTCCACCGCCCGCCCCATCGCCTCATCCAGCGCCCCGGCAGCCCCCTTCATCCGCGCCTCGTCCAACTCCCGCCGCAGCCGCTTCAGCTCGTCTTCCTGCGCAGCCAGCTTTCCGCGGAACGCCTCCGGCAAGTTCTCCACCGAGGGAACCATCTGCGCCGCGATCTGCGCCACGGCAAAGTCTTGCCGAAAAACATCCAGCGCGCCAAAGCCCGTGATCGCCTCCAGCCTCCTCACCCCAGACGAAACCGACTCCTCTCTCAAAATCTTCACCAGGCCAATCTCGCCCGTGGCCCGCGTGTGCGTCCCGCCGCACAACTCCGTCGAAAAATCGCCGACCTTGATCACCCGCACCTTGTCGCCATACTTTTCGCCGAAGAGCGCCATGGCGTGGTACTCGTTCACGGCCACGTCGATGGGCACGTCCTCAATGGATTCAACTTTTGTATCAGCCAGCACCTGCCGATTCACAATCGTCTCAATCTCCGCCAACTCCTCATCGGCCACCGGCGCAAAGTGCGAGAAGTCAAAGCGCAGCCGCTCCGGATGCACCGCCGAGCCGGCCTGCTTCACATGCGTCCCCAGCACCTGCCTGAGCGCCGCGTGCAGCAGATGCGTCCCCGTATGATTCCGCCGAATCGCGTCGCGCCGCTCTTGATCGACGACAGTCCGCACATGATCGCCAACCGCCAGATTTTCCTTGAGCAGAGCCTTGTGCGCCCTCACCCCCTGCACCGGCAGCACGCAGCCCTGTATTTCTGCAACAGTAGAATTTCCGTCAGGAGCCAGAAAAAAACCCGTGTCCCCTGCCTGCCCGCCCGAGTCGCCATAAAAACTCGTCTGATCGAGCACAATATCCACCAGATCGCCAGCCGATGCTGCCGGAACCCCCGCGCCGTCTTTGATAATCGCCAAAACCTCCGCGTCAGTTGCGGTAAGCGTTTTGTAGCCGAGGAAATCAGTCTTTGCTAGATCACGATAAGCCGGGCTGGCGGATTTCTGGCTCCCCCCCTTCCAACTGGCGCGCGCGCGGACTCTTTGCTCTTCCATCGCGGATTCAAATGATTCTGAATCGAAAGCAATATTCGCATCCCTTGCTGCATCAATAATGAAATCAAGAGGAAGACCAAACGTGTCGTATAGCTTGAAGGCATCTTTCCCATCAAGAATAGGATTAAAACCATTCTCCATTTGGCTCCAAACCCTGTCCAGATTTTCGAGCGTGATAGGAATTTTTATCATCGTTCCTTCTCGAATTACTTCATTTCTAACCTCAGCCTGTTGAAACACTAGACCAATTGCTTTGGAAGTTGCTCCCTCTTTTGTCTTCTTGATAATCCTTTCGAGTTCAGCTAATGCTTGTCCGAGTACCCTCGCAAACTGCTTCTCTTCGCCTTCAATGACTTTTGCGACACGGTCCGCCGATGCAATCAGCTCGGGGTAAGCGCACTGCATCAGATCGCGAACGGCGTAGACCATTTGGTAAAGGAAGGGCTGTTCCTGGCCTAGCAAACGTCCATGCCGAATTCCGCGCCGCAGAATTTTCCGCAGCACATAGCCGCGCCCTTCATTCGACGGCAGCACACCGTCGTTGATGAGGAAAGTGGCGGCGCGTGCATGATCGGCAATGATACGAAGGCTGGCATTCCCCACCAACTCCGCTGACTTGCTGACTTGCTGACTCGCTGACTCGCTAACTTGCTGCCCGGACAACTCCGCCGCTCTCACAATCAGCGGCGTAAACAAATCCGTCTCAAAGTTGGAAACCTTCCCTTGCAGCACAGCCGCAAGCCGCTCCAGCCCCGCGCCGGTATCAATCGACGGCTTGGGCAGCGGTGTCAGCTTATAAGTCGTGGTCTTTGTCGCAGCGTCCACCACCGCCGCCCGGTCAAACTGCATGAAGACCAAATTCCAAATCTCCACGTACCGCGCCTCATCTTTGCCATACGGCAAATCGACTCCCGGAGTCTCCGCCGCCTCCAACCCCATGTCGTAAAAAATCTCCGAGCATGGCCCGCACGGTCCCGTCTCGCCCATCTGCCAGAAGTTGTCTTTCAATCCAAACGCGAAAATCCGCTCTTTAGCTACGCCCGCCTCGATCCAGAACTTCTCCGCCTCGTCATCGCGCGGAACCCCATCGGCTCCCTCGAAAATCGTCACGTACAGCTTGTCCACCGGAATCTCGAAGCAGCCATTCTCTCGCTTGCCAGTAATCAGCTCCCAGGCAAAGCCAATCGCCTCGCGCTTGAAATAATCCCCAAACGAGAAGTTCCCCAGCATCTCGAAGAACGTATGGTGCCGCCGCGTGAATCCCACGTTTTCCAGGTCGTTGTGCTTGCCCCCGGCGCGCACGCACTTCTGCGAGGTCGTCGCCCGCGTATATTCCCGCCGCTCCGCGCCCAAAAACAAATCCTTGAACTGGTTCATCCCGGCGTTGGTAAACAGCAGCGTGGGGTCATTGGCCGGCACCAGCGAGGAAGAATGCACCCGCCGGTGTCCCTTCGACTCAAAAAAGCGCAGAAACCGTTCGCGGATCTCATTTCCCGTCATTTCGTTCTTTAAGCGATTTTCCATAGCTTATTCAGTGTATCCAATAGAGGCCATACACACTCCCGCTCAACCATGGGAGAATATAGGTGTAGCCTGTCATGACAAACGAAATCAACGAAGAATCCCAGCCCGCCCCCGAAATCACGCCCGAGCCACTCGCCGAACCCATCGCAGAGTCCGCGGGTGCCCCTGGTCCCTCGCAGTTGGGGACCAGGGAAGCTCAACCCGCCGATTCCGCCGCCCCCGAACCCTCCGAGTCTGATGAGCCAGAGGAGTCCTTCGCCGACCTGCTCAACGACTTCGAGCGCAGCCACTCGCATAAATCCGAGCAGCCCGGCCAGCGCCAGCTTCAGGGCATCGTCGTCTCCCTCTCCACCGACCAGGTCTTCCTCGACATCGGCTACAAGACCGAGGGCGTTCTGCCCCGTTCGGCCTTCCTGAACAACGCCGAAGACGTCCATCCCGGCGACACCTTCCCCGTCTCCGTCACCGGCCGCAACACCGAGCGCTATTACGAGCTATCGCGCTTCAAAGTGGCCCAGCCCCGCGACTGGTCAGCCCTCGAAGCCGCCTTCGCAGAGAAACTGGCCATCGTCGGCACCGTTACCGAACTCCGCAAGGGCGGTGTTACGGTCGATGTAGGCGTGCGCGCCTTTATGCCCGCCAGCCGCAGCGGAACCAAGGACGCCATCGAACTCGAAAAGCTCATCGGCACGGAGATCACCTGCCGCATCACCAAGCTCGACGTGATGGACGAGGACGTGGTTGTCGACCGCCGCGTGGTCCTCGAAGAGCAGGCCCGCGGCCTCAGCGCAGCTCGCCGCGAGGAGCTGAAAGAAGGCGCCATCGTCACCGGCACCGTCAGCACCCTCATGCCCTACGGTGCTTTCATCAACATCGGCGGCTTCGACGGCCTGCTGCACGTCTCCGACATCTCCCACGCGCGCATCGCCAAACCCGAAGACGTCCTCGCCGTCGGCCAGGAACTCCAACTCAAAATTCTCAAAATCGATCCCGCAACCCAGAAAATCTCTCTCGGCCTCAAGCAGCTTCAGCCTGAACCCTGGCAAACCGTCACCCTCGCCGTCAACCAGCGCATCACTGGCACGGTCACTCGACTGGCCGACTTCGGCGCCTTTGTCGAGATCCAGCCCGGCATCGAGGGCCTCATCCACATCTCGGAGATGTCCTACGGCAAAAAGCTGCGCCACCCCTCCGAGCTGCTCAAGCAGGGCGACCGCGTAGATGCCGTCATCCTCGCCATCAAGCCGGAAGAGCGCCGCATCTCCCTCGGCCTCAAGCAAACCCTCGCCGACCCCTGGGCCGACGTCGCTCGCACCTTCCCCGCCGGCTCCTCCATCACCGGCCCGGTCACCAAGCTGATGAACTTCGGAGCCTTCGTCGAGCTAGCCGACGGCATCGAAGGCCTGGTCCACATCAGCGAGATCACCGCCGAGCGCCGCCTCAACCACCCCTCGGAAATGTTGCGAGAGGGACAGATCGTCAAAGCGCAAATCCTGGCCATCGACCCCGAAAAACGCCAGATCAAGCTCAGCATCAAGCAGCTCATCCCCACCGAGATCGACGAATACATCGCCGAGCACAAGGTCGGCGACACCGTCTCCGGCCGCGTCATCGAGCAATCCGTAAGCCTTATCCATGTCGAATTAGGCGACGGCATCCGCGCCATCTGCCACATCAGAAGCACCGCAGCAATCGCCGCTGGATCAGCGTCCCCCGCAGGACCGCCATCCCCACCGCAGGTGGCCGCGCATGCGGCGTCAGCCGCACCGCAGGTGCCTAAACTCGATCTCTCCTCGCTCTCCTCGCAACTGAAGAGCCGCTGGAAGGGCCACACACCCGCCGCCTCCGCCAAAACCGACGCCTTCAGCGAAGGCCAGATCCGCTCCTTCAAAATCACCAAGCTAGACCCCGAAGCCAAAAAGATCGAGGTGGAGCTGGCCTAGAAAACCTCTATATATAGATGTTTTGAAAGGGCGACTTCACAGCTTGCGGAAAAATGCAAACGGAGTAGCAAGAAGTGTCAGGGCACGACTTCAGTCGTGCCGAAAAGTGCCGGAATGACGATGGGTTTTAACCCCTGAGGGATGCTTTTCGGCGGTGGTCAACCTTATCGAGTGCTCAATATCTAAACTTAGAATCTCGGCGGCAGGTGCCTCACTCATCAGAACCGCAATTCGCCGTAAAAAACTGTGCCCCGTTCATCGCAGTATTTCGCGATGAGCGGGAGGGCAACGCATGATTGATTTGTCATCCGGAGCGTAGCGCAGGGGAGTCGAAGGACCTGCTTTTCCATCGCTGATCGGTCCAAATATTCTGAGTGCCTCACCCTCGCCGCGTCTTTGTTTTTGCGGCTAGGGTGGGAAAGCGATGGCTTTAATGATGGGCCGACTCAACAACTGCGCCTTGCCCGCTGTACCATAATCCCCATGAACTGGATCGCATGGGCAATACTCTCCGCCGTCTTTGCCGCCGCCACCGCCCTCTTAGCCAAGGTAGGCGTAGCGCATGTGGACTCAAACCTGGCCATGGCTCTGCGCACCAGCGTAGTCGTAATCTTCGCCTGGGCCATCGTCTTCGCTCTCGCCAAACCCGGCATCGGCGGCGTCAGCGAAATCCGCTCCCTCGACCGCCGCACCTTGCTTTTTCTCGCGCTCTCCGGCCTGGCCACCGGCCTCTCCTGGCTCTGCTACTTCCGCGCCCTCCAACTCGGCCCCGCCTCACGCGTCGCTCCCATCGACAAGCTTAGCGTCCCCCTCGTCATCCTCTTTGCCTGGCTCCTCCTCGGCGAAAAGCTAACCCCTCCAACTCTCATCGGCGGTCTCCTCATCACCGCCGGCGCAGTCGTCATCGCCATGGGCTGAAATCAAAATCTCAGCCTCCGCATTCCGGTAAACATATGCCGACTTCCCGTTACAATCACAAGAACAGGTTGCTGGGCGGCTAGGACTCGCGGCTATGCACAGAACCGCGACCGTGTTTTGATGTAGACATTGATCTTCCTGGCTGTAACAGAAGGAGAATCGATTGAGGCGGCATTCGCAAAGCTTGTCCATTAGTATTTGTTTCCTCTGGTTCGCTGTGATCATGAACGGCCCGGCCGGGCAAGCACAGTCGGTGCAGGAACGGTGGAATCCTCAGCCATGGATCGACGATCTTCATCAGATGAGACAAACGCTTGAGATGAAGTACGCCAATCTGGAGTGGCTGACGAAAGATAGACAAGTAAGTCTCGACGCATTGTTTGGGGACGCGCAGTCACGCATTACGGCTGCGGACAATGACGCTCAGGCGAGATCTGTTTTTGAGCGCCTGCTACGGAAGATTGATGACGGTCATGTGAGGCTGGACTGGCCACCTGCGCAAAGCCCGCCTATGGAGAGGGCCAGTTCTCAGGCCACGCTCAGCATCCCACAATTCTGTCGCGCCATAGGATATGCCGACAAGACTGATTCCGTGGATGTTGTTACGGGACTCACGTCCTATCGCAGATTGGACAATGACCCCATTCTTCCAATCGGGTTGGCCACCATCGGAGGCATACGAGTCGGGCTGCTCCGGATTGAGGTCTTTATGCCGCAGTTCACTCCGTCCCTGTGCATCGATGCGGTGCAGGAACTCAAAATTTCGACTGCAACAACGTGTTCGGTCAGTTGTCAGGATGCTATTGAGCACGTTGCATATTCCCGGATGACGGCAATCCTGGAAGAACATCTTCGGAGACTTCATGCAGAGGGCGCGTCCGTGCTGGTGGTGGACATCACCAATAATGGCGGCGGATCTGAATGGGCTGAGGCTGCCGTGCGCATACTCAGTCGAAAAGAGCTCGTTTCCGAGCCTCTGGAATTTGTTCGCGGACCGCTTTGGGCAAAACACTGGGAGGGTGTGGCGCGCGAGCTACAGAATGCCGCAGTGAATGCAAATCCAGAAGAGAAGCGGCAACTCATGAAGTGGGCTGACGAGGCGACCGACGCCAAGAAGGCCGCTGAACAGAATTGCCCACTCAACGGCGCTTGTGCCTGGATGGCAAGAGCGGGTTTCTCGACTGGATTGGTGGGTAAGGCATCGGCAACTGCGTTTCTTGGAAAGTCGTGGGGAGCGACCGTATTCAGCCCTGCCGAATATTCTTATCATGACGGGGTTTGGGCCGGTCCGGTCGTCGTTCTGACCGATCAGGGTACGGGCTCTGCTGCTGAAGAGTTTGCGGCTGTCCTTCAAGACAATCATGCTGCCATGATCCTAGGCTCGCGAACAGTCGGCGCTGGGTGCGGCCACACTGATGGAGGGACGCCAACCGTTCTGAATCACACTAAGGCCGTTCTGGAAGTTCCCGATTGCGCTCGCCTGCGTCTCGACGGAACGAATGAAGTCAATGGTGTGATCCCGGACTATCTCATCCCCTGGCGTGCGGACGACGGCCCTCTGTATAAAGCACATCTTCTTGAACAAGCACTTCCTGCCGTGCTTCAACGAGCCATGCGCCCGTAATAAAAGTACTCTTTTACAAGTAGTACGAACAAACATAACGAATTTCTGTCTGAGGTCCCCGGGCAAGTAACGACAAACGCCCATGTCGCTCTGCAAGTCGAAGGTAGTTGGCCCCAACGCAGGGGTTTGCAGATAATTAACCTCTCCCGGCGCACAATCATCACAGAAGTCTTCCTTCAAATCATCGTCCCGGCACGTCCTTTTCGCGCCGCCTTCCAGTCGGAAGCCGTCAGCAGAGGTCGAAACGTCCCGTAACTCCTTATCAGGGAATATTTTGCAGGGAACTCCTTTGTTATGAAGATTTTACAGCGAACACCTGTCTGTAAGCTCAAGAAAACAAGGATTTTGCGCCCAAAATACGGGTGGGGGTACCCGAGGTGCCAGCTTTGTCGGCCCATCAAGATCAACGGCCGGGAGTCACCCATCTTGGTTTTAAGTTGTGGGTGACACCATCAGTCTGTCCACCCCTTTGCCCGCTCCACGGCCCGCGACCAGCGTCCGCGCCGCTCGGCCCGCTCGTTCGCCGTCATCTTCGGTTCAAAGCGCGTGTCATTCTGCCGCTTGGCTCGCAAATCCTCCGGCCCCGCCCAGAATCCCGTGGCCAATCCAGCTAGGTAAGCCGCGCCCAGAGCGGTCGTCTCCGTCACTTGCGGACGCACCACTGGGACATTCAGCACATCTGCCTGGAACTGCATCAGCAGGTTGTTCACCGCAGCGCCGCCATCCACGCGCAGCGCCGCCAGCGGCGTGCCAGTCTCGCTTTGCACGGCTTCGAGTACATCGGCTACCTGGAAGGTGATGCTCTCCAACGCCGCTCGCGCAATATGTCCCGGCTGAGTCCCTCGGCCCAGGCCGATTAACATTCCTGAGGCGTGCGGGTCCCAGTGCGGCGCGCCCAGCCCCACAAACGCCGGCACCAGCACCACACCTCCGGAATCCGGCACGCTGGCCGCAAGCTCTTCAACCTCGGCCGAGGAGCCGATGAGTTTCAAATTGTCCCGCAGCCATTGCACCACCGCGCCGCCGATGAAGATGCTTCCCTCCAGCGCATACTCCAGGCGATGCTCTGCGCTGGCCGCCAGAGTGGTAATCAGCCGGTGCTTGGAGCGCACGAACCCAGTTCCGTTGCTGTCGCGTCCCGTCCCAATGTTTTGCAACAGAAAGCAGCCCGTCCCGTATGTGTTTTTGGCCTCGCCGGCCTTCCAGCACAATTGCCCAAAGAGCGCTGCTTGCTGGTCGCCGGCAATGCCCGCAATCGCCACGCCGCCCAAGCCCAGCGTCGTAGTCACCTCGCCCACTGTCTGACTCGACCAGACAACTTCAGGCAACATACTCTGAGGAATGTTGAAAATCTTCATCAGCTCTTCGTCCCACTCGCCCTTGACGATGTTGAAGAGCAGCGTCCGCGATGCATTCGTCACATCCGTCACGTGGCGCGCGCCGCTGGTCAAATGCCAGATCAGCCAACTGTCCACTGTCCCGAAGGCCAGCTCGCCGCGCTCGGCCCGTGCTCGCGCTCCCGGCACATTGTCCAGAATCCAGCCCACCTTGGTCGCGGAAAAATACGGATCAAGCACCAGTCCGGTCTTCGCGGATACCGTCTCTTCCGCGCCGCTCTCCTTCAGATCCGCGCAACGCGCGGCAGTGCGCCGATCCTGCCAGACGATGGCCTTGTGAATCGGCTTGCCCGTCGCTCGCTCCCACACAATCACCGTCTCGCGCTGATTGGTGATTCCGATGGCCGCCACATCGCGCGGCCGCGCGCCCACCTTGCCCAACGCCTCGATTGCGCAGGAGAGTTGGCTGGTCAAAATCTCCATCGGGTCGTGTTCCACCCAGCTGGCTTGCGGGAAAAACTGCTCGAACTCGTGCTGCGCCACGGCGGCAATTGCGCCCCCCTGGTCAAATAGAATCGCGCGGGAACTAGTCGTCCCCTGGTCCAGAGCAAGAATGTAAGCCATTGCGTCAGTTCCTCTTCGACCTCCAGTCAAACACGCGGAGCCGTGCGCGTGCAAGGAAGCCGGAAGGCGCAAATTAGCTGCTTGATTGCACGGTTTCGTCTACGTCACGCGAGCGGTCGGCGAGGAACCTCGCGCTATCGATTCCTTGAGCACCGTCCGCACCGATTCGATGGCCGCTGGAATCTCGTCGCCTCGTGAAACATGGCCATGCCCGCCAACAACAAAATCGGGCTTGAGCCGTTCGATCCGATCCAGCGAATCGAGCCAAAGTTGCCAATCCGATCTGCCTCCCGAATCCAGATTCGGAAGATATTCGCGAACCACGCAGTCGCCTGTAAACAGGACACTCTCTTCTGGAACCCAGACGGAGAGATTAGTCGGTGTGTGTCCGGGAGTAAGCAGTATTTCGACATCCAAGCTACCCAGATCGAATGTTATGTCCTTGTCAATTGGGCAATTCGGGTTTGTCAGATTGGTCCGATAAAAAAAGGCGCGCGCCTCATTCCGCGCACGGCGCTCCGGGTCGGGAATCGCATCATTGAACTCGGTGATCTCCGCTTGAAATTCATCGGGCGTTCGCGCAATCTCCGCGTGGCCCCATACATCAATCCCCAGTTCGCGAAAGAAACCGTTTCCGCCGATATGATCGAAATGCTTCTCGGTGTTGATGACCCGCAGCTTGTTTCCAGGCCTTGCGGCACAAGCATAGCCGTGAATGGATTGGGCGGCTAACGTGTTCCCGCCCGTATCGACCACCAAGGTCATTTCCTCGCCGGCGATAAATCCTGCATTGACGCACCAAGGCGACGCATATCCCAGTCCGGTAACTGCAAAGCAATGATCGGTAAGTCTCATACTGTCGATTATCTCCGGGCACCCCATGCATTCGCGGAACTTCCGGAGAATGATGGGGCGCTCAAATCCGCGTGTCACTCCGTCTCCCGCCATTTCACCAGAGTGGATCCAATAATCTGATTTGGCCGCAACCTCTGGTACCGCATGTTGAGCAATAAGGTGCGCTGAAGCGAATTGATTCGCTTTCATTGAGATGTTTTTGTATTCTGATATGGATGCCCCGTATCTTTGCGGCGAATCTAACGGAGGAAATACGAATGGCAGATACAACGAAGAAGACGAAGACATCCGCTAAACCACGCAAGGCCGCAACAAAGAAAGTGAAAGTCGCTAAAGGATCAAAACCGTCTCGTGAAGAGATTGAGCGGCTTGCGAAAAGTTATTGGGAAGCGCGTGGTTGCCAGGATGGATACGCGGAACAGGACTGGGCGCGAGCGGAAAAGGAACTGCTCAAAGCTGCATCCCGCAAAACGGCATCCTAAAATAAGCGTTTCCGCTCTAGTCATCTCTCCCGCGGCCTCTGCTGCGTAGCGGAGTTGAAGTGCGCTGCTTAGATGGTTGAGTCCGCCGAGGCCAGCTTGCTTCCGGAGGCTTCCATCAAAATGCAGAAGGCCTGCGCCTCGGTCGAGATCCCAGGCCGATTAAAGTTGGGCGCGCCGCAAGCGCCCTGCACGTAGCCGTCGGCGTCCATCTTCAGGCGGGCGGCGGTGCGCATCCGGTCGGCATGTTGCCTGTAGCTCAAGGAAAGCCAGCCCGCCCAAATTCCTTCATAAATGGTGTAGGCAAGCATTTGTGACAGATTGGTTTCGACGAAGGTCGCCGGCTGGTCCACCATGTTGTGAAAGAGCCCGTCCGGTCGCTGATACTGCAAACAGCCGTCCACAATCTCTCGCGCAAAGTCGGCCAGATGCTTGCGGTCCTGAGAGCGCTCGCTCGGCAAACTGCGCAGAACGCGTGCCACACCCGCGGCGGCCCAGCCGTTGCCGCCGCCCCAGAAGTTGCCGTCCTTGAACTGCCGCTTGCCGTCGTCCCAGATGTGGGCCATGAGTTTCTTTTCCGGATTCCAGAGCCGCTGTCGGTAGCCTTCGATCTGAGTCAGCGCTTCGTCCTGAAAGCCCATCGCTGCCAGGAAGGGCGGAGCGCAGTTGAAGCCGTCGGACCACATCTCCGGTGCGCGAAAAACGTGATACAAGATTCCTTCCGCGTTGCGCGGAGCCCCTTTCCGTATCCAATCAAGCAGCCCGCTGACCGCCTGCCGCATTTGCGCGTCGCCGCTCCACTCCGCCGCCTTGGCGTAGGCGCAGCCGCCCATCGCGGGATCGGTCGGGCTCCCGGAGACCACCACGCCCAACCGCCCGTCCGGCGTTTGTTGCGCCATCGCGGCTCTGGTCAGCAGAATCGATCTCTGGCGGTCTCCGGACTCCACCATCGCCTCGGCCAGGATGCCTTGCTCCCAGTCGCGCCGCTGCATCGCCAGCGCCGCCGCAGTTGCCTTATCAATCCGGAGCGCACTCTCAGATTTTGCCGCGTTTACCGGACCACCAACAGCCTGAGCTACCGCTCCGGGAAAGGACGCCAGCGGTGCAGCAAGCGCCGTAACGTGCAGAAAAGTTCGCCGATTCACAAAATCACCTCTCAGATATTTCTATTCCAGTTAGAGCGCCGAAACCGAAGGCTATAGGAGGTCGCGCCCCCATGCCTCCACTTCGATCATGCTGCACCACTTGGCCGGATCCTCTGGCGTCAGTTTGGTGAGTCGAAACCAGGAGACCGCTCGCTTGGTAAAGTGAAACTCCTGCAGATTGGAGGAAGAACTAATCTGCAGTGGGAGCTGACTTCCATCGGAGAACTCCACCACGGCACTTTTCCAATAGCTGTCGTGTGGAAAATCAGCGCGGATCATCAACCGGATTTTGTCCACTTCAACAGGACGGCCAAAGTCGAGCTGCCACCATAGGTCCAGGCGCTTCTCCGGTCCCCACGACTGGTAGGGCCAGACTCCGTGATGGCCGTTTTGCTCGACTCCATCGATGGCATTCCGAGCTGCAAAGTCGAAAAGATTCCTGGCATAGCTGTTCGTGCTGCTATGAGGAAAAGCCTGCGCCGGGGCATCCTCCGGCAGCACTGGATCACAGGGATTCAGCGCCAGATTGCGATAACCCCTCCGTTCGTTCCTGTTCCAGGCGCGAACTGTCACGCGATGGGAGTGCCCGGCAAAACTCTCGGGCGCATAAGCGCTTCCAGGTTGCTGCTCGACGCGGCCAAAGGGGATTTCGTAGTCGAACTTTCCGCCAGAGGACTCCGGCAGGAAGAGCAGGCACTCGGAGAAATTCTGGTCGAATCGCACGGCTACGCGCCGCGGACCGCGGAGAACAATATGATCGCCTGGCTGATACACATGATCAAAGGCAAGAACCGATGAAATCGCAGACGACGCGTGTCCGTCCGTGCCTGCGATTTCGGCCCCATTCTTCTCCCGTGCCGAAATGCGAAGCGGTTTTTTGCCGCCGCCTCGCAATCTCGATGGTTGATCACCTGAAGCATCCAGTGTTCCAGTAAGGAGCGCGCAAAAGCCAGCGGCAACAAAAGCCGTCCGGATTACTTGCGTAAACAACTTCCGCCTGGCATGCATCAGCCCTCCTTGAGGCCCGCAAAAGCGTACAGAGCCCAAGACGCAATCAGGCCTTGGCCCGCCCTGCCACCAGCATCGAATCAAGAATCTGCTCCGAGACATCCTTCACGGCGCTGGGCGTGTGCGCCAAAAACAGCGTGTTGGTCTTGTCGCTTTCGCCGATGGACTTCAGCGTGTCGAAGTACTGTGTCACCATCACCAACTGCATCACGTCGCGCGAAGACGCTCCGTCCACCACCTTCTGGAACTGCTCGATGGAAACCTGCAACCCCTCGATGATCGCCTTGCGCTGATTGGCGATGCCCTGGCCTTGCAGAGCCTTGCTCTCCGCCTCGGCCTCGGCCTTCTTCACTACCAGAATCTTCTCCGCTTCGCCGCGCGCGTTGGCCGCCACCTGCTCGCGCTGCGCAGCGTTGATGTCGTTCATCGCCGACTTCACTTTTTGATCGGGAACAATATCGGTCACCAGCACATTCACAATCTCGAATCCGAAGGTGGCCATGTCCGCGTCCAGCTCCTGCTTCACCGCCGCGGCAATCGATGATTGCGAGGCAAAGACCTCATCCAGCGTCATCCCCGGCACGTGGCCCAGAATCACCTGCTCCACGTAAGATTTAATCTGCGCCGTGGGATCGGACAACTTGTAAAAGGCGTCGTAGACCTTCTCCGGACGCACGCGATTCTGCACAGAAATCGGAATGGTCACGAAGACGTTGTCCTTAGTCTTGGTCTCCATGGTCAGCGAAATCTGGTTGACGCGCAGGCTTACAACGCCCGACACCGTATCAAAGTACGGCACCTTCCAGTTCAGTCCCGGATCGGCAACCCGGAGAAACTTGCCAAAACGCGTGATGACGGCAACTTCGGCAGTGTTCACGGTGAAGAAACTGCCGAAAACGATTGAGAGAACGAAAATGAGTACGATGAGAGCCGCAACTCCCAGCAAAATTAAATAGGTCGAGTCCATTCGCTTCCTCCGTCGCTTCATTTTGAAGCAACGCACGATTATATAAGACCGCCTGGCCGGCCAAATTGCGCTCCCCGGCGCAGCCATTGAAAACAGGCGCTGTCCGGTCATGCGAACCGTTCGCCAAGGGATGAGTATGGCGGTTTGAAGTTGAGGCAGAAAATTTATGAAAATAATACTTGCGTAACTTGGGGGAATTGATTTATGAATGAATCGGTGGCAATACGTATGTGACGCAGGTCACGTCTGATAAGATTGTTTTCCGGAGTCTTTCATACTGTTTATCCGTCATGTGCCCCGGCGAGTGGTTTCTGGATGTGGGATGGGTTCCCCTGGCAGTATCCCCAATTCAGCATATTATCCTACCCTGTCTGAATGTTTTGCCATCGTACCTGGAGGATTCAATGTCTTCACTCAAGCCTGTAGGCATTCTCGCCTTTTTGCTTCTTGCCAGCACTCCGGCCATGGCGGGCCCGGTATCATCGAATATCTCGGCTTGCGTCAACAGCTCCACCGGCGCGGTTCGTATCGTCGCTTCAATCTCCTCTTGTGTTGCCGGTGAAATTGGCACGAGCTGGGCGGTGACGGGTCCGGTTGGCCCAACCGGACCGCAAGGACCTATCGGGAATACCGGCCCGCAAGGCGCAACCGGCCCTCAAGGACCTATTGGGAATACTGGCCCGCAAGGCGCGACTGGCGCAACCGGCGCGACCGGGCCCCAAGGACTGCAAGGACAGCAAGGGCCGCAGGGACCAGCGGGCATAAACGGCGTCCAGACGATCAGCACGAACAATATTGACAATACTGCAACGCCGGGGGTGGGCACAGCTTCCATTAGCGGAACGGCAGCCAATCCCCAGATCAACATCAACTTCCCCAATGACGTGCGGTCGATTACGGCGGGGACAGTGACGACCAGCGGCTCGACAGGCACACTGTCGATAGGCGGAACGGCAACCAATCCCGAAATCAATGTCAACTTTCCGGCCTCATCTAGCAGCAGCGGCTTTACATGGTCTACGGCGGGAACCAATAGTACCGACGACGGACCCGACATTGCCAATCCACTTAACATTACTAATTTCACTGGTCCATCGAACATAAACGAAGGGCCTACTGCAGGATATGCATTTGTTCCCACAGCCTGTACTGTTAAGAGCTTCTTTTTGGCGGGAATCTATGTTGCGGTATCGGGCTATTCAGGAAATAACACAATCTCGGTGACTGTGCAGCACAATGGCATCAACACTGGAATGTCCTGCTCTATCGCAGTAACTAATGGCAATACCAGTACAGCGGCGACATGCTTGGACACCAACAATACATTCACTGTGGCAGCGGGGGACACGCTCGCATACGCCATCACACAGACGAACCAGGCGACATATACGAACGGCAACCAAACTGGCGGCAACACCACCGGCCCCTATAACCAGATAGGCACAACGCTAGTCTGCGAGTGAGGTCGGTGGCATGCGATATGTCATCAGAAGTTGAACTGGATGTCTCATCGGAAGACGAAGAAAGATTTCGCGGCAAGGTCGTCAAACAGGAACAAGAGCCTGCTCAAGAGGCCGGCTCCGGGAGAAAAAGATGAAAAAAGTATCGATAGCTGTATTTACATTGGCGACGGTCTTCGCGATTACATCGGTCGCAAAGGCCGATTCGTTCAACTTCACCTTTACCGACATCGGCGGCGTCTCCGGCTCAGGTACACTTACCGGCACCTACGAGGGCGCTGGCAATCCGTGGTTGATAACCAGCGGCACCGGCACGTTCACCGACCCTGACGATTCCGGCTCCATCACCCTGATCGCGAACCCAAACGGTCCCGGCGGCTCGGCCTCTGGCGGGGTAGGTTGTCCTCTCGGCGCCGGCTGCATGGTATACGACAATCTGCTTGATTATTATCAAGTTAGCGGTTCGTATCTGGACGGAGAAGGCCTGCTCTTCCAATTCGACGGCAGTGGCGATTATCTCAATCTCTTCTTTTCTTATTCCGTTGGCGGCGGCGGTCCCGTTTACTACGGATGGTACGATAGCTTGGGAAACGGCGATGACGGATTTCTATCCGCTACGGGAAACTTCGCCATCAACTCCTCCGACATAACTCCGAAGCCGGTTCCAGAGCCGGGAAGCTACCTTTTGCTGGGCACTGGATTCTTCGCTATAGCGGGCCTGCTGTTGCACAAGCGCGCGGCGTTCGCTCTGCCCTTGAACTCATAGTCAATCCCTCTATCTTTCGTTTCCTTCGACATAGGGCACGGCAACGTGCCCTTTTTTTGCTGCCGTTCATGGCTAGCGGTCTGTTCCATCCCTACCGCTTCTCCCCCGGCTTCAGCCGCTCAAAATCGATGCCGAACTTCGGCGCCTCGCGCGTTCCCTCGATGTGAATGGGTACCTCGGTTCCCGCTCCGTCTTTCTTGAAGTAGTGGTCGGCCGGCGCCAGCAGCATTCCCTTCCAGCCGCCTACGATCTTCGATACCGAGGCCTCCATCTTCGCCGTGCCTGCAAAGTTCAGCGCGCCGTCTTCCAGCCCATACGTTCCCGCAAGCTCAATCTTCGCCCCCGGCACGGTGTACTCCAGCGCAGGCAGCGTGATCACTCCTCCCGCCATCCGGAAGCTGCCTCGCATCTGCGACAGAACATTGGCCGCATCGGTGCTCTTCACCTCCTCCGGGCGCCCCTCGCCGCGCAGGCTCAGCTCCGCAATCCTCCCTTGAATTTTCGCGATCGCAAACTGCGCCCGATCCAGCGCAAAACTGCCGTTCAGCGTCAGCCTTTCATGCACTGGCGCCGTCCCCGGCGGTATATGCAGTGCCGTCTTCATCGTCACATCCCCGGTCAGCAGCACATTGCCTGAGCGGCTGGCCAGGCGCATAAAATCCTCGATCCGTGCCTTATCCACGTTTACCGTGAGCGCAATGTCGTGCCCAACGTACTGTTGCGTGCCACCCACCACTGCCCCCGGCACGCGCACAATCGCCCCCTGCGCGGTAAAGTGCGAATGGCCCAGCATCGCATCCACCGGCTCCAGCCATGTGTCTCCGTTGGTCCCATCCACCTGTGCGTGAAAGCGCGTCGTCAGCGGCATCGCGGTCCCAAAGTGCGTCAGCCGGAAATCCGGCGTCTCCGTCTGCCCGTCCACCACCAACTCACGAAGCGTCCCCTCGTAGTGACCGGTCGACGAAAGAATTCCGGCAATCCCCTTGAACACGCCTAGGTCAGCGTGCTCAAAGCGATAGTCTCCTTTAAGCGGGCTCTCGCCAAGGTCCGCCCCATGCCACGGCCCAAACGTACCCGTCGTCTGAATCGTCCCCAAGGGCTTCGGGTTGGTCAGCTCCGCGTCGAAGCCCATTGCTCCGCCCGCGGCAATGTCCGTTAGCTTCAAGTGCGCAATCTGAAACTCCAGCGGCAGCTTCCCCGGCTTGTCGGTTTCCATCACCAGCTCAGCGCCGGTGCATTCCATCTTGTTCACTTCAAAACTCACCAGCGCCGCCATTCCGCCTCTAGGCTTGGCATCAGCAATAACTCCATGCTCAAAGTGCGACTTCGGCGGCAGATGGATGATCAGCCCCTTCAGTTCCACCAGTGAAATGGCTATCGGTTTGCCCGGCTTTAACTCCAGCGGCGCATGAAAGCGGAATTCATCCAGGCGAATCAGCGGTTCGCCCTGACCTTGCGGAACCGCCACGCCCGCCACTCGTGCCGGCGGCCAAATGCGCAGTCCCTTGCCCTCGGCCCACAGTCCGTTGATGAGCGAGACATGAAAGTTGTCCAGCTCCACCCGCGCGTGAAAGCGATCCTCCAGCGCCGCCACAATGCGCGCTCTCAAGTACGGCTCCGCCCTGTGCAGTACCATGCTTATCAGCGCAGACGCCGTCACCAGAGCCGCCAGCAGACCGCCAGCAGCCCACTTGACCCACCTGTGCCTGCTCCAGAACGACTGCCGATCACCAGTCAAGTCCGCCTCCCGATCTAGATACCATTTATGATAGTGTGAACTGTCCTGTTACAGAGGAAAGATTATAAGCGAAGGCGCAGGAACGGTTACAATACGTGGATTGTCGGGCATGACGTCAAGTTGGCTAACAGCAATAGGTCTAATGGCTCTTGCATTATCTCTAATATGGACAAAATAGTTGATTTATATTTTGTGGACGTTCATCGCCCTGGACGTTCTTTCGCGCCTGATCGGCAGAACAAGTCCGAGGTTGAATCACTGGTTGGTGGAGCGAGGTCATTTCAAATTGGCGCTCTGTATGAACAAGCTCTTCCATAGGTTTCCTGGTTACGGAAATTCGCTGGAGGGATGGATTCTCCTTTCTGCAGGACGGTATGCTGACGCTCGGGCGAGCCTCAAGCCTTTTGCCTTTTATAAGGACGGAAAACCGCGATTGGATAGTACTGAACTTGCTTACTATATATCACCACGCTGCAAGTGCGCGATCAAGCCTCACACAGCTCTACGCGGGAAAGGTATGGCGGGCTCTCGGCGATCCTGAGAATGCGAAGGTTGCGTTAAAGGAAGCAGAGAAACTATGTTCTAAGAAAAGCATTGGGTTGCGCGCCCGAAATGAGTTGGCAGAAATGGATAAACGGAGTTGATCTCCCGCAAGTCTACCTTCGATTTTCTGTTCCCTGATTTTATGAATCCACGTCTAATGCCGTAGACTTCATAACAACGGATGCAGGCGCACATTGAAAATCTCGTAAAGCTGCAAGCTGTGGAGCTGGAGCACGCCAGCCTTGCGCAGGCCGCGCGCGCCCTGCCGGCTGAAATCGCCCAGGCTCAAGCCGCCCTCGCCTCCGCCCAGCGCCTGGCTGCCGAGGCCTCCGCCGCCCTCAGCCGCGAGGAATCTCTCCGCACACGCCTCGACCGCGAGATTGCCGCCCACCGCCAGAAAGCCGCCCGTTACCGCTCCCAACAGAACTCCATCACCACCACCGATCAGGCCAAGGCCAGCGAGCATGAGCTCCAATTTGCCGAGGCCGAGGCCGAGCGCCTGGAAAGCGAGGAGTTTGCCAGTCTGGAGCGCACCGAAGCCCAGGAAGCCGCCCTCGCCGCCGCCCGCGCTCAGGTTGAGTCGCTCGCCGCCGCCCTCGACAAGGTCCGCGAGCGCGTCCGCCTTCGCCAAGCCGAGTTGGAAAGCCAGCAGGCCGCACTCGCTGTCCAGCGCGAGGCCCTCCGTCCCCTCATCGAGCCGGAATGGCTCACCCGATTTGACCGCCTCTGCGCCTCCCGCGGAACCGGCATCGCCCGCGTTGAAAATCAACAGTGCACCGGATGCCGCATGGGTGTCCGTCCGCAGATGTGGAATCAGCTCCGCGAGGGAGAACTGCTCACCTGCGACAGTTGCTCCCGCCTCCTCTACTGGGATCCGGCCTTTGCCCCCGCCGCCGACCCCCCGCAACAAAGAGCCAAATCAAAGCGCAATATCTCCAAGCCCCCCGTGGAGGAATAGCCGTGCAGCGCATCTGTGTGGACATGGATGAGGTCATGGCGGACACCCTCGCCGAGCACATCCGCCGCTACAACCAGACCTTCGATGAAGACGTCACCACTAGCGACCTGGCCGGCAAGGGCTTGTGGGAGATCGCGCCACTCGAACGCAAACAGCAGCTCCGCGACTTTCTCGACGCCGAGGACTTCTTCGAGGACCTGGCCCTCATGCCCGGAGCGCAGGAAGTGCTCCAGCAGCTCTCCACCCGCTTTGCAGTTTTTATCGCCACCCAAGCCATGGCCGTCCCCAACTCCCTTGGCTCCAAGTACCGCTGGCTGCAGCGCCACTTTCCCTTCATCCCGCCCACAAACTACGTCTTCTGCGGTGACAAATCCATCCTCCGCGCCGACTATCTCATTGACGACCTGCCCAAAAATATTCTCCGCTTTGAAGGCCAGGGTCTGCTCTACTCCGCTCCCCATAACCTGACCGCATCCGGCTTTGTGCGCGTCAATAATTGGGAAGAGGTAGCCCGATTCTTCAACGCCATTCAGGCTTGAGATGAAAATATATCTGGTAACGGGCTGCCGCATGGGCTTATATCCCTAAACCGGGAATGGCCAGCTCTGCGCCGCTTACCAAACCTCTGAAGAAACCAGTAGAGGCGGCCCTGCCTTGCCGTCAATCACCTCTGTTTTGAGCACCATCTCGAGATTCCTGTTCTCCCAGCCGGCTGGCAGTTGTTTGGCAATCTGCTCAAGGTATTGGGGTGTTACGGCAAACGCGCTCGCGGCTTCTGTTCCATAGGGGCCAATCCCCGCTATGACCATGACAGGTCCCTCGGTGGTCGGGTCATAGTAGCGCGCCACGATGGCATAGTCGGTGGAAATTGAGGAGTAAGGCTTGAAAAAATCAATGATCCAATCGGTATTGTGGAGATTCTTCGTATCCTGAATCTGGGCCATCGGACCCGGCAGGAATCGAAACCTGAGAGAACTGACCAGGCGCATCGTCCAGGGATTATTGGTAGCTCCGATCAAGATCAGTCTGCGCGAATGTATATCTGTCAGGCTGGTCTCTTTATCTTCCTTGATCTCCTGTGCCACCCCGTGCTGGCGCAATACGCCTGCAATGTTTGCCAGCGCGGTCGCGCTCGCTAACGAGATGCGATGTTTGGGACCCGCAATGTGATCACCGAAGCTGGTAGCTTCATCTTCTGGAGGCAATTGATAGTTTCTGTTGCCCGTTCCTACGACAATCAGGACAGGCTCCGTGGACTTGATCATCGGCCCCCAAAACCTGTCAATGACGGTGCCTTTGGCCGTAGAGGCCCTATTGTAAGCATAGATTCCAAGCACAGTCGACACCACAAGCAGCGCCGCCGCGCTCAGAATGCCGATAATCAAACGACGCCGTCTTCCATATGCCTGATTTTCAGTGGAGGTGAGCCGCTCAATAACCGGTTCTGGCCGCGCATCGGGAGTTTCCGGCCCCCGCAGCAGGAACTCAGGCACGTAGGAGCCGAGGGGCAGTTCGATCTGCACCCGTGAGCCACTGCCATTCTCGTGATAAAACTGAGCGATCCGCTTGCGTACCTCACTGGCGCTGAGGCGGACCACCGGATCGGCGCTGGTGTCGTAACTGGGATCGCGTCCAAAAACCTCTACTCCCAGGGTGCGTTCTTTCAAGTTGCTCGAACGGCCGTCAAGGGTGGCGTCAACAATGTACTTCAGCAGAGCCGGGTAGCGCTTGCTGCTCTGAAAGTGATAACTGGCGAGCATTGATTCCAGCTCTTTCAGGACCAATGTGCGCTCTGCCTCGGAGGCAGGAACCCAGTGTTCCAGAGAGTGCGTACTTCCAGTCATCATTCGCCCTCATTCACTCCATCAGGGGGGTAGCATACACCCTCATAGCGAGGCTTGTCACGGGCGTTTCCAAGCCTCCGAAGAACAGAGCCGGATGCAACTGCCCTAGGCAAGAAAGTCTCCAAGCTGTCTATTTTCAGCAGGATGCAAATAAATCAGTCTATCAATGATATGTAGTATACGGTAGCAGACTTGCATGAAATCTTGTCCAGGAGAAGAATGCGTGTGGTTGAGATTCCTTTCATTTTCGGCGGTCTGCTGACTGTGCCTGTGCTCGCGAGTAGGGATGCAGGCATTGTGAGATATGAGTGTATCCGGCATCATCGCAGAATATATGGAAGTTTCCCGAGCCTCCTAGCCGCTTGCTGAAGTCCGGCGTTTGTGCTCGTTCAGGAAAAGGCGGGATGAAACACCCGGCAGGCTCAATGGATTTTACATTCTTCCTGAAGGAAGACGCGGCAAGCCGAGGATGCTGTTGTCCTCGATATGTCGTGCAACCATGTTTAGGTTTTTTGCCGGTATTCAGCACGAAGTTGTTGAATACCTGAAGCTCATTGTCACTAGGAGGCACCAAATGATGCAACGTGGAATATTGAGACCCGTCTTAGGGCTCTTTTTCGCAATCTGTATGCTCGCTTTCTCGCACGTCCTGCTTGGTCAGGCCGTGAACGGCACGCTGCTGGGAACAGTGACCGACGCCACCGGCGCCGCCGTTCCCAATGCCAAAGTTACCGCAACAGACGTGGCCACCGGATCAATTCACCCGTCGGTTACAAATGAAAGCGGAAACTACACCTTTCCTGACTTGCAACCCGGCATCTACTCGGTAACCGTCGAAGTCAAGGGTTTTAAAAAGATCACCCAGCAGAACATTAACCTGCTCAGTAACACTACCGTCCGTGTTGATCTTGCCCTTACCCTTGGCAGCATTACTGAAAGCGTTACGGTAACCACTGAGCCGCCGGCGCTGCAAACGGATCGCGCCGACATCAGTACCAAGCTCGAGGCGGAGAGCGTGGTCAATATGCCGTTGGGCACCAACCGCAATTATCAGTCGCTCCTCAACGTGGTTCCCGGCACCGCTCCGGCCGTCTTCCAGCACTCGCAGTTCTTCAATGCAGCCAGCACTCTGCAGACAGAAGCCAACGGCATGCCGCGAGTCAGCAACCTCTATCAAATCGAGGGTATCGATGACGACGAGCGCACCGGCCTCCTGCAGATCATGATTCCGCCGGCAGAAGCCATCGGGACCGTCGATATCTCCACCAACAACTTTGAGGCTGAGTTGGGCCGCGCCATCGGCGCAGTCACAAATGTAACCCTCAAGTCCGGAACCAACAAATTCCATGGTTCGGCCTTCGAATTCATCCAGAACAACTACGTCAACGCACGCTCCTACTTCGCCGGTCCTCTCGGACATCTGTCGTATAACTACTTTGGCGGCTCAGTCGGCGGACCTGTCATCAAGGACAAGCTCTTCTTCTTCGGTGATTATTTGCACACCTCCGACCACGAGGCAATCGCCAACACCTTCACCATCCCGGACCCCCGTTTCTATACATTTACTACGGGCCAGACCGGTTGTTCCGATATTCACGGCTGCATCGACCTGAGCGGCGCGATGAATGGGGCCAAGGGCCAGATCTACGACCCAACAACCTTCTCAGACGGCATCATTCATGCGGGAACCGCAGGAGATGATCGCAAACCCTTCCCGAACAATCAGATCCCCTATGCCCTGGTGAACGCGAATTATCCGGTCTCGCTTGCCATCCTGCAGAAATTGAACACGGCGGCGGCGGCGAACGGAGTTGTCGCGGGTGTCACTTCTGGCACAACTTACAAGCCGATGAACAACCCGGCAAACAATTACACTTCCAACATCCCATTCACAAAAGTCACCGACAGCTACGACATCAAAATCGATTACACGCCGAATGAGAAAAACCATATCAGCGGCCGTTATAGCTATGAGAAGTCTATTCCTTTCCAGGCTGCGGCCTGGGGGGCCTTCTTGGGCGGACCTGCTGGAAGCGGCTTTGAAGGCACCGGCAATTACAAGGCTTACTCTACCGGTATCAATGCCGATCACGTATTCTCGCCGACCTTCTTTACCGAGGTGCGCCTCGGCCTGGCCCATTACGGCAGTGCCGCGCAATCCAACGACTACGGTTCCAGT
>CAWDQS010000214.1:0-14848 GCA_963804295.1 uncultured Acidobacteriaceae bacterium
CGGCTTCATCGCTGGACAGACCGCGCCTCCCGGCCGCCGCATGGGCCACGCCGGCGCCATCATCAGCGGCGGGCAAGGGACGGCCGCCGAGAAGATGAAGGCCATGACCGCGGCTGGAATTCACGTCGTTGTATCGCCTGCCGAGATTGGCGCGACGCTGGCGAGGGTGATAGGGAAGAGCTAGCTGACAGCTATCAGCTAAGAACAATGGCTCACCGCGATGGCGGGCCTTTGTACGTCAGTGTATTGTGGCTGGATGTTAGCCAAACTGAAGATCAAGATTCCTATTTACACTGTGCCGCGCGCGGATTAGCATCGATTCAGCTTCCGGCTCATTGCTCGCGGACCAATAGTTTTCAAGATCAGCTACGGAAAGGATGTTCTATGCGCAAATGGGGCATCATCATTACATTGTTTTACGCGTTGATTGTTGTGGGGCTGCTTTTTCCAGTGATAGCGCTTCTTGCCATGGATTACGGGCCTTTTGCGAAGGAAGTACTGAAGTCAATAGGATGGGTTTACGGATTTATGGGGTCCTGGATATTGTTTGCGGTTGTCTTGTCCGGAGAGGCTATCCTGCTTTTCTTGTCTGTCGATACCTCCTTCAAACGCCGCAAGCCTAGAGCCCATATTGCGGTTTCGTACATCGCCACCTCGATGTTGTTCGCACTCCTTACATTTGCCGTTGTTTGTTGTCTCGATTCAGCAATTAAAAGCGCCAACTTCGTGGATCGTTATCTGAGCGGTGTACCTCAGGTGTTAGGCTTCTGCGCATTATTGTGGTTGTTCTGGGGAATTCTCTTCTACTTGTATCTGCGGAATTCCACCGACATCACCACGCAACTCATCTCGTGGCTGCTGAAAGGCAGCGTGCTGGAGCTTCTGATTGCGATTCCCAGCCATGTGATTGTTCGCCGGCGTGATGACTGCACGGCGCCAGCTGTGACCAGCTTTGGAATTGTCACAGGCATCGCGGTGATGCTGCTCTGTTTCGGACCGAGCGTTCTGCTGCTTTACAAGAAGCGCATGGACGCCTATGGCGCGCAAAGTTCGAAATAGAGATTACCGTTGAAAGCAAAGGCTCTCCAGAATGGCGGGCCTTTGTGGTTCAATAAGGACGATGAAAGAGCTTTGGACAGCTTTGGTTGAACTTCTTACGCCGCCTAATGAGACCGGCGATACGAAGTGTTACACGAATGTAGTTGTATTGGCCGAAAACCCAAAAGATTACGCTGAGGTTATTTCATGTCTCTTTGAAAAGAGTGCTTGTTCAGTACTGAACATCGAGCAATGCATCAGAGTTGCAGATTGCAAAGATGTTCCGGATAACCTTCAGCGACAGATCAAACGAGCCAAAGCTCATCCTGAAGATTGCATTTTCGGGACCCTTCATTACTATCCATCGAAACCGATGTAGTGTCCAAATAAATTGCAGACAGCAAGGCCCGCCGGAATGGCGGGCCTTTGTATTTGCTGATGACGTGGCTTTACCAGACGCGGCACGGCGTGGTGCTCACCATCGCCGCCGTTTTCTTGCAACTGAAGCTTTTAGCGAACTCCGGCAAATCCTGAAGCACGGTGTTGGTGCGGAACTCATCGGGCGCGTGGGGATTGCTCTGCGCCTGGGTGCGCAGTTGCTCGGGGCGCGTCTGCGTGCACCACTGCTGTGCGTAGGCGATCCAGAAGCGCTGCTCCGGCGTGTAACCGTAGGTCGTGGCGTTCATGTCCACATTTGCCGCGTGCGCCTTATCCAGCCATGCAATCCAGGCCAGCCACAGCCCGCCCAGATCGGCCAGGTTCTCGCCCAGCGTGAGCTTGCCGTTGAGGTGAACGCCGGGAACCGCTTCGATGGCGTCGTACTGCTTGACCATACACTCGGCACGCTCGGTGAACTTCTGCTCGTCCTTTTTGGTCCACCAGTCGCGCAAGTTGCCCTCCCTGTCGAACTGGCGTCCCTCGTCGTCGAAGCCATGGGTCAGCTCGTGGCCAATGGTCGAGCCCATGTCGCCGTAGTTGGCCGCGTCGTCCTCCTTGCCGCTGAAGAACGGCGCTTGCAGGTAGCCGGCGGGGAAGTTCACGTTGTTCATCTGCGGGTCGTAGTAAGCGTTTACGGTGGGCGGGGTCATCTGCCACTCGTCTTTGTCCACAGGTTTGCCGATCTTGGCCAGGTCACGCGCAAACTCAAACTGATGCGCTCGCATTTGGTTGCCCAGGGCGTCGCCGCGAACAATCAGGAGCGAGGAGTAGTCGCGCCACTTGTCGGGGTAGCCGATCTTGTTCATCACGCTGTGCAGTTTTTCCTTGGCGCGGATTTTGGTGGCGGCGCTCATCCAGTCCAGCCCGTCGATGTCCTTTTCCATGGCCTTCTCGATGGCCAGCGTCATGTCTAGGGTGCGCTGCTTATCTTCAGGTAAAAAGTAGCGGGCCACGTAGACTTGGCCCAGCGCCTCGCCCAGCTCCTGGTCCACGCGGCGGATGCAGCGCTTCCAGCGCTCCTGCTGCTTCTCCGCGCCGTTGAGTGTGTGCGAGTAGAAGTTCCAGTTCTCCTGATCAAAGCTTTCCGGCAAGCTGGTTCCCGCGTAGGTGTGGAGCAGGTGCCAGCGCAGATAGGTCCGAATCTGCGCGACGGGTGTGTCAGCTACAAGTTCGTTGAACTCGACAAAGAACTTGGGCTCCATGTCATTGACCTTGCCAACAGATGGAGCGTGCGCGGCGGAAACATAGTCGGCCAGCGAAAAGTGCGTTAACTCCTTTTGGAAGCTGAGCACGTCGGTGGGGTGATTCAGATTTTGCGGATCGCGCTGCTCGGTCATGGTGAGCGAGGCCTTGGCCAGGCGCGACTCGATAGCCAGTACAGTGTCGGCGTTCTTGGCAGCCCGCGCCTCCTGCTCGCCGGCCAGCATGAAGATATTCTTCACGTGGGCCACGTACTGCTGGCGTTGCTCGACAGACTTGGCGTCGGTGCGGGTGTAGTAGTCGCGCTCCGGCAGGCCGAGGCCACCCGCGCCGTAAAAGCTGATGACCGCGGTGGAATCGCCGTAATCCTGATTCGATTCCATGTCGAAGAAGGCATGCACGCCGATGGAATGCAGGTGCGCCAGGAGCGCGGGCAGGTCGGCGGATGTTTTGAGCGCGGCAATGCGGTCCAGCTCCGGCTGTAGAGGCGCGAGGCCCAGCTTGTTCACTGTGGCTGTATCCATGCAACTGGCATATTCGTCGCCGATCTTTTGCTCATTGGCGCTGCGCGCGGCAACAGGCGCGGAAGTGCTTTCGAGGATTTGTTTGAGGCGGAGTCGATTCAGCTCGGCCAGCTCTGTAAAGCGGCCATAGGAGGTCTGGTCCGCGGGCAGCGGATTGCGCTGGAACCAGCCGTTGCAACTGAAGCGGTAAAAGTTTTCGCAGGGGTCGATGGATTTGTCGATAAGCGACGAATCGAAGACGCGCAACTCGGCTGTTGCCGCAGAGGCGGGCGCGCCTGCTGGCGCAATTTGGCTAAGTGCCGGCACGGCCAGCATGATAGCAATGAGGATCGAGACCAACACGACCGGAGAGCGAGAGGGTGAAACGAAGAAGCGAAACATGCAGAAACTTTAGCAGATTCGCCGTCCTTAGAGGCAGCAGCCTTTCTATCTTCGCGGCAATTACAATAAGAAGTTAGACAAAATCCCCCGCAGGAGAACAATTTCGTGGCGCAACGCACCTTCAGCATCATCAAGCCGGACGCGGTCCGCAAGGGTTTCACCGGGGCCATTCTGGCCGAGATCGAGCGTGCCGACTTTCAGATCATAGCTATCAAGAAGCAATCGATTTCCAAAGAGCAGGCCAAGGGCTTTTATGCCGTGCATGTGGGCAAGCCTTTCTTCGATGGGCTGTGCGAGTTCATGTCATCGGGGCCGCTGGTGCTGATGGTTCTGGAAAAAGAAAACGCGATTGCCGACTGGCGGAAAATGATGGGCGCGACCAACCCGGCCAACGCAGAAGATGGAACCATCCGCAAGAAGTTTGCCGGCTCGATGTCGGAGAACGCCGTACACGGTTCGGACGGCGAGGAGACTGCGGTATTTGAGATTGGGTACTGGTTTGCGGGGTATGAGCTGATTTAGCTATTCCGCTGCGGGACTACGTTGGATTTGTGGTACAAACACCAGCCTGTTAGTACATATTCAAGTGGACGGCACGGCGACGAGCTTCGCATGGGTGTCAGCCGGGTGCTACGATGCTTGCGGAAGGAACACGCATATGGATCATGTCCGCAAGGATGGTATCGCAGCAAGAGAGGCGAAGCACGGCGAAAAGATGGTCGAAATCAAAGTTCGATTCTGGACTGACGAGATCGAGGGAGCTGGACGGATTTTGCCAAAGCACGCTTGGAGTAGCGGCGTAGTGACAATGACCAGAAACAAGTCTCACGCAATTGTCCCTGGGCGCTGGAGACCATTCAACTCCCTGATGGAACTTGGGTCAGTAATCGAAAAGGTGATTATCGATCACGGCATTGTGCTCCACCATAGCGACAAAATGAAAAAGTACATGGCACCCAGACCAAAGAAGCCGCGCTCAAAGGTCAAACCCAAGGATTCAAATTGAGAGAGATCATGGATGTTCCAATCACACTGGCGGGTGGCGCAGGTCCCCATGAGTAATAAATGAAGGTGCCCCAGGTCCCTCGCATTTGGGGACCTGGGAGACCACGAACATCAACTGGCCAACATCCATGTTCTACCCATCCCCAAACAAATCGTCAATTTTCTGGCGGAGCGAGGCGACTTGCTGACACAATTCAGCCACTGTCGCTTCCAACTGCGCGATGCGCTCTTCGTGGGCGGAGTCCTGATCGGCTTCGCGCCGCGCAAATGTAGGCTCGGCCTGAAAAGCAGCCGCAATCTTTTCCACTCCGCCGGAGAGCAGATGCGCGTAGCGGGATTCCTTGGTTCCCGGCTGGCGCGGCAGGACGGCTGCCAACGGCGGCGTGCGCTCCATCAACTTTTGCAACGCGGCCAGCACATCCGTGATCTCCTCGAAGCGGTGTAATCTCTCTGTCCGTCCGCGCAGCTCGCCCGGCGTCTGCGGGCCGCGCAATAGCAGCACACAGAGGAGCGCCGTCTCCGCGCGGCTGAAGTTGAAGGCCTCGCCCAGCCAGTGCTCGTACTTGGCGACTCGGCCGTCGGCGGAGCGTGCGCAGCCGGCCAGGTGCAAGTCTTCCAGGCCGTGCAGAGCCTGACACACCTCCTCCTCGTCCAGCGCCATTACCGGCTCGCGGTTGGAGCGCTGATTGCAAGCATTGATGAGCGCATTGAGGGAGAGCGGGTAATACTCCGGCGTGGTCACTTCTTTTTCAACCAGAGCGCCGAGGACGCGTGCCTGGGCGGGAGTGAGGACGATGGGGTCAGCCTGAACTGAATCGAGAGAGGGCATAGATTAATTTTGCCATTGCGCTCCCCGTGAATGGAATCGCACATGATTTGCGGTTTCCCATCCATATTGCAAGAAGCGCGAAAAGGATGGGGCACTCACATAAGCCCGGGCCTAAAGGCCACTCATATTTGCTCTCGTTCAGGGGGTTGAAGCCCCCTGCTCCCTCCGGAACCCTCGATATAAAACTGTAATTGGGTAAAGAGAAGCCCCGCTCAAACTCAAACTGAGCGTGGCTTCCGTTGCGCGGAGAGATTCTTACCGCTTGCCCTTGATGGTGATGGGGCTGACACCAGCCTTCTTGGCAGCCTTCCTGGCGGCGATCTCGTGCATTTCCTTGCCGATACTGGATTGATTGACGCCCATTTGGATGGCCAGGTTGATGACGCCGCTGGTGCTCATGTAGAGCGCCAATCCTGATGCCAGGTTCCCGAAGAAGAAGCCCATCATCACAGGCATCATGAAGGCCATCATCTTGCGCTGCGCGGGGTCCATGCCGGGCGACGGGGTGATGAACTGGGTCAGAAACATGGTGACAATAATAATGCCCGGCAGAATGTAATGCGGGTCGGCAACGGACAGGTCTTTGAGCCAGAACCAGTGGGCCTGGCGCAACTCGACGGCATTGCGCAGCACTTGATAGTAAGCGAAGAACAAGGGCATCTGAAAGAGCATGGGCAGGCAACTGCCGTACATATTGACGCCCTCGTCCTTGTAGAGGGCCATCATCTCGTTGTTCATCTCGGCCCGCTTGGGGTCGGTTGCCTTGTAGTTCTTATAGCGCTGCTTGATGGCCTCGACCTTGGGCTGGATGCGCATCATCTTGAGCGAGGACTTCATCATCATGAAGCGGGTGGGCAGCATGAGGAGGTTGAAGATGGTGGTGACGATGATGATGGCCCATCCCCAGTTGTAGATGCCTGGACCCATCGAGACGCGGAGGTAGCGCAAGGCCAGGTAGAGGGGCTTGGCGATGATGGTGAGCCATCCGAACTGGATGAGCGGATCCAGCGAGGGTCCGGTGGGCTTGCCATCGGACCCGGTGGCGTGGATGGATTTAAGTACATCGGTATCTTTAGGACCGGCGAAGAGTCGCACGCGGGTCAAGCCGCTGGTGTCGCCAGCGGCAATGCCAATCACATCGGCGGGCCGTTTCTGGCTGTTGGGATCGCTGGGGTCAGCGGCGAGTTCAACGGAGTTGTGCAGCGTGACCACGGTGAATCGCGCGGGCACGTCAGGCAGGAATGCCGCGGCGAAATAAAGATCGCTGACAGCGGCATAGTCGAAGGGCTGATCGAGCGTGGCGTTGCCGTTAACCTTCTTGGCGTCGGTCGAGTCGTCTTTGCCATTCAGCGACCAGGCAAACTTACCGTAAACGAAGTGCATGGCTTCGGTCTGGTCGCCGAGCCCATTGGGCCATGCCAGCAAGGCGCGCACCGGAACACCGTTGCGCTTCACCTCGACTTCCGCTGTCACCACGTAACTCGTGTCGAAGCTGAAGGTCTTCACCACGTCCAGGCCGTTAGCGGCGTAATGGAACGAGATGGAGCCGGGAGCCTGGAGAACGTTCGCGGACGAGTCAGCGCCAGAGACAGTGACCTGATAAAGAGCCTCGTTCAACTGTTTGGTCAGCTCCGGCTCATAGGTGTAGAGCGAGAGCGGCAGACCGATGGCAGCGGTCTTTGAATTGACCAGGTCAAGCTGCTTGCCACCTTCTCCGGGATGGTCCTTGTACTGGCTCCCTTTGAGAATCCAGTGCTCGACCTGCGCGCCCCGGTTGGTGAAGACAATCTTCAGGTTCGCGTTCTCCACCGTTGTCTCCGCGACTGCGGAGGCGGCGATCACCGGAGTGTCAACCGGAGGCTGCGCCTGCACAACAGCCGGCTGAGGCTGGACGGGCTGGGTCATGGAGGCGGCCGGTTGCGAGGGCTGCTGCTGGTTCTGGGTTTGAGCGGCGGGCGCCGGAGTGGCCGGCTGCCTGGGCTTGCCAAAGTACTGAAAACCGAGAAGGACAACGAAAGCCAGAAGGGTCATCGCCAACAGGCCGCGCATATCGCTGCCGCTGCCGCCGCTGCCGCCCGGCCCGGGTAGATTGGGATTGCTGAATTCTGCCAATGTATACTTCCTATTCGTTCAGGGCCCGTTCAAAGGCCGTGGAGGAGGCGCGCCGTCAGGCTGCCGTTCTTCCTATGTTAACGGTTTGTGGGGAAAGTGGTGTGAAATCGTGGCTGGTGGCACGGGGTCAAGACCGCCGCGTGTGAAGGGATGGCAGCGCAGCAGCCTCAAGATAGCTAGCGCCGTGCCGCGCAGGGGTCCGTGAGTGGTGATGGCGACGGAGGCATATTCCGAGCAGGTGGGCAGAAACTTGCAGCCCTGGCCGGGCGAGAGCGAATGAATTGCCGGGGAGATCCAGCGGCGGTAGAAGTCGAGCAGGGCTAACAGAATGCGAGTCATGGCACCTGCGGAGTAGCGGGTAGGTTGGGATTCTGTTTCATGCGAGCTGCCTCGACGGTTGCCTGTTGAAGGATACGCACAATCTCTGCCTCAAGTTTCCTGAAATCCATGGTGAGCACGGTGCGGCGTGGATGGAGGATGAGATCGCATCCTGAAGGCAGCAGGTCCAGGTGGCGGCGCAGGGCCTCTTTCATACGGCGCTTGATGCGATTGCGTTCATGGGCTTTGCCCATCACTTTGCCGGCGGTGAGGCCGACGCGCGGGCCGGCCAGGGAGTCAGCAGCAGAGAGCACAGGTGATTGCTGCGCCCTGCGGTCCCCAGCGAGTGATTTTTGCTGGGGTGCCAGGAACCAACTCATGGAGGCGGACTGGCGCTTGCGGCTTGCCGCATAGGCGCGCTGATAGTCGGCGTGCTTGCGCAGGCGCACTCCGACCAGCGATTGGCGCGGAGCAGGCTTGAGAGGGGTGGTCATGGCAAAGCCGGAAGGCGTTTCCGCCGAAACACTGCCGGGTAAGGGCAAATTCCGGCTGATACAAAACTTGCAGGCAGGGTTAGTCGCGGAAACCAGCGCTGACAGACACGCGCTTGCGGCCAATGGCACGACGGCGGCTGAGCACGGCTGCGCCAGCCTTGGTCTTCATGCGGGCGCGGAAGCCATGGGTTTTCACGCGTTTGCGTCGATTAGGTTGAAATGTGCGCTTGGGCATGAAAATGCGCTCCTGTTTCCTGATGGAAATCTTTGCCTTGACGGCAAGTACTTAGTGTATCGCAGGTTGGGCCAGGAATCCAGCAGGAAGCGGGGCGTGAGGGAATATTGCGCCGTGCTGTATGGGTAGAAAAAATCAAAGTACATGCGATAGCCTGCCTCTGAGCGCAGTCAAAGGGGCGGGACACACACTCGCTTTCGTTTTATGAAAAAATACTTTTGAATGGACGGCGAGCGCTATTTCGTTTGCTTTCAGCAGACACTCTGGTAACCCTACCGGTGAGTTTCACCATCCATGGTGCAACTGATGTAGACGCAAAAAAACTTCTGTGAAAGATTGATTAAAGCGTGCCCCAAATGTGCTACTCTTGGGACCGTCCAAGAAAGTTTCCCAAAGTCCCCCGGAAAAAGATTCATACCGGCCCGAATTTCATACTGGCCCCGGACAAAGTCAGGAGCCAATCAGCGGCAATTTGGCGCAAGGCCCAAAGCCTTGCGCCATGAGGAAGCCGTTGCGCAAGGACGAAAAATAAACAAGCCTGCAACGAACAGGCGCCAGCAAGGATCAGCACGATGGCATACGCAATCTCGCCGGCGACGGCTCCCAACCAATGGATTCAGATTCTCTCTGCACTGGAGATGAAGGTGAATCGTCAGTCTTTTGAGACCTGGCTGAAGCCCACCAAGTACAGCCATGTGGTCAATCGCACGCTCTACGTGCGCGTGCCATCGCCGCAATTTCAAAACCTGGGGGATCTGTATGGCGACCTGATCCAGGAGGCCATCGAGCAGCAGGGGCTGGAGCTGGACGACGTAAGTTTTGTGACCGCCGAGGAGGACCCCTCGGTTCCTCCGGTGCGCAAGGACGGCGGCTTTGGGCCGGTTCCCGCGCGCATGCCCACTGCGCCGGCGCCGCGCTCTCCGGAGCAGGCACGCTTCGACTGGTCGACCGCGGCGCAGCTCAATCCCCGCTACACCTTCGACGCGTTCGTCATTGGCAACGGCAACCAGTTTGCGCGCGCCGCCTCGCTGGCAGTAGCCGAGCGGCCTTCCAAGGCCTATAACCCGCTGTTTCTGTATGGCGGCGTGGGTATGGGCAAGACCCACCTGATGCACGCCATCGGCCACGAGGTGAAGCGCCGCCAGCCCTCGTCCAATATCTGCTACGTCTCCGCGGAAAAGTTCACCAACAAGATGATCACCTCGCTGCGCAACGACCGCATGACCAGCTTCCGCGACCGTTTCCGCTCGGTGGATGTGCTGCTGATCGACGACATCCAGTTCATCGCGCAAAAGGAGCGTACCCAGGAGGAGTTCTTCCACACCTTCAACGCGCTGCACGAGAGCATGAAGCAGATCGTGATCGCCAGCGACCGTCCGCCCAAGGAGCTGGCGGAGATCGAGGATCGATTGCGTTCGCGCTTTGAAATGGGCCTCATCGCCGACATTCAGCCGCCCGATCTGGAGACCAAGGTCGCTATTCTGCAAAAAAAGGCGGAGTCCGAACAGGTGCAGCTGCCCGCTGACGTAGCGCTCTTCGTAGCTTCCAATGTGCGCACCAACGTGCGCGAGCTGGAGGGCGCCATGACGCGGCTGATCGCCTGGTGCCAGCTCAACCACATGGAGATCACGCTGGCCTCGACGCAGCAATGCCTCAAGCAGTTCATCGATATGCAGGTGCGCAAGATCACCATCGAGGCCATTCAGCGCGCAGTCAGCGAGAATTTCGGCATGAAGGTCACCGACCTGAAGCAGAAAAACAACTCGCGCAATGTTGTGGTGCCGCGGCAGATCGCCATGTTCCTGGCCAAGCAGATGACCGAGGCCAGCCTGCCGGAGATCGGCCGCCAGTTCGGCAACAAGCACCACACCACGGTGATGCATTCGATCGGAAAGATCGAAGATCAGCGCCGCGACGACAAGGACCTGCAACGCACCCTGAACAAGCTGCAGGAGCAGTTGAGCGCGTAGCCACCTGCGGTGGGGCCAACTGCACAAGAAATGAATGTGATAACAGAAGTCCACGTCGTTGAATTATGGCGTGGGCTTCTATGCGTCAGGGACTCGTTACTTTGTCATCAAATCCACGAACATCTTCTGGAAGCGCGTCAGGTCAAGGTCTGTCTGCGCGTGGACCAAACGAACTCCGGTCGCGGGCTTCATCTGTTCGCTCCAGGTGAGGGTGTCGCCGTAGCTGGGTCCGTGACTCAGGTCCACATCCATGTAGAGCAGCTTCTCGCGGGTGATGATTGTTGGGTCCAGCCAGGCGCAGGCGGTCAGCTCGTCCCACAGGTAGTAACGGCGCTGGCTCCAGGAGGCGATGTAGCGCGCGGCGGGCGAGCTGGACTTGGCGATCTCGTCGAGCATCTGCTGCGTGAAGGGCGCTTTTAGGGAGACATCGACGGTGGTGACGTCGATACGGGGCCAATCGGCGTGCAGGACAATGTGCGCGGACTCGGGATCGAACCACAGGTTGAACTCGTGGCGCGGGTCGCCTACGAACTCCGGGTCGTCGGTCTTGGGTGTGAGGCTTCCGCCCATCAGCACAATGCCCTGCGTAAGCGAGGCGAACTCCGGGTCGATGGCGATGGCCAGAGCAATGTTGGTCAAGGGGCCAGCGGCATAGATAGTCACGCGATGCGGATTCGCGCGCACCTGGCGGATAAGGAAGTGCGCAGCATCCTCGTCGATGGTCTTGAGTTTGGGCTGTCCTTCGGGCATGGGCGGAATCTCATAGGGTCCGTGCGCGTTGGATTTCACCGGAGGGCCGGGAACGCCGGGCATCTGCTCCGTGGAAAGGCTCTGGCCCCAAGCGCCGAGCCACTCGACCTTGCCATTGAGCGCGGCGGAAAGTCGGGTCTCTTCCTGTGTGCGCACCAGCGGGAAGACCGCGCCGCGGGCCACGGGAATGTTGGTGTGGCCAGTCAGCTCCAACATGCGCAGGGTGTGCAGGGTCTCCTCGTCGCGCCAGGCGTCGCCGGTGACCATGGTGATGCCCAGCACCTCAACCTGGGGCGCCTGAAGCAGCGCCAGCATGGCCATCTGATCGGAGCCGCCGGGGCCGTTGCCGTCCTGATCGATGAGCACCAGGCGTTTTTGCGCGGGGCAGATGGTAGCAGCAAGGAAGAGAAGCAGAAGGATTTTTGTTCTCATGGTTCAAATAGTGTGGCACATCAGCAGAGCAGCTCCAAGCCGGGCGGGAGAGTTTTTATCCGCTCTTCATCGAAATAAGATTGCCACCTTGAATGGCGAGCATTATGATTTTGCCAGCGCCTATGCGGACAAAGGAGATTTCCCCCATGGCTCCAAATGATTCAGTAACTGGAAGAGTGAAACAGACCGGCCTGGTAAACGCAACCAGCAATGTAGGCCAGAGCTTGCAGGACTTCGAACTTCCTGACCTGCAACAATTCACGCGAGAGGGAGTGTATTCGAACACAGCCAGCAAGGATTTTCATCTCTTCTATGTTGGCCGTGACAATGTACACGAGATACTGAAGTTTGTGCTGTCGCGGGTTCGGGTTTCCCTGTACTTGAATATGTTCGGCTTCGACGACGATGAATTGAATGCCATCCTGATGTCCAAGGTGGTGGACCCGACCGTGACCATGCTGATCACCCTGGATCAGAGCCAGGCCGGCGGGGTTCACGAGAAGGCGCTGATTGCTGCAGACCAGAAAAACAACCTTGCGGCATTCAACACGCATTTCGTCATCGGCCAGTCTCTGACCGGCCAGATCAGCCATACGAAGGGCTTTGTGGCAGATGGCAAGGTGGGAGCGGAAGGCTCGACAAACTGGTCGGGTTCGGGCGAAGGAATCTTTGTGAACGGAACCTGGAATGTGACTGGCCCGAAGGCGCCCGCTGGGCCGGTCAATCCGGGCAAGGGATACGTGGCGCAAAACAATACCCAGTCCATCTTCACCGATCAGGATACGATCAACCGGTTCCAGACCGAACTGATTGCGGAACACCTGATTGCCACCAAAGCGGCGTCGAATAAGCCAGCAAGCCAGCCTGTAAGTAAGCCGGCAAGTAAACCGTCTGCCACGAAGAAGCATTAAGCGAGTCGCGGGCGTCTCGTCTTCGGCGCAGATCTATCGCGTCAGAGATGGGACACCGCAACTGTATTTCTTGATGGCATTCACACCGTTTTCTGTAGTATCTCAACAAGCGCATTCTGCAAACGGTCCACGTCCTGCGCGGTGCAATGCAAATGCGGCGCAACGCGAATCGAGTTTAATCGCTGGCTGACAAAGACCTTTCTGGCTCTCAGCTCCGCCACCAGATTCTCCGGGCAATTCGCCGGCATCTGCGCGCCGAACATATGCGGAGATCGCTGCGATGGCACTGACAGAATGAATCCATGCCGTTCAAGACAAGCGGCGATGCGCTCGTTGGTCTCCTTCAGCGACTCGGCGATGTTGTCGATCCCCCAAGCTTTAATCTGTTCCAACGCGGCGATAGCGCCCGGCAAAATCGTCGGCACGCAGGTCTCGCCAACATCGAAGCGGCGAGCTCCTGGCAAATACCGATCAGAATAGGGAATCAAAGCCGTAAAGTTCCGGGCGTTGTCGCGCACCAGCCATGTTTCTTCCAGTGGGCGCGCATTTCTCCATCGTTCCGAAAGATAGAGCAGGCCGAAGCCATACGGACCTAGAAGCCATTTGTAGCCGGCCGCGACAAGAAAATCCGGCTGCGCCTCATCCAGAGAAAATGGCAGGGCACCGAGCGACTGGGTTGCATCCACCACCAAAGCGCTCCCAACCGCTCTGCACGCCTTGCCGATGGAAATCAGATCGACTGTTGCTCCGTTGGTCCAGTGGCAGGTCGATGCGGCAACAACTTTGACGCCGCTTTCGATTCTCGCGAGAATCGCCTCCGTCCAGCTTCCCTGCTCCGGCGTGGGAACAACGGTAAGAATCGCTCCGGTTTCCTGAGCGGTCCTCATCCAGGGCAAGACCCCGCTGGGAAACTCCTCCGCCGCATAAAGGATTTTGTCGCCACGGCGCAAATACGGTTCAATGACGCGCGCAGCAGTACTCAAGCCGTAACTGGCGGCGGGAATGACGGCATATCCGTCGGCATCGCTGCCAAAGATCTGCGCGGAAAGATTGCGAATTGTATCCGCATCGTCGAAGAAATTTGATGCCGTCCGTTCCCACGGGTGGCTCTTCTCATCAACGCCAGAGTACAACCGCTTCCGCGATTCATTCAACTGGGGCGAGTAGTACGCGCAATTGAAGTACGCGATCTCGTCGGGAATATCGAATAGCTGCCGCTGCACCGGAAGAATGGCCATGATTGCTCCCTATCTGTAAAGAAGAAACAGATATGCCGCGCCCTGCTCTCTATTCTGAGAGCAGAGATTCCACAAACTCACTCTGCGTTAACGGCGGAAGCGTCCGCGATCGCCAGAGCCTCGTCCACGGTCTCCGGAGCTTCGTCCGCGATCGCCAAATCCGCGCGGCTTGACGGGCGGGGTGACAGGCAGGTCGGTTTTGCCCGCCGGATAGACGGCGAGAAATCGTTCCTGGCCTTCGCCATTACTGGCCGTCTCCACTCCCTCGATGCCGCGGAAAGCCATGTGCAGCAGGCGGCGCTCGCGGCTGTTCATATGCGGAAAGGCGTAAGGGACGCCGGAGCGGAGCACCTTTTCCGCGGTAGTTTCTGCCGTCAGGCGCAACTCCGCAGCGCGTAGCGCCTTGAAGTTGGCGGCGTCGAAGCTGATGAGGTCGCCCTCGCGCTGGTCGAGACGCAGAATCTGCGCGGAGATGGTCTCCAGGGCAAGCAGCAACTCGCCGTTGTGCTGCGTCGCCAGCGTCATGTCGGGTCCAGCCAGCTCCACGCAGAGAGTGGGAGATGGGCTTTCGCCGTCGGGCGCACCGTCGCCGGCTGCTGGGCCGGCGCTGATGCGGTACTTGAAGCGCAGGCCACCGAGCTTGTTCAGGGTGGCAAGAAATCCGGCAATCTTCTGGGCAGCTAGCTGCAGGTCATCGATAGGCATAACAAAACAGTATCGCAGAGCCGGGCGGGGCATGGGGTGGAGAAATCAGCGGAAGTCTGGACAGTCATCTGGAATTCCTGCGACAATCATCAACTCTCGCGCACCTTGGGCGCCAGGTACTCTGGGCCAACCGGGTCGGTGACAGACTCAGCCACGATGCGGTCAATTTCGGCCATGGCTGCGGCATCGAGCTTCCAGCCCAGCACGCCGCGAACGGCTTCGAGTTGGTCGGGGCGTTTGGCTCCCCAGAGAGCGACGCTGACGCCGG
>CAWDQS010000215.1:0-13242 GCA_963804295.1 uncultured Acidobacteriaceae bacterium
GCATCATCGGCATGGCCGAGCGCGTCAACCGCATGATCGCCCAGATCGCCATCGCAGCCTCCCAACAGGCCGCCTCCGCAGACCAGTCCAGCTCCTCGCTCCACTCCATCCACACCCTCAGCCACGAGAACCTCTCCGAGATGGCCACCACCACCGCCGGCATCGAGGGCCTTCGCGCCACCGCAACCGCCCTCGAACGCCAGGTCGACCGCTTCCGCCTCAATACCCCGCAGCCGCCGGCCTTCACAGCCAAACTCGCCTCACCCCCACACCGCGCTCTCCCACACCCCACCATTGTTTCTGCCGCTTGATCCCGCCACCTGCCTCACAGACAGCTACGGCAGCCTCTTCCTCGACTGGAAGCAGCGCACAGCCCCGCCGAAAATCTTACCTTCGACGAAATCCCCACCCGCGCCTTCCTCCAGCCCGCGCTTGGCTAACGCACCGCTCCCGTCGGGCCGATACACCCTCTGAAGCCCTTATCCGGGCCACTCTGATCGGGGACCGCATGAAACTCGAATCCAAGCTCGGCATCAGCACCGGCGTCCTGATCCTCGCAATGTTCGCCAGCGCCCTGTTTGCGCACATTCGCGTACAGGAGGCCAACCGGCTTCGCCGCCTCCGTTGCCAACGGGCGGATCCCCATCATCTGCAGGGCCCGTAACGTTCGCGCCGCCATGGTGGGCCGTGTGCAGTCGCTTCGGGCCAGTACCTGATCTACGGCACCGACAGCGTCAAAAGAGCCTTTGCTTCGGGAAGAATAACTTCCTTTATCACTTCCGAAACGCGTTGATCCTGTGAGACTCTCAGAGTGTTAAATGTCGTCGCTGCTGGAATGTCAACCTGCACATATCCGAGGCCTTTGAAGGATACGGATGAAATATCAAATCCTTTAATGACACCCATTTTGAAAAAGCTGTAACGATCATCCGTTCCCAACTGCGGAAGAGCAGCAAAGAGTCTCGCCTGATTAGGAAGGAACACCTTATCGTGCAAATAGGGTGTTTCTTCAAATTGATTGACAGAGCCAATAAAAGCCAATTCCTTTAGTGCAGATTCGACATCGGGCACTTCAGGCGGAAATTGTATTTTCAACCAAGCTGTTGAACTTCGCAATTCAACCTGTTTCCAATTGGGTGGGCACCCGACAATTCGGCCACTCATAACGCCACTTCCACAATCTTGCGCTTTCTCGATGTGGAAGTCCACGAGAAGCGGAAGGCTCCCATTCTCCCAGCGTCTGCTTTTGATGAAATCTTCATCTGCTCGAAGAATGGAAATTGGAATGCCTCCGGTCCATGAGGTTTCCTTTACTGCCCATTGACTCTGCGGAACCTCGACCACAATCGCTTGATCTTTTGGAATATCGAGTTTGAGGCTTTTGACGGCCAATGCGAGGCTACCACTCGACAGAACAAGCATTGCAGAAATTAGACGAATTGATTTCCAAGACATCATTGCAGTTCTCCTCCATCAAGCTATTGTTGCGATTCAGCATTCCCTCAGTGGCTAAAGCCCACGCTATTCTTTCGACCTTTGCGGCACGGCTAAAGCCGTGCCCTTTCAAAACATCGATTCATTCTAAGGTTCCAGGGCGCGAATAGTCCCTAGTCCCTTAGTCCCTGCTTTACGATAGTCCGCCCAGCAACAACAGCAGCAGCGCCTTCTGCGCGTGCATGCGGTTCTCGGCCTGGTCAAAGACGATGGACTGCGGACCGTCGATCACCGCGTCGGTCACCTCCGCATTGCGGCGCGCGGGCAGGCAATGCATGAAGACTGCGTTCGGCTTGGCCTTTTGCATCATGGCCTCATTCACCTGAAAGGGGCGGAAGATGGGCGCGCGCTTGGCGGATTCGTGCTCGAATCCCATGCTGACGCACACATCGGTGTAGATTGCATCCGCGCCCTCGGCGGCGGCCTGGGGATCTTGCAGAAGTCGCAGCTCGCATCCGTTGTCCAGCGCAATCTCTCGCGCACGAGTTACGATTTCAATGTCCGGCGAGTAGCCGCGCGGCGTGGCCACGGTGACATTGGCGCCAAGTTGCGCTCCGGCAAGCATCAGCGAGTGGCAGACATTGTTGCCGTCGCCCACATAGGTAAAGTTCCGTCCGGCAACGGAACCGAAGTGCTCATCGAGAGTCATGAAGTCGGCCAGCGCCTGGCAGGGATGCTCAAAGTCAGAAAGCGCATTGATGACCGGCACGCGCGAGTTGGCGGCCATCTCGGTGATGGTGTCGTGCGCATAGGTGCGCAGAACAATGACATCGACCCAGCGCTCGACGTTGCGCGATACATCGGCAATGGACTCGCGCTCGCCGAGCGGTGAATTGGTTTGATCGAGGAATATCGCATTACCGCCCAAAGTGTTGATGCCGGTTTCAAAGGCCAGGCGCGTGCGCAGGCTGGCCTTCTCGAACATCAGCACCATCTGCTTGGCGTCGAGGGCGTGGCGATACTTCCCAGGGTTGCGCTTGACATCGTGGCCGAGCTTGAGTATGGCGCGCACTTCGGCGCTGGAGAGATCAGCAATGGAGCATAGATCCTCGCCATTCAAACGCGTCTTGGCGGCAAGAATGTCGGAATCGTTCTCGATGGATAAAACGGGAACTTCGAGCAGAGTTTTGCTAGCCATGATTTTGACCTCCCGCGTTCTGCGTTTCCGCGTATTTCGTGAAGACCTTGTCCAGAGCCGCAATGGTCGTATCTACATGAACGCGCTCGAAGATGTAAGGCGGCAAAAAGCGCAGTGTTGTATCGCTGGTGCAGTTGATGACTACGAAATGCTTGAGCATTTCAGTAACGGCGTACTTGCCCAGTTCGGCGGAGTTGAGATCGGCGGCGATCATCAGGCCCTTGCCGCGTACCTCAATAATGCACGGATGGCGTTCGGCGAGCTTGCGCAGTTGCGCTTGGAAGTACTCGCCGATCTTAGTGACGTGATCAAGCAGTTTCTCTTTTTCGATGGTGTCGATCACCGCGATAGCGACAGCGCATGCAAGCGGGCCGCCGCCGAAGGTGGTGCCGTGCATTCCCGCGTGGAATGCGCGCGCCACTTCGTTAGTGCAGAGCGTTGCGCTCATCGGAATGCCGCCGGCCAGAGGCTTGGCCAGAGTGGTGATGTCGGGCTTGATCCACCCCACGGACGATGACCCGTCCGCGGGGGCCCCGGGGATACCGAAGTGCTGATAGGCGCACCACTTTCCGGTGCGGCCCAGACCGGCTTGAATCTCATCGACGATAAGCAATGCGCCGGTTGAATCGGCAAGCGCGCGCGCCTCGGCGAAGAACTCCGGCGAGAGCGGGCGCACGCCGCCTTCGCCCTGAATCGCTTCCAGAAGAATCCCGCAAACATCGCTGGAAAACTTGGAGCGCAGATCTTCAATGTCGTTGAACTTCACAAACTCGAAGCCGGGAACGACGGGCTCGAAGGGCAAACGGTATTTTTCCTTGTAGGTGGCCGAAATGGCTCCGAAGGTGCGGCCGTGGAAGCTTTGCTCAAGAGCGAGAAATTTCGTGCCGATCTGCTTGCCTTCTTCGCGCAAAATGCCTGCATGTGCGCGGGCCAGCTTGAGAGCGCACTCGATTGCCTCGCAACCGGAGTTGCCAAAATAAACGCGATCCATGCCGGTGATGCGCGTGACGCGCTCGGCGAGGCTGGCCATCTTGTCGTTGAAATAATAATTCGATGCGTTGATCAGCGTGCGGCTCTGCTTGGCGATAGTCTCCTGAATCACCCTGTTGCTGTAGCCCAGCGCGTTGACGCCGATGCCGCTCAGCAGATCAAGATAGCGATTGCCTTTCTCGTCGATCAGATGAACGTCCTCGCCAGCGACAAATAAAACAGGAAAGCGATCATAGGTGTGGATAAGCAACCGCGCTTCCGCGGCTTGAATCTCTTCGAGCTTAGTCATTTCTTTCACCAGGGTCATATTTTCTCCTTAGGCCACCATCACTTCAGTGCCGTATGCTACGCGGGAACTGCACAGGTCGGGCAACGAACCAGCCGTTTCCGCAGGTAAAATTCTTACGCGTTTGACGCCATTCAACAAAGCTTCTCGGCAGGCGCTGAGCTTGGGCAACATGCCGCCGGAGATGACCTCGCTTTTGGCCATTTCGGCAATTTGATCGATGGACAGCCATCGCAATACCGCTCCATTCGCGCCCTTGACGCCGGGTACGTCGGTGAGGAAGACCAGCGCATCGGCGCGGCAGGCAATGGCGCAGGCAGCGGCCATCTCGTCGGCGTTGACGTTGTAGTATTCGCCGTCGAAACCAAGCGCCATGGACGAGAGCACGGGCACGCCGTTCAACTGCCAGATGGCATCGAGCCAGCGCGGATCGCTGGATGCGATTTCGCCGACGAAACCAAGGTCATGCGTGGTGAGCTTCTTGCGGGCGCGGAAGATCAGGCCGTCTCCGCCGGAAAGGCCAACCGCGGGCACGCCCAGCGCACCCAGGCCGGCCACGAGCTGTTTGTTTACCTTGCCGGCCAGAACCATCAGCGCCACATCGCGGGTTTCAGCGTCGGTGACGCGCAAGCCGTTGATGAACTCGCTTTGTTTGCCAAGCGCTTTGAGCATGCTTGACAACTGTTTACCGCCGCCATGGACCACAGCAACCTGATGGCCATCGCGCGCCAACTCGGCTATAGCGCGGGTACACCCCTCCAGAAGCGACGGAATTTCCAGGCCAGCTCCACCTAATTTGACTACGTACTTCATTCAAAGCCCTCCGAAGCTAGTTTTATGCGAGACCTTTCATGGCAATTTTCATTCCAGGCCTTCAGCCTCAGGCCAGCCGAGCATTACGTTTAGATTTTGCACGGCCTGACCGGACGCGCCCTTCAGCAAGTTATCCAGGCAACTGACAATGACCGCGCGCCGGCCGTCGGCGGCAAGTTGGAAGCCGATGTCCGCGTAGTTTGTGCGGACCGAGTATTGAATCTGCGGCAGCGCTTTGTCGTAAAGCCGAACCATGGGACTGCCAGAGAAATAGTCATGATAGACCTTGGAGATGCCGTCCCTGGTTTGCGGTTTGCGAAAATGCACGTAAATGGTGGCAAGAATTCCGCGCGGAATGGGCAGCAGGTGCGGTGTAAAAATGATTTCGCTTGCGTCGATGCTAATCTGTTCCAGCAACTCACCCGTGTGGCGATGCGTAAATGCGCCATAGGCGGAGAGATTGTCGGCCGCATACATGAAGTGCGTTTTGGCGGAGGGCGCCTTGCCCGCTCCGCTCACGCCGCTCTTGGCGTCAGCGACGATGCCGCGCGTAAGGTCTATCAGTCCGGCTGCAACCAGAGGCCGCAAGGGAAGAATGATGGAGGTTGCATAGCAGCCTGGGTTGGCGATGAGGCGCGCGCCGGCAATCCGGGCGCGATGCAGCTCGGGCAAACCGTAGACGGCCTGCGCCTGCGTTGACGCAGCCAGCTCGGAACTGTCGTCCTCGAAAGCATAAACAGCGCGGTTAGCAGCTTCATTCATTCGCCACGCCCCGCTCAAGTCAATGACGCGCAATCCGCGTGCCAGCGCCTCCGGCACCCATTCCCGCGATTGCTCATGGGGCGTAGCGAGAAACAGAATCTCAACTCCACGGCGGGCCAGCAGCTCCCAGGAAAAAAGTTCCTGCTTGAGGCTGCCGCTGCCGCTGGAATCGGCTAGTTGCGGGTGAATCTCGCTCAGCGGGACACCGCCCCCAGCCGCGTCCTTCTCGTTCACGCGCCCCGCGAAGACCGGCGGCGCGCCCTGGAGGCGAGGATGCCTCAGCAGCAGCCTGGCCAATTCAGCGCCCGCGTACCCGGTAACTCCCACTACCGCTGTTTGTATCGTCTTGGTCATGATTCCAGCATCGCTTTCAATCGTGATTCAACATCGCCTGCGCGGCGATGGTCCGAACAGATAACCAGTACCGTATCGTCGCCGGCCAGGGTGCCCACGACATCGGTCCAACTAGCACGGTCCAGGGCCATGGCCAGCGGCTGCGCGCCTCCCGCCGTAGTGACAACCACCACCTGGTTCATCGCCCGGCGCACACGCTGCCCAAAGCCTTCCATCATCTCTTCCAGCGAGGGCGGGCTATTGTCCTCGACCGCATGGCCCGCGCCATTCGACAATGTATAGCCGCCGGGGCCTTTGGAGAGGCGCAACTCGTGAATATCGCGCGAGAGCGTTGCCTGAGTCACCGCAAAACCGCGGCGGCGCAGCTTGCGCCGCAACTCATCCTGATTGGCAACCTGTCCGAGGCCTACCAGTTCGCGAATCGCATTGTGGCGCATAGTCTTCATGCATATCTCCAAGAATAATCAGAGGCGTGGTCATGTGCGAAGCAACCATACCCGTATAAATATACATCAGATTGCATAAGTATGCAAGATAGAAATGCCTCCTGTGGAAATCAAGGGAACAATAAAGTTCATGGGGACGAAAGTTTTTTGGGGACGGTGGTCCGTCCGCGCTGATACACTCTCGACTATTCGCGGCAGAGGAATTTCACGTGACACATTCGACCAAAAAGCCCCACAATACGTCGTTGTCCACCATCAATGACCTGTTTTTTCGCCTTGTCGCGGCCTCCAACCCCCGCGCCATCCTTTGGCAGGACGAATTCGGCTTATGGCAGCCCATCTCCTCGGACCAGATCTACCAGCGGGTGCGCGCGCTGGCCAAAGCATTTCTGGGCTGGGGCGCGAAAAAAGGCGACCGCATTGCGCTGATCAGCGAGAACCGCTGGGAGTGGGCGGTCACCGACTTTGCGGCGCTGGCCATCGGCGCTATCGATGTACCCATCTATACCACGCTGACCGGCGAGCAGATCGCCGCGCTGGCGACGGACGCCGACTGCCGCATCGCCGTGGTCTCTACCCGGCAGCAATTCGACAAGCTGAACGCCGTCCGCGGCCAGACGCATTTGGAACGGATTCTCATCATGGATCCCGGCTCTGTTCCTGAGGGCGCCACCTCCTACAGCGAAGTGATGGTCGGCGCCGATGCCCTTGGCAGCGAGCGCGATCCGATCTTCGACGCGCTTGTCCGCACCGTGAAGCCCGAGGACGTGGCTACGCTGATATACACCTCTGGAACCACAGGCGAGCCAAAGGGCGTTGTGCTTACCCACGGCAACATAGCCGCCAACCAGAACATTGCCCCGCTGGAGTTCGACTTCACTTCACGGGATGCATTGATTTCCTTTCTGCCTCTCTCCCACGTCACGGCTCGCGCGTTGGACTATGTGATGTATTCCTACGGAGTGCAGGTGGCCTATTGCTCCAAGTTCGATAAGCTGCCCGAGGCTATGCGGCAGATCCGACCCACGGTTTTTGTGGGAGTGCCGAGGGTGTTCGAGAAAATTCGCCAGGAGATAGAACGGCGAGCGGGACTTTCGCCGGTCAAGAAGCGTCTGCTTGCCTGGGCGCTAGGAGTTGGCTCCGGTCACATTGATACGGTCTACGAAGGCCGCCGGCCCTCTTCGCCGCTATGGAGGCTGGCCGACAAGCTGGCCTACTCCAAGGTGCGCGAGGCCTTCGGAGGGCGGGTGAGGATATTCGTTCCCGGCGGCGCGCCTTTGGGCATCGATACGGCGAAATGGTTCGCCGCGGTGGGCATTCCTCTCTGGGAGGGCTATGGGCTGACCGAGACCTCGCCGGTGATAGCTCTTAACACACCGATTACCCATCGCATTGGCTCCATTGGCAAGCCCATCCCCAATGTTGAAGTGAAGCTGGCCTCGGACGGGGAGTTGCTGGTTCGCGGGCCATCGGTTTTTGGCGGTTACTGGCAAAAACCGGAGATGACCGCGGAGGCTTTTACCCCCGATGGCTGGTTCCGCACCGGTGACATCGCCCGCATCGACAGCGATGGATTCCTGTACATCACCGACCGTAAGAAAGAGCTGTTGAAGACCTCGGGCGGCAAGATGGTGGCGCCTCAGCCGATTGAAAACAAGCTCAAAAACAGCATTCTAGTGGCACAGGCGGCGCTGGCGGGCGACAGGCATAAGTTTGTCTCAGTGCTGATTTCACCCAACTTTGCGGCGCTGGAGGATTGGGCGCGCCAGCACGGCATCGAGTCAAAAGATCATGCCGAATTGGTGGCCGATAGCCGCGTAGTCGCGCTCTACGCAGAGATTGTGCGCGAGGTGAACGGCAGTCTGGCCAAATTCGAGAGTTTGAAGCGCTTTCGCGTGGTGGCCGATGAGTGGACGCAAGAGACGGGCGAGCTGACGCCCTCGATGAAGCTCAAGCGGCGCGTCATTTCGGAGAAATACGCGGCCCTTATCGAGGCAATTTATGAGGACGAAGCAACCTCACGAAGCGAATAGGGAAGGTCAGGCCGCGGCCCAGTTCCTTGCCGACCAGCGCGCGCTTATCCCATAGGATATGCAGCCCTTGGAAGAATGGCGCGCCCCAGGCGCCCACCGCCAACAGAGCGCCGAAGAAGATGATGGCATCGATGTTGAGACGCCCGGCGCTCGACCAGTAAGAATCCGGCTCCAGGTCCAACCAGATCGAAAACTCGTCCAGCGTGAGCGCCGCGCCCACCCCGAAGCTGACCGACATCAGCCGGCTGAAGAAGATGGATAGTGGCGTGTGCGAGCGCCCCAGGTCCAGTAGCCAGCCATAGCCCACCAACAGCAGGATCAGGATCCCCCAGACGAGGTGATGAATGTGGTGGCCATGCACCACCACCCACTGGAAGTGTCCCTCATGATGCACGATCCGGTGGACGAGGATGCGAACTCCGGCGAATGTGAGCAGAAACGAAACCGAGGCAATGAACATGCGCCGCCGCGGACGGTCGGGGATGGTGGCGCGGACCAGGAATCCCAGCCGCGTCAGCTGCAGAAGGACCAGCAAGACAACTACGACCAGGCTGGCGAAGGCCAGCAGCAACAGCGCTCCGGTTCCGGGCATGTCTTATTGAAGCACTCTGCGCCTTTTGTTTCAAGGAAATCCGGTTTAGACTTAGGACCGGGAAGAGTGAGCGCGGTCACGATTTATCTTTACAGCGACAGAGTAAACTGAATACGGTGTCAAAACCGGCAATTTCTCCGTTCTTGACGCACGCTTCAGGGACATATTCCCGGCCCGGCTCACGCAGCCGCGCAAATTATCTGTGAGGAGAGTTTACGATGCGAGTTGCTTTGTTGACCGGCGGCGGCGATTGCCCCGGACTGAATGCGGTAATCTACGCGGTTGTGCGCAAGGGCATCAACCGCTATGGCGATGAGTTTATTGGCTTCCTCAACGGCTGGAAGGGCGTGCTGGACAATAACTTCATTCCGCTGACCCTGGAGGCCGTTGACGGCATCCAGTTGAAGGGCGGCACCATCCTGCACTCCTCGCGCACCAACGTCAAGAAGATTCCCGGCGGCATCGAGAAGGTTCAGGAGGTTCTGAAGGCCAACAAAATCGATGCGCTGGTTGCTCTTGGCGGCGACGACACGCAGTCTGTGACGCTCTTTCTGTGCGAGCACGGCGTTCCCGGCGTGGGCGTGCCCAAGACCATCGACAACGACCTCAGCGGCACTGACCAGACCTTCGGCTTTGACACTGCAGTAATGATCGCCACCGAGGCTGTTGACCGCATTCGCACTACCGCCGACTCGCATAATCGCGTGATCGTGATTGAAGTGATGGGCCGCGATGCCGGTTGGATCGCCTATGCGGCTGGCGTGGCCGGCGGCGCGGATGTAACACTTGTACCCGAACAAGACATCGACATCGACCATGTCTGCAAGTTGCTCAAGCATAACTATGACCACGGCAAGCACTACGGCATAGTGGTTGTCTCCGAGGGCGCTCATCTGCCCGAAGTTGGCCAGGTGATCAACGAAAACGCGCAACTGGATTCCTTCGGTCATGCGCGTCTCTCCGGCATTGGCGAGGCTCTTGCCAACCTGATCGAGAAGAAAACCGGCTACGAGACCCGCTCCGTGAACCTGGGCCATACCCAGCGAGGCGGCGTTCCTACGGCCTATGACCGCATCCTCGGCCAGCGCTACGGCCTGCACGCCATCGACATGGTTCACGAGAAGAAGTGGGGGCGTATCGCCGTTCTCAGGGGCCTGGACATCACCGACATCCCCATCAAGGACGCCATCGCCACAAACCGCCGTCTCGATCAGCGCTTCTTCGACGTGATCAAGGATTTGGAAGTGAAGGTGTAGAAACAATTACTAATGTGGAATCAATCACTTACCGCTGGGAGCGTCGTCAGGTATTCGCCCCGCTCCCAGCAATTCCGCTCTAGCTCACCGCGTGACGCGGACTGCCGATATTTCTTTTGTATGGTACAATGAAGTTGGTTGGAGGTGCATATGCGACCCAAGGGCAACCCAAATACATAGCATAGCGTTCGATAGGGCGAGCATCCGCTTCATGAGAGAAGCTCGCGGTATGTTGCGTCTGCGGAATAAGACGCTATTAGATCAGCGGTAGTTTCGTGAGAGCCTTGATTCAAGGTTCCTGAGCGTAGTATGCATGGCGGATTTTTTATCGCCCACGAGCAAATGAAAATCTCCCCCCTCCGTATTGAATTCCCGGTTCACATCTTCTGGAGAGACCAAGCCGTATTCAGCGGTCTTCTCGAGCACGCGGATGCAGTCCTGCTTCGCGGATTTGCTAAAGGGGACAAGTCGAGCATAGTAACAGCTTAAATTGAACAACGCGTTGCAGGTATGATCCCGGATTGGTTCGCGCTCCCAGTTATCGTATTGAAGTCCTTTTTCCAAATAGTCAATCGCTTTACGCAACCTTTGTTCTTGCGTCTTCGCGGAGGTCTTTGCGGCAACCGTGTCCGCCTCAATGTAAGCCAGGTTATAGTACGCGCGCAGTTGATTCTCGTGGACCGCGAGGCTTTCCTCAAAGCTGCTGCGCGCGCGATTTAGATAGCTATGTTCCTCATCGCCGGCGAGACCTGTGGAAGGACTCGATGCGGCTTTCAACTGTACGTTGTAGTACTCAAGAAAAATGTTTCCCATGTCATTGAGCAGATAGAATGCCGAGCCTATTTTAAGGATGGCCAGATCGAGCAGATACTCGGCGCGTCCCAAATCCTGCAGATAGCCCAACCCCCGCTCCCGTTCATAGATGAATTTGGCCCAGTAAAACTGAGCTAGACGCCGCAGGTTGCGAGCAAAAACGTCAGACGGCTCATCTTCCCCAACGACCTCATAGGGAAAGATTTGCTCGGCGGAGAGAAGCTCCTGGCGGATTCTCAAAGGCATCTTCCCATAGAATCGGCGTTGCCAGTTGAAGCCCTCATCCGGACTGTTTACGGAGGAACTGGCGGCCAGAGTATTCTCCAGATTGGTCAGATTGGCATTGCCCGCGTTGCGGCGGTTCTCGAGCAATTGTAAGACCGAGAACCGGCTCTTGACTTCGGCTAACATGCCCTCTGCCTGGTCGGAAAAACTCTTGGCGCTGAATCCGGCGGCGATGCCCTGGGCGATGGTGAACAGGCCTGAGGCGGCCAAAATCAATTCGAGAATCCAGCGGAGTCCGTCGATTCTGTCCTTGAGCTCCGCGGCCGTCAGCGTGGAATCCGCCGAGGACTTGGCGGCCAGAGCGCGTATGTCGGCCACTCCGAAGCACAGCAAAACAAGAATGACGCCAATGAATGCTAGCGGCGTCCATTTGGCGGTGGCGCGCACGGCCTGTTGGACGAAAGGCGACGTCCATAACTTCCGAGCTTTTCCTGACATAAAAAACCTCAGGCAGCGAGATGTAAAGAAGTCTAGCACTCGGGGCGCAAAATCGTCTTCTAAACTACATAGGACAGATATGCTCTATCGTCCCTTCACTATTGAAGTCTTCGACCGGATCTACGCACTTGAGGAGCTTTGCTTTGAGCCGCCCGAGCGCTTTAGCCGCCGATATATGCGTAAGCTTGTCAGCCGCGCAAATGTAGCGACGTGGATTGCCGAAGATTCGGGGCAAATGGCCGGCTTTGCAATTGTCGAGTGGAATCATGAAGAACACATAGTGATTGCCTATATTCAGACCATTGAGGTTGCCCCGGAACGGCGCGGCTGCGGTGTTGGCCACGAATTGCTTGGCCGGGCTGAAAGCTCAGCATGTCATGCGGGCGCTGGCTTGATCTGGCTGCATGTCGAAGCAACAAATGCCGGCGCGATTCGGCTCTACGAGTCGCATGGATACCGCTGCGAAGGTAGGGAAGAGAATTACTATCCGCTGCGGCGTCCGGCGCTCATCTATATGAAACGACTGGATTCTGCGCCAAATCAACCGATTATTGTAAAATAGAATCAAAGATGTCTATCAGCTATCCAAATATTCCCAAATCCATCCAGGCTTTACGAGATTACTCGCTTCAGACATTCCTTCACGATCTGCTGGCCGGAATTACGGTGGGGCTGGTTGCATTGCCGCTGGCCATGGCCTTCGGCATCGCCTCCGGCGTCACCCCGCAGGCCGGTCTTTACACCGCCGTTGTGGCTGGCTTTCTGATCTCCGCGCTGGGCGGCTCGCGCACTCAAATTGGCGGTCCTACCGGCGCGTTTGTAGTCATCATCGCCGGCATCGTGGCTCGTTTTGGCATGAGCGGCCTAGCCATGGTGACGCTGATGGCGGGCATTCTGCTCTTGCTGATGGGCCTTACCGGCCTGGGCGCTGCTGTCCGCTTCATTCCGCGCATGGTGGTCATCGGCTTCACCAACGGCATTGCCATCCTGATCGCCTCCACGCAACTCAGGGATTTCTTCGGCCTGCGCGTTGGCGCGGTTCCCAGCGAATTTCTGCCGCGTATCCGGCTGTTAGTGGCGCACACAGCCAGCTTCAATCCGGCGGCTCTCGGGATTGGCCTTGGCACGCTGGCGATTCTAGTGCTGATGCCGCGCTTCACCAAGCGCGTTCCAGCCTCCATCGTGGCGCTGCTTATTGCTACGGTGGTGTGCTTCGTCTTTCATCTGCCGGTCGAGACCATCGGCAGCCGCTTTGGCGGTATTCCGCGCGGCTTGCCTCCCATCGCCATTCCCGATTTCCATTCAGAGCATATTTTGCCGCTGATCCCCGCGGCTTTTACTGTGGCGATATTGGCCGCTCTGGAAAGCATGTTATCGGCAGTAGTAGCCGACGGCATGACCGGCGACCGGCACAACTCCAACGTGGAGCTAGTGGCGCAGGGAATCGCGAACATTGTCTCGCCCATCTTCGGCGGCATTCCCGCCACCGGGGCCATTGCCCGCACTGCAACCAATATCCGCGCTGGAGCGCGCACTCCGGTT
>CAWDQS010000216.1:0-9055 GCA_963804295.1 uncultured Acidobacteriaceae bacterium
TTTCTGAATGGCCAGCGAAGCCGCCGCCTCATCCACCAAATCGATGGCCTTGTCGGGCAAAAAGCGGTCGCTGATGTAACGATGCGAAAGCGTCGCCGCCGCCACAATCGCCGCGTCTTTGATGCGCACGTTGTGATGCGCCTCGTAGCGGTCCTTCAAGCCGCGCAGAATCGCGATGGTGTCCTCGACGTTGGGCTCGCCGACATAGACAATCTGAAAGCGCCGTTCCAGAGCCGCATCCTTCTCGATATATTTGCGGTACTCGTTCAGCGTCGTCGCGCCGATGGCACGCAGCTCGCCCCTCGCCAGCGCCGGCTTGAGCATATTGCTGGCGTCGATGGCGCCTTCGGCCGCGCCGGCGCCGACCAACGTGTGCAGCTCGTCGACAAAGAGTACAATTTCGCCATTCGACTCTTCAATCTCTTTGAGCACTGCCTTGAGCCGGTCCTCGAACTCGCCGCGATACTTTGCCCCAGCCAGCATCGAACCCAGATCAAGCGAGATAACGCGCTTGTCCTTTAGACTCTCAGGTACGTCGCCGCTGACGATGCGCCGCGCCAGCCCCTCGACGATAGCTGTCTTGCCCACGCCCGGCTCGCCGATCAGCACCGGATTGTTTTTGGTGCGCCTGCTCAGAACCTGGATCACGCGGCGAATCTCTTCGTCGCGCCCGATCACCGGGTCCAGCTTGCCGCGCCGCGCCAGTTCCGTCAGGTCCTTGGCGTATTTTTCCAGCGCCTGAAACTTGCCCTCGGGGTTCTGGTCCGTCACGCGCTGCGAACCGCGCACCGCGGTCAGCGCCTTCAGAATCGCCTCGTGCGTCGCGCCCACGCCAGCGAGCGCCTCACGGGCGGCTTCATTCTTGGAGTGCGAGACACCCAGCAACAAATGTTCCGTCGAAACGTACTCGTCCTTGAAGTTGGCTGCCTCGCGAAAGGCCTGGTCCAGCACATTATTGAGTGCCTGGCTCACGCTGGGTTGCGCAGCAGATCCTGCCACACGAGGCAATTTCTCCTCGATCTGGTGCAGGTCGTGCTCCAGACGCTCGGTGGGAACGCCGATCTTTTCCAGCACCGAAGGGATCACCCCCTCGCGGTCCTCGACGAGCGCCAGCAACAAATGCACCGGCAGCACTTCGGGGTTGCCAAGTTCGGCGGCCCGCACTCCGGCCTGTTCCATCGCCTGCTGTGACTTAACGGTCAGTTTATCCCAACGAATAGCCATTGTTCCTCAGTTCTCAGCTTTCAACCATCAGCCATCAGCCCTGGTTACTGAGGGCTGACGGCTGACAATTGCTCTTACGCCACCTTGATCTCGATCTGCTTGGGCTGGGCCTCCGGCTTCTTCTTCAGCTCGAGCTTCAGCACACCAGCATTGTAGCTGGCCGCCACGTTCTCCGTATCCACAGTCGAGGGCAGCGTGAAGGCGCGATAGAAGCTGCCATAGCGCCGCTCGATGCGATGGAAATTCTGCTCCTTCTCCTCCGCCTCGAAGTTGCGGACACCTTTCACCGTCAGCGTGTGGTTCTCCACGCGCACGTCCAGGTCCTTCTGATCGATGCCCGGAACCTCCAGCTTGAGCATCACCTTCTGCGCGTCCTCATAAATATCGACCGCCGGCACAAAGCTGGCTGCCGCGACCGGGTCATCTCCGTCGTTCATATCGCGGAACAATGAGTTGACACGGTTCTGCAATGCAACAACTTCACGATAAGGGTCCCAACGAGTAATTGACATGATTGTTTACCTCCTGATGGATTTCGATAGTGGGGCGGAGATTGAGTCCCAGCCGCTCACATAATCTAATAAAACTATAGCACATAACTCAGAAAATGTGCGCGTTCTCCGCTCACATTTTATAATATTTATTATCTCCTTCATATTCTGTGGTTTATAAGTGGCTTCGTCAGTCATGCCCGAGAATTTCCCCGAAAAACTGTGAAAAACTCACTTTAGAAAGCTATTCATATGCAGCGCCCAAATGCCAAGCCGCAAAATCTCGGCCGATAGCCGCCTGGAGGTAAGGAAAGTCTGCTTGCTGCGCAGGTTACTATAAAATTGGTGCGATCAGGAAAATCCCCGGCTATGAAGGTTAACTTGCGTCAACGACTGGTTTTGCTCTTTTTCGCCCTCTGGTTACTGTTTTCCGCCGCGGCGCAGGCCCCTGCTCCTGCCCTGACCCCGATGTCTCCTGAGTTGAAGGCCTTTGTGTTGCGTCCCGAGCAACAGAAAGCGATTAATGAAGCAAGCGCTAAAGCCTGGTTCCAGCAGTTGCCCGACTGCAAGGAGCCGAAGTTGAAACAAAGGAATGTCCTGGTCGATCAGGTACCAGCGTTCGATATTGCAGGGAATCCTTACTCCGGTCAATGGCGCGTCGTTACTTGGATCGACGGCTGTGGAGAAGAAAGAATCATCGATCTGATGTATTGGTTTCCGCCGAACGGTACACTCACAACAACGCTGCTGCTGCCGGGTACAACGCTCGCTGATCCTCGTTTGCAGAAGGATGCCGTTTTCTACGCAATGATGGGAATGGCGGGTATTACTCCAAAGGATTGCAAGGAACATCCGGTCATCAACACGAAATTCAAAAACTGGGATTCTGGAGCGTTACCGAATGCAATCGGAGCCATAAAGCAGCCCTGGACGGAGGAGTGGACGGTGCGTCTCTGCGGCGTTACCGGCGTTGTTCCCATGCATTTTGTCCCCGATGCGCACGGAACGACAATTCACTCTGAGGTGCTGAAAGCCCCAAAGTAATTATTGGAGAGAAGTAAGCGCTGTCTGTTGCGCCGCAGGCGCCTATTGCCGCTTCCCGCTCCACTCCAGGTAGCTGCTGAAATCCGTCTGACCCGGCATTTTCATCTCAAACTGGCCGCTCATCACCCCGTCCAGGAAGGTGTAGCTCAAGCGGAATTGCGGTCCAGGCTGTGCGGGATCGGTAAGGAAAACCGCTGTTCCCGGCTTGGGCACGGAGACGGCATAGTGAATCACGTGGCCCTCATTGTCGAGGTAGATGGCTTCAAAGGCCTGCCCAGCCGCCGCGGGATAGATGTAGAGTAGATCGCTATGCAAGCAGTTGAAGTCGTCCGGGGCGGAGCATGCGCCGCTTCTTGAGTGCCGCGCCATGACGTGGTCGCGCAACTCCAGACGGAAGGCGTAGCCGGCCGAAGCCTGCGCCTGAGCCACACCGCCGGTAGTCTTAGCCTCCCATGACCCGAGCAAGAAACGCATCCCTGCCCACGGATCAGGCTTGGGGGGAACTTTCACGGGAGTCGGCGCGGGAGCCGGCGCGGGAGATGACGCGGAAGCCGGCGCTGGAGTTTGCGTGGAGGGTTTCGCAGGAGGAGACGCGGGAGCTTGCGCGGCTACGCCGCAAACCGTCAGTAGGGTCATTGCGGCCAGCAAGACACAACGTATCTTCATGGGTATCCTCAACGTTCAAAGTCTACCCGAAATGCTCGGCTGCACCGGCTAGTTATTCACTCAGAAATCAATGCGATTTTCGTGTGGAACCTACTTTCCCGTTTCGATACTCTCAATTCCTCAGGCTGCCGGGCCGGCCTCCCGGCAGCCACTCGGAATTCCAATCTGCACTACGTTTACCAGATTCTGGCTCTTGCCAGTTCCTCTTTACAGTGCCAAGCCGACGACTGTGCCTAGTCCGGTGTTCGAGCCGCTGATGGTTGCGGCAGGAGCCACGTTTGTGGCGCCGGCCGGAATAGGAGCGAAAATGTCAACGGCAGACTGGTTGCCGATGAAAATATCCCCAAAGAAGTCAACTGCGATGCCGCTGGGGTTACTCAGTCCGGTGTTCGTGCCGCTTAGGGTGGCGACGGGCGCGGTATTGCCAGTAGTGCCAGGGCTGTAGATGGTGATGCTATTGCCAGTGCCGTTGGTTACGAAGATGTTGCCGGAATTGTCCAGGACTAGGGCGTTGGGGCCGGCAAGCCCGGTGTTCGCTCCGCTGATGGTGTTGGTGGGAGCGACATTGCCGGGGCTGGCGCTGTTGAAGACTTCTATGCTATTACCCGCCTTGTTGGCGACGAAGATTGCTTTACCGTAGCCGCCGACAGCGAGGCCTGTGGGGTAATCGAGCCCGGTATTCGAGCCGCCGATGGTGCCTGTAGGCGTCACGTTCCCCGAAGATCCGGCCGCGTAGATGGTGATGGTATTGCTCAGGGAGTTGGCGACATAGATATTGTTTTGGTAATCGAGCGCGATGCCGCTGGGACCATCAAGCCCGGTATTCGCGCCGCTGATGGTGGCGGCCGGCGCGGCATTGCCATTCGATCCGCGGGAGTAGATGGTCACGCTATTGCCACTGAAGTTGGTGATGTAGGCGTTGTTGTTGAAGTCAAACGTAATGCTATTGGGAGCATCGAGGCCCGTCGATGCGCCGGTAAGGTTGGCGACAGGGGTGATGTTGATATTGCTGGTATTGTTGGGGACTTCGAAGACGGCGGCACTTTGGCCACTGGTGACATAGACCCTTTGGTAAAACGTATAACTCGAAGTGCATCCGTTCGTGAAAATCAGAGTACCTATGAGCAATACACCCAGCCAAAGCCCAAGGTACGTAGAACTACGCGTTACTTTGCTCATCGAACTAGTACCTCCTGTTCTCGGGATATTCGTTTACCGGCTCGCTTTCAGCAACATTCGACATGGATTTTGCGTGCGATCCGGCAGTATTTTTATTAACACCGTACCGGCTAATTAGTTTCGACGATTTTCGGTTTTATCCGTTTACCTGCTAAGCCCTCTACAATGAAAGTCAGATGACCCATCTCTCCGGCCTTCCCTCTAACCTGGACTGGCACTGGCTTTGGTTTACCGTAGCCTCGTTCCTGGCCGGTGTGCTGAATGCCGTTGCGGGTGGCGGATCATTTCTCTCTTTTCCGGCGATGCTGAGCATGAGGATTCTGCCCGTGCAGGCCAACGCCACCAACACCGTGGCTCTGTGGCCCGGCCAACTCACCTCCGTAGCGGCCTATCGCGACGACATCCGCAAGAATCTGCGCCTTGCCTTGCCCATGGGCGCGGCGGGACTCATCGGCGGCACAACCGGCGCCCTGGTGCTGCTGAACACGCCACAGATGACCTTTCTGCATCTGGTGCCCTGGCTGCTGCTGATGTCGTCCTCGATCTTTGCTTTTACCGGTCCGGCCTCTCGATGGCTGGCTCGCCACAAAGGCGACCAGTCTGCCGCCCGCCACCCGGCGCGCCTGCCGGTCTTTCTGGCTACCATGTCGGTATGTTTTTATATTGGCTACTTCGGAGCAGGCGCCGGTTTTCTGCTCATCACGGTGCTCTCTCTCTTCGGCTACCAGGACCTGCACGAGATCAATGCCCTCAAGGTGGTCTCCACCACACTGGCCAACGGTATCGCCGTGGTGATCTTTGCCGTGAGCGGCAAGGTGGTTTGGCCTTACTGCCTGCTGGCCATGTTCGTCTGCGCCATCGGCGGATATTCTTCAGCCCGCCTGGCTCGACGCATCCCTCAGCCCGTGCTTCGCGGGCTGGTCATTTGCATCGGCCTCTCGATGTCCGCATGGTTCTTCTGGCGGCAGTAGGGCAGTGGGCAGAGATCAAGGTTCCACAGTCAATTGCAAGTTCTCCTGCATCAGGAAACAAGAACCACAGGATCCTCTTGCAAAATAACCAAGGTACCGGCATTACCTATTCAGGCACCCCTTCGGTGCATTGGTTTGTTGCGACGGCAAAGCTGGTGGTGTACCCCCCCCCGTATTTTGGATGCAAATTCCTTGTTTTCATGAGCTTACAGGTAGGGTTGCGCTGTAAAATCGTCATAACAAAGGAGTTATTTGCAAAATCGTCCAGGATAAGGAGTTAGCGGCACATTAGGAGGACGATTGGAGAAAAAGCACCTGAGAATGATTGTGCTACAAAGTGCCTAAATTATCTGCAAACATTGACACTGCTTGCACTCCTCTTTGAATTTCTCAGGTGACTCACAGCACAAGGAAGACGATTGTTCAAAGAGGATGCTTCCGCCTGATCTTTGACCCCTGATCTCTGTAAACTGTACCTATGAGCCACGAAGGCATCCGCATTGCCCCCAAGAATCAGGACACCGAGGCTGAGCGTGCTCTGCCCCGCATCAGCGTCACGCCGGAGAAGGTTCGTGTGCTGATCACCGAGGGCAAGGGCATGGAGATCGATTGGGCCGACGGGCACAAGAGCTCCTGGAGCTTTGCCTGGCTGCGCGAGGCCTGCCCCTGCGCCACATGCGTGGAGGAGCGCAAGGCGGAGGGCCGCAAAATCGGCCAGCCCAAGCCCAAGCCAACCGCTGTGCTGCCCATGTACACTCCGCCTGCGAAGCCGGCCAGCGCACAAGCCGTGGGCCGCTACGCTATCCAGTTCAACTGGCAAGACGGCCACTCCGGCGGCATCTACTCCTGGGATTATCTGCGCCGCGTCTGCCAGTGCCGCGAATGTACCTTTGTTGCAGAAGAGACTACTGGCGCGCCCAATTAGACCCTAGCAACCACGTGGATGCGATAATCCTCCAATCAGCTACCGTTACAGCGGATACCGTTCGGCCTGGATGCAATGCCGGGCCACGGTGCGGCTCAATTCCACCACATCGGCGGGCGTGCATTTAGCTAGACGGCGCAGGATGACGAGCTGGGTTCGCAGCAGGTCTCCCTCGCCGCAAGCCGCCAGCACGCGGCGCGCCGCCTGCTCGGCCAGGGCCATGGTCTCGCCGGCTAGCAATCCCGTCATGGCTGCCGCAACCTCCGCGGAGCCTTTGCCCGAAGCGGCGAGTTTGCGCGCGCGCAGCAAGGCTGACTCCAGAGCATAGACCTGCATGATAATGGCGGCCAGGTCGGCCATCACCTCCTGCTGCTCCTGCAATCCGGTCATGAAGCGCTGGCTGGCTACGCCGGCGGCAAAGAGCGCAATCTTTTTCGCCGAGGCCAAAGCTTCCGCTTCTCGCGCCAGTAACTCGTCCGCATTAGAGCCGGAATCAAAGCAGGGCGGCTGCATCACCTCATCCATGAGTTTTTTGATCGCTGGAAGCAGCGGCAACTTTCCGCTCAGGGCGCGCTTCATCAGCCAGCCGGTAATAATCAGCAGATTGATTTCATTGGTGCCTTCAAAAATGCGATTGATGCGCGCGTCGCGATAGTAGCGCTCCGCCGGGTACTCCTCGACGTATCCGTAGCCTCCCATGGTGGCGATCAGCTCGTCGGAGACCAGGGTCAGCATCTCCGAGCCGTAGACCTTGAGGATGGAACACTCGACGGCGTACTCCTCAATGCGGCGCTGTGTCTCTCGCGGGGAGTGAGCCAGTTCCGGTCCAAGCTGCGCCAGGCCGGCGTCGATCATGCCCACCGTGCGGTAGGCCATGCTCTCGGTAGCGTAAAGCTGCGTGGCGCTGGATGAAATCTTCCGCTGAATCAGCCCGAACTCGGCGATTGCCTTGCCAAAGGCCTTGCGCTCCTTGGCCCAGCGGATCATGTGGCCCAGCGCGTGGCGCGCCCCGCCCACGCAGGCTACGCCCAGTTTGAAGCGGCCGACATTCAGCACATTGAATGCGATATGGTGTCCCTTGCCCGCCTCGCCCAGTAGATTACTCGCGGGAATCTTGCAGTTGTCCATCACCAGCGAACAGGTGGAGGAGCCGCGAATGCCCAGCTTGTGTTCTTCCGCGCCCACAGTCACGCCGGGCGTCTCCCGCTCGATGAGAAAAGCCGAAAACTTTTCGCTGCCGTCCGCCGGGTCGATGATCTTGGCAAAGATGGTGTAGAGGCCGGCGATGCCGCCGTTGGTGATCCACATTTTTTCACCGTTGAGCGTGTAGTGCGCGCCATCGGGTGAAAGCGTTGCGTGCGTGCGAATGTTCATGGCGTCCGAGCCGGAGCTGGCCTCGGAAAGCCCATAGCCGCCAATCCATTCTCCTGTGGCCAGCTTCGGCAAATAGCGCTGCTTTTGCTCCTCGGTTCCGTACCAGACCAGCGGCAGCGTGCTGATGCCGACGTGGGAGCCAAAGGCTGTCGAGAAGCTGGCCAGAATCGACAGGTGGTCGGTGATCAACGTGGAGGCGACCTTGTCCATCCCCATGCCGCCGTACTCCTCGGGAATATCGACCGATGCAAAGCCCAGCTCGCCGGCCTTGCGCATCAGCGCCTGCAGCACGCCCGGCTGCTTGGCCTCGATGGCCGCCGCGTTGGGCAGAATCTCGTCGCGGGCAAACTGCGTGGCGGTTGCGGCAACCTGCCGCTGCTCCTCGTTCAGGTCTTCAGGGGTAAAGATTTCGGCGGGGGTGCGGGTTTCCAGCAGAAAGCTGCCGCCCGCTGCTGCGACGATGGGAGAAGAACTCAATTCGGACATGTCTCCACCTGCCACAAAACAGTACTCCAAGAGGGTGGCAGGGAGCAACATATACGGCCCAAGCCGCAGCGGCGCTAGAAGCATGAGCTTCTTTGGATATGCCTTCTACCACGTGCGGTCCCTGCGTGCGTAGACCCTTATCGACTACAATTCCGGTATCCCTACCATGGAGGCTCGCCCTGCTCGCCGCGCTCCAGACCGCTATGAATGCCGCCGTCCAACCGCTGCACGGGCTGTCCATGCGGCTCTCCTCGCTGCTGCTCTTCGCTCCGCAATTCAGCATACGCCACCAGGTCCAGCTGCTGTTTTACGATCCTTTCTCCAAGGTGACCCACCACTGGAACTGGTTTGATCTGACGATGCTCATCCCCTACTTTGCGGTGATGATCATCCTTTCGTTCTATGGCATTCACCGCTACACGATGTGCTATCTCTATTTCAAATACAAGAAGAACTACAATCCCGATCCGCCTCGCCACTTCAAAGAGCTGCCGCGGGTGACCGTGCAACTGCCCATCTTCAACGAGCAGTTCGTCATCGACCGGCTGATTGAGGCGGTCTGCGCCATGGATTATCCCAAAGACAAGCTGGATATTCAGGTCTTGGACGACTCGACCGACGAGACCCAGGAGGTGGCAGCCGGCATCGTGGCGCGCTACGCGGCGCTGGGCAATCCAATCCAATATATTCATCGC
>CAWDQS010000217.1:0-8413 GCA_963804295.1 uncultured Acidobacteriaceae bacterium
TAAAGATCAAGCCGCAGTTTTTCCTGGTTATTTTTCCATTGACGCCTGCTGATCGTCGCCACGTACCAAGCTACGACGACCGTCGCAAAGGCTGTTATTGATTTCGTGATGAAGTCGATCCAGGAAATTACGGTTGTTTCCATTGCGTTGCCTCCTACCTTGCACTTACTAAAAATGCCAAATGAATGATATATGGTCAGCCCAGAGTTCACTTTTCTCTCCGTCAGCTTCTTGTATTTTCGCTCAATCTTCGCCATTCGGTTATAATGCTTGCCATGGACTTTCAACTGGTGACCAGCTATACGCCGCGCGGAGATCAGCCGAGGGCTATTGCTGAGTTGATGAACGGGCTTGCGGCGGGGGAGAAGCACCAGGTTTTGCTGGGCGTGACGGGGTCGGGCAAGACCTTCACCATGGCCAAGATCATTGAGCAGTCGAACAGGCCGGCGCTGATTTTGGCGCACAATAAAACCCTGGCAGCCCAGCTTTATCACGAGTTCAAGCAGTTTTTTCCCAACAATGCGGTCGAATACTTTGTGAGTTACTACGACTATTACCAGCCGGAGGCGTATATTCCCGCTGGGGATTTGTATATCGAGAAGGAAGCGACGGTTAACGAGGAACTGGACAAGCTGCGGCTTTCGGCAACGAGATCTCTCTTCGAGAGAAGGGACACGATCATTGTCAGTTCGGTGAGCTGCATCTATGGGCTGGGCTCGCCGGAGGCTTACTACGGGATGCTGCTGCTGCTGGAGAAGGGGCAGAAGATCAGCCGGAAAGATATTACGCGGCGGCTGGTGGAGATTTTGTACGAGCGCAATGATACGGATTTCCGGCGTGGGACGTTCCGGGTGCGCGGCGACGTGATTGAGGTTTATCCGACGTATGACGAGACAGCTTACCGGATTGAGTTGTTCGGCGATGAGATTGAGTCACTGTCGCAGATCGATCCGCTGTTTGGAACGGTGAAGCAGAAGTACGCGCGGCTGCCGATTTATCCCAAGAGCCATTACGTGATGCAGCCGGAGACGAAGGCCGGGGCGATTGATTCGATTGTGGCGGAGTTGAACGCGTGGGCGCCGGAGTTGGAGGCGCAGGGCAGGATGGTGGAGTCACAGCGGATTAACCAGAGAACCAGATATGACCTGGAGATGATCAAGTCGATGGGCTACTGCCATGGGATTGAGAATTATTCGCGGCACTTTTCGGGGCGCTTACCGGGCGAGGCTCCGCCGACGCTGCTAGATTATTTTCCTCGGGATTTTTTGCTCTTTATCGACGAGAGCCACGCGACGATTCCGCAGGTGCATGGGATGTGGTTCGGAGACCGGAGCCGCAAACAGAATCTGGTGGATTACGGATTCAGACTGCCTTCGGCGATGGACAACCGGCCGCTGAAGTTTGAGGAGTTTGAAAATCGCGTACAGCAGGCGATTTATGTTTCGGCGACGCCGGGGCCATATGAGCTGACGAAGTCGGCAGGCGTGGTGGTGGAGCAGGTGATTCGGCCTACTGGTCTCGTAGATCCGGAGGTGGAGATTCGGCCGGTGAAGGGGCAGATCGACGACCTGCTGGGGGAGATCAGGGACCGGGCCAAGCGCAGCGAACGGGTATTGGTGACGACGCTGACCAAGCGCATGGCCGAGGATTTGGCGGGCTATTACACCGAGGTGGACGTGCGCTGCCGTTACATGCATTCGGAGATAGAAACTTTGGAACGGGTGAAGCTGCTGGCTGGGTTGCGCAAGGGCGAGTTCGACGTGCTGATCGGGATCAACTTGTTGCGCGAGGGGTTAGACCTGCCGGAGGTTTCGCTGGTGGCGATTCTGGATGCGGATAAAGAGGGATTTCTGCGCTCGGCGGGGTCGCTGATTCAGACCATGGGACGGGCTTCGCGACACCTGGAGGGGCGGGCGATTCTTTACGCGGACCGGATTACCGATTCGATGCGGCGGGCTATGGACGAGACGGACCGAAGGCGGAGGATTCAGCGGGCCTACAACGAGGAGAACGGGATTACGCCGCAGTCGATCATCAGCCCGGTGGAGATGGGGTTGGCGGCGATTCTGAAGGCGGAGTATGGCGATGTGGCCGAGGAAGAGACGGCCGGGATGCCTGAGGGGTTTGCCACCCAGGCGGAGCTGGATGGGTACATCGCCAAGCTGGATACTGAGATGCGGGAGGCGGCGCGGAAGTTCGAGTTTGAACGTGCGGCGAAGTTGCGGGACTCGATCAAGGAGTTGCGGGAGAAGGAGATTTTGTTTGGGTGACCACCTGCGGTGGGGCCAAACGCTCGCTATTCGCTCGCAGGAGCGTTCGTGGCCACCCACCCTTGCCGCAGAAAGAAGCGGCATGGATGGAGCTCATGGACTTTTCTGCCTGTCCATAATGTGAGCCAAATCACACCAAAAGAGACTATGATGGGTTGAGAATGAGCAGGTCGCGAGGCCGTTGGGCTTTTAGGCGGCGTGCGAGAATCATTTTGAACTCGTAACGGAGTATTGATGGCAGCATTTGGCAGTTTTGCACTTTTAATCGCGTTGGCGCTGGCCGCCTATAACTTACTGGCGGGGGCATTGGCGCCGCGGTTGATCGCCACAGGGCAGCCGGCACGCATCTCGCCGGAGCGGCTGGCGGATACGGCGCGGCGGGCGGGAATCGCTGGGTTTGCGGCCATTACGGCGGCGGCCTTTGCGCTGGTTTGGGCGGCGTTTACCGATGATTTTTCAATCACTTACATTATGGAGCACTCCAACCGCGCGCTGCCGGCGGCGTATAAATTTGCCGCGCTGTGGAGCGGGCAGGAAGGCTCGCTGGTGCTGTGGGCGTGGCTGCTGGGAGCTTACGGGTTTGTGCTGCGTCTGACACATAAAACCGATGTCAAGCTGTACGCCTACGCGGGGGCGATTCTGGCTGGAATTCAGACCTTCTTTCTGGTGGTGCTGAACTTTGCCGCGCCGCCGTTCTCTCTGCTGAAAGGCGCGATTCCCGAGGATGGCAACGGGCTGAATCCTCTGTTACAGTATCCCGAAATGGTGATTCATCCGCCGCTGCTTTATTTGGGTTACGTGGGATTTTCAGTGCCGTTTGCCTTTGCGCTGGGCGCGCTGATGATGCGCTACCCGGGCGAGAAGTGGATCAAGATTACCCGTGCATGGACGATGGTGACGTGGATGTTTTTGACCTGCGGCGTCTTTCTGGGGATGCACTGGGCTTACGCCGTGCTGGGCTGGGGCGGCTACTGGGGCTGGGACCCGGTGGAGAATGCCAGCCTGATGCCGTGGCTGACGGGAACGGCCTTTCTGCACTCGGTGATGATGCAGGAGAAGAAGGGCATGATGAAGAGCTGGAACGTGGGCCTGATTTTTTCCACGTTCCTGCTGACTATGCTTGGCACCATGCTGACGCGCGGCGGGCTGGTCAGTTCGGTGCACGCCTTTGCGGAGTCATCGATTGGCTACTGGTTCATGACGTTCATGGTAATTGTGGCCGCGGTGTGCATCTTTACCTATATTTATCAACGAGATCATCTGGAGAGCGAGCAGCGCGTGGAGGCGCTGGTGAGCCGCGAGTCCAGCTTTATGTTCAATAACTTGGTGCTGCTGGCGGCGTGTTTTGTGATTGTGTGGGGAACGCTGTATCCCATACTTAGTGAATACATCGAGGGCTCGAAGGTGACCTATGATGCCGCATGGTATAACCGCGTATCCATACCCATCGGGCTGTTTCTGCTGTTTCTGGCAGGGGTGGGGCCGCTGCTGCCGTGGCGGAGCACGTCGTTCAGGAGCATACGGCGCAACTTCGTGCTGCCGGTGACGGCGCTTTGGGTTGCGGTGATTGGATGCATGATTGCGGGTGTGCGGCCGTGGCATGATGGCGCGTTTAATCTGGGGCATTTTTATGCGCTGGTGGCGTTTGGGCTGGCGGCTGGGGTGCTGACGGCGATTGGCTCGGAGTTTTGGCGCGGGATGATGGTGATTGCACGGCAGAGCGGGCGGAATTATTTTTGGGCTGTCTTGCAGCTGATTCGGCGCAACACGCGTCGCTACGGCGGCTATATTGTTCATATCGGCGTGGTGATTGTGGTGATTGGCCTGGCCGGCTCGGCCTTCAACCGCAGCCAGGAGAAGGAACTGGCGCTGCATGACACGCTGACCATCGGCTCGTACACGCTAGAGAATGTTGGATATACGCAAGACTCGAACGCCAACTATACCTCCGATTACGCTCGGCTCGATGTTCGAAAGGGCGGCAAGATGCAATTCCAGATGACGCCGGAGAGGCGAGTTTATCTGGCCAGCGGCCAGCCGCAGACCATGGTGGCCATTCACTCGGTTATTGGCTGGGATTTGTATGTGGTGTATGAGGGCACGAATCCGGATACCGACCAGCCGATTATCAAGGCGTTTCTGAATCCGCTGGTGAGCTGGATCTGGGCCGGTGTGCTGCTAATGATTCTGGGCACGCTGGTGGCGTTGACGCCGCGACAGTGGACAGTGAACAGTGGACAGTGAACAGGGCGCAGTGCCGGTTGCGACGGAGGGTTTTTAGCGATGACGGAGACGCAGGGATTTGTGGCTGGTATGCTGCTGCTGATTGCGCTGCTGTTGTACACTTTTTGGCCGGAGCAGGTTTCTGCCAGCCAACTGGAGAAGACGCGGCTGGATTACTTGCTGGAACGCAAGGATCAGCTCAACGAAAACCTGCGCGATTTGAACTTTGAGTTCAAGGCGGGGAAGTATCCTGAAGGGGAGTACGAGGCGCAGCGGGCGCAGCTTGAAAACGAGACGGCGCGGTTGATGGCCGAGATTGAGATTTTGCAGCAGGTGTGAAACGAAACGCATTGCTTCACAAAAGGATTTTCAAACGATTATGAAGATTACCAATATTGTTTTAAGCAGCGTTGCCTTGTGCCTGCTGCTGACGGGCGCATTTGCGCAGGCTCAAATCACCGGCACGGTGACCAACAAGACCACCGGCAAGCCCGCTGCGGGCGATGCAGTGGTGCTGGTGGACGTGCAGGCCGGCATGGGCGAAGTAGCCAAATCCACCACCGACGCCGCAGGGCACTACAAGCTGACCAAGACAGGCAGCAGTAATTACCTGGTGCGGGTGACCCACCAGGGCGCAACCTATTTTATCGGCGCGCCGGAGGGCGGAGCGGTGGGCGACATCTCTGTCTATGACGTGGCCGCCAAGGTCGATGGGGTGGTCATCGATGAAGACGTGATTGGCATTGTGGAGACGGTGAATGGGCAACTGCGGGTGGTGCAGCGGTACGCGGTTCACAACGCCAGCATGCCCCCGCGCACACAGTGGAGCCCGCGCAGCTTTGAGATTGTGCTGCCGGAGGAGGCGGTGGTGGACGGCGCGTCGGCGCAGCGGCCGGGCAGGATGCTCACCACCATCAAGCTGGACCCCGATGGCCCCAAGGGACACTATGCCTTCAACTTTCCCATACAGCCCGACGACGGCGAGAAGAGCACGCTCTTCCAGATCGAATATGAGTTGCCTTACAGCGGCGGAAAATTCACTTTCCATCCCCAGGTGACGCTGCCGGCCAGAACCGTGTGGGTGATGATGCCCAAGAGCATGAGTTTTGCCGCGGGCGCGGGATCGACGTTCATCTCCGCGCCGCAGGACCCCGGCTTTCAAACCTACGTGGCCAAGAATGTAGTTCCCGGCAAGGCGCTGGAGTTTACCATCGCGGGCACAGGAGCGATTCCGCGCGATGAGCAACAGGCGCAAGGCGGCCAGCAGACGGGTACCGACCAGGATGCTGGCGGGCCGGGAGCGCGGCCGGGCGGCGGCATGGCCAACCCCATCAACACGCCTGATCCGCTGACAAAGTACAAATGGTGGATTCTGAGCGTGCTGGCGCTGTTGCTGGCAGCCACGGCGGCGTTTCTGCTGCGCAAGCCGGCGACGGGCGAGGGCTTCGATGGAGGAGTGTCGCAGGCATTGGCGTCGCCCGCAGCCAGGAACGCAGCCGTGCTAAATGTGCTCAAAGAAGAGATATTTGTGCTGGAGAGCGACAAGATTGACGGCAAAATCACAGCGGCGGAGTACGCGGAGTTTAAGGCGGCGTTGGATACGGTGTTGAAGCGGGCGTTGAAAAGGCAGGGAATAGGGAATAGGGACTAGAGAATTCAGTTACAGCAGGGAAATGCCCACATCCTCATGGACGCAGCGGGCGCGCCGCAAAGGTCAACGCAGTATAGTGTTGGCAAGGAGATATACAAATGAAAGACCTGGGTAAGAAATTTGCTATTATCCTGTTGGCGGCAGTGGTGATTCCAATCGCCAGCGCGCAGGACGCGACGGCGAAGCCTACCGCGCCCAAACCCGCGCTTAGTTCCTCACAGACCCTGCTTTCTTACTGGAACTATGTGGGCGGGAAACTGACCGCGATGGCCGAAGACTTTCCCGAGGACAAATACGATTTCAAGCCCAATCCCGTTGAACGCAGCTTTGCCGAACAGCTTATCCACGCCGCGCATGGCGTGAATATCTTCGTTGAGATTAGCAAGGGCGAGAAGCCGCACCTCGACGAACCGAAGCGATCCGAATTCAAGAACAAGGCGGCGGTGGTGGAGTACGTGCGCAAGGCCTTTGCGGATGGCGCGGCGCTGATTGCCAGCAAAGGCGACAGTGGAATGAACGATCTGGTCGTCGATCCCTGGAGCAACCAGCAAACCCGCTTCTACGAGCAGGCCTGGTTCTACCTCGAACACTGCGGAGAACATTACGGGCAGCTTGTGGTTTACTACCGCGTGGCGGGTTTTGTGCCGCCGGAGTCGCGCCCCAAGAAGTGACCGGGGTGGTCCGTGCTGCTCTGAACGGGCCGGTTGAAGATCGCAGTTTTCCACAGAGTATTGGGAGCAAAATTTATGAACATCTTCAAGACTACCCTTCTTCTTACCTTGCTTACGCTGCTTCTGGTATTGGCCGGAACGTATTTTGGCGGCGAGGACGGCGCGCTGTTGGCTTTTGGCATTGCGGCGGTGATAAACTTCACCAGCTATTTTTACTCCGACAAGATTGCGCTGCGGATGTACAACGCGCAGCCGGTTACGCGGGAGGAGTTGCCGCGCGTGTATGCGGTGGTGGAGCGGCTGACGGGGCGGGCGGGAATTCCCATGCCCAAGATTTACGTGATTCCCACCGAGTCGCCCAACGCCTTCGCTACCGGGCGCAATCCCCAACACGCCTCGGTGGCCGTGACACACGGTATTCTGGGACTGCTCAACGACGAAGAGCTGGAAGGCGTTCTGGCGCATGAGCTGAGCCACGTGCGCAATCGCGATATTCTCACCAGCTCGATTGCGGCGACGCTGGCCGGGGCGATCACCATACTGGCCCGTATGGCCTTCTGGTTCGGCGGCGGGCGGCGGCGCAATGGCGGAGTGATTGGCATGCTAGTGATACTGATTCTGGCTCCGCTGGCGGCCACGCTGATTCAGTTGTGGGTCTCACGCACGTGCGAGTACGAGGCCGACGCCAGCGGCGCGCATCTGACCGGCAATCCGTATGCACTGGCCAGTGCGCTGGAAAAGATCTCCGCCGCCAGCAGCCAGGTTCCTCTGCTGGCCTCGCCCAACAACGCGCACCTGTTCATCATTGCGCCGCTACTCAGCGGCGAGAGATTTTCCAGCCTGTTTTCGACGCATCCGCCAGTGCAGAAACGCGTTGAAAGACTGATCGGAAGAGAGTCGGTGTTGGGAACTGGGACGGGGATTAGCCGTTAGGGACTAGGAATAGGGATTTTCTACAGCAAGGAGATTGTTGTGACCCTATCCTGTATCTAGTACATACGATTGTCATGCGGGGAGAGATGAACTCTCGGTTGACGAACAGTTCTTGTAGATGAATGCGCGCCCCTTTGGTGGTAATTGCCGAAGGGGCGCACTTGATTGTTGCCGTTCCGTGACGGCCTATCCCTAGAACTTGTAGACCACGCCGAATTCGGCGCGGGAGTTGCGGTGCTTATTCGGGCTGCATGCCGAGTTCGTCGTGCAGGCTCCTGGCGGAGGAAGCGGATACCCAGCAGGCGGATTGGCAAGATAGATGGGACCGACAAAAGACGTGGTAATGTCGTCGCCTGAGGCGCGCATGTAGAAATGATTGCTCAGTTTGTAATCCAGGCCGCCGCCGATTCCTCCCGCAAATGAGTAGTTGGGATAGGCGGACGAGCTTACGAGCGGCGATCCTGTGAAGCCGGTGTGTTCCGCTCCCAGCAGCACACGGAAAAACCCATCGTAGCGCCCGAAGAGGGGTGCGTGCACCACCGGACCCAGCAGCACTCCATCGACCCAAGGGGTTAACGAGCCGCTGCTCTGAATGGCAGGGCGCGAGAGGGGGTACTTGTAATAGACGCCGTCAGCAATACGATGAGTCGAAGAACAGGACATAT
>CAWDQS010000218.1:0-40702 GCA_963804295.1 uncultured Acidobacteriaceae bacterium
TTTGGCTCCCCAGAGAGCGACGCTGACGCCGGGGCGGTCGAGCACCCAACGTGCAGCCAGCTCTAGAACTGATTTGTCGTAATGTTGGTGTGCAAACTCCGCCAGCCCCTCGACAGCGGTGATGTACTGCGAGAAGCGCGGCTCGCGGAACTTGGGATCGACGCGGCGAATGTCGCCCATGTCAAAGCTCATGCCGCGCGTGACCCGACCGCCGAGCAGGCTGCGGCAGAGCGTGCTCCATGTAAGGATGGCGACATCGTTGTTCGCGCACCAAGGCAGAACGTCTTTGTCGATTTGCCGCTCGAAGAGGTTGTAGGGCGGCTGGTTGGAGGCCAGCGGAGCCACGGCGCGAAACTCCTCCATCTGCGCGACGCTGAAGTTGCTCACGCCAAGGGCGCGCACCTTGCCTACGCGCTGAAACTCGGCGAGCACGGCGGCGGTTTCAACGATGGGCGTGCGCGTGTCCGGCCAATGCACCTGGTAGAGGTCGATGTAATCCGTGGCGAGACGGCGCAGACTGTCTTCCAGTTCCTGGCGCAGGCGGGCAGCGGTCGAATTGGCGAAGACTCCACGCTCGTTCCATTGAAGGCCCGCCTTGGTGGCGATGAAGAAGTCCTCGCGGCGGCCGTGGGTGCGGATGGCCCGGCCCACAATCTCTTCCGCGCGGCCATGTCCGTAGATGGGGGCGGTGTCGATGAGGTTGATACCGCGTTCAAGGGCGCCGAGGCAGGTGGCGATGGCGACGTCGTCGGGGATTGTGCCCCAGTCAAGGCCGCCGATGGCCCAGGTGCCGAGACCTATGCGGGAAACCGTAACGCCGGCAATGGTTGTTGTCTCCATGCACAATATCTTACAGGGATCAGGGATCAAGGATCAGGGATTGGGAAACAAGGCGGTGCTTCAATTCGTGCATATGCGGTTGATCCGGTACGGATGATACCTTGAGCATGTACGTTTCGGATTTCATGCAGGGCGATTTTACGGAGTATCTTGATTCCCAAAATGCGCAGGCTCATTCAACGGCTTTTGCTATTTTTACCGTTCGCGGCCACGCTAATCCATGCGCAGGGCGGTCCGCCTTTTATTACCGACGATCCCGGCACGCCCGGCAACCGGCACTGGGAGATCAACCTGGGCTGGATTGGCGACCATAACCCGGCTCACGCAAACTACCAGTTGCCCGATTTCGACATCAACTATGGATGGGGCGACCGGCTTCAACTCAAGTACGAGTTGCCTATCGCCGCGGCCACGGATGCGAACAACACGACGCGTGCCGGGCTAGGCGAGTCGCTGCTGGGCGTGAAGTGGCGTCCTTATGAGCACCACACGGCGGGCGAACCGAAGTCCGACGAGAACATGACTTTTTCTCTGGGCACTTATCCGCAGGTCTCCATCAACAACCCCACCAACGCGGTGCGGCGGGGGATTGTGGAGCCGGGGCCGCAGTATTACCTGCCGGTTGAGTTCACGACGAAATTGGGACCGATTGATTTCAACGGCGAGGTGGGCCGGTGGATCGGAAACCGCAACGTGCCCAGCCGCTGGGGGCGCGGGCTGATTGCGGGGCACGAGTTCAGCGAGCGGCTGGAGTTGTATGGGGAGATTTACGACTTGCAGGACGTCAACCGCATCGGCCCACCATCCAATCTGCAGCCCAAGCAGCGCGAGCTGACGGCGGATGTAGGCGGCCGGCAGACGCTGGACCGCAAAGGCCACCTGCGATTGCTGTTCATGGGCGGACGCGGCATCCAGGCAGTCACGCGCCAAAACAGTGAGCCAAGCTGGATTGCCTATGTGGGCGTGCAGATTTTGTTGGGGCCGAAAGAGAACGTGGGGCCAGAAAAAAAATGAAAGCCATGCTCGCCGCATCCCGGCCCGGTGGTGTATCTTCCACTTCGTATGGAACACACACAGAGCAACGCCCCGCATCCCGCGCCAGAAGCCGAAGAGGTTTACCGGCGCTGGATTCAGTTTCTTGATGAGGAGTTCACCCGCCACCATGCGCCGGAGCTGCGTGCGGAGATTGTGCGCGATCAACTGACCCAGCTCTACCTGGGCCGTCCGCACGGCGGTAAGCTGAACCTGACGCTGACCAGCGAGTTGCCCGGCAATGTGCTGGCGCTCTCGCTGGACCCGGACAACGTGACCCTGGAGGCGGAGCACTTTGCCGACGTTGACCCGGAGCGGTTTGCCGAGCGCAAGCCGCTGCTGTGGTTCTGGCAGATGTTCGACCGCTCACCCATTGGAACCAATCACTGGCTGGGCCTGCGCTTTCGCGCGATGCTGGGACGCCACATTTTTGCCCGCATCGGCGCGGGCGTCAAGATCTTTCATGGCGTGGATTTGACCTTCGGCTACAACCTGGCCATCGAGGAGGGCGCGGTCATTCGCCAGCACGCTTTGCTGAACGACCGCGGCGGCATCACTATCGGTAAGGGAGCGGTGATCGGCTCCTTCGCCCGCATCTACTCGCACAGCCACGCCGCGCATGATTACGGCGAGGTCTCACTCCAGCCCACGGTGATCGGTCCCGCGGCCCGCGTTGCCAGCCACGCCATCGTGCTGGCCGGCCAGCACGTAGCCGCCGGGGAACTGGTGGGCAGCTTTCCGGCGGAGCGGAGGTAACGAAAAACAGGGAATAGGAAGTAGGGAATAGGGAATAGAAAACAAACCCTTCTTACTGCGCTATGCCCTACTGTGACGGGTTCACACCCCCGTGGACTACAAAGCGGCTGAGGTAATCGTGCAGTAGCTGGCGATGCTGCTGGCGATAGGCGTCGTAGTCCTGGGCAATGCCCTGATCGGCGGCGCTGATCAGAATCCAGCAATCCAACATTCCGGCATTGTTTAGCTCCACCAAATTGCGCAGGCTTTCGTCGAGATCGGCCGGCTTGATCTTCTTGTTTTTAACAGTCGTAGCCACCATGCTCAATGCCGCATCCTCTTCCTTAAGCGAATGACGATATTCCTTTTCGTTAGGGAAGTTTTGCTTGAAGAGATCTCCGTGATAGCTGCCCCGGATCATCGAGTACATCATCCAGGCAAAGCCGCCCGGGTTCTTCTTTTCGTCGAGTTCACCGATATTCAGCTGAATCTCAGTTGTGGCGGGATTTTTCGGGTCCACTTTCGGCGCAGCCGGGTGATCGATCTTGGGGGCCAGAATCACGGCTTTCTCAATCTGCGCCCATTGTGTAAGCCCCTGCCAAGCCAATCTGTTGTAAGGCTCGGCTACAATGGCGTCGATGAACTTCTCCCGTGCAGCCATCGGGTCGTTACCATACTTTAGAATAGCGTCGCCCCAGTAGCGGTAGGCTGTTTCGCGATCCGGATCGATAGCTATCGCGCGGGTAAACCACTGGGCGGCTGTCTTCAGATCATGCTGCACGTAGGCCGTATCACCGGCATAGAGCGCGGCTTCGTAGAGATGCGGGTCGGCTTCGGCGGCGGCGGTGTATTTTGCCAACGCCGTGGGGAAGTCTCCCGCCGTGTATGCCTTCTCAGCTTCAGCCAGCAGAGCCTTGGCGGGACTAATAATGCCGGCATAGAGCGGCTGGTCGGGATCGGCATTGGCCATCATGCGTATATATTCAGTCGTATCGCCCAGCTCGACAGCGCGTTTGGCCGCATCGCGCATGCGTGTCCTTACTGCCTTGATCTCGTCTGGATCGCTCAGTTGGGCGGACTGGGCGCCAAGGCAGTCGGCTAAACGCTCAAAATAGAGCATCTCGTTGGGATGCGCTTTGGCCAGATCCTCGTAGAGGGGCAGAGCCTCTGGCCTCTTGAGTGCCTGGAAGAGCGCATTTGCTTTGGCCGCCTCATCGTCCTGGGCAAAGCCCGCAGTGACCAAGCTCAGAACCGTCAGGCCTAGACACACACCCGCTATCCATCTCCGCATTGACGTTCCCCTTTCACGCAGATATTCCAACCCTATGAAACCTTAGACAACGCATGGCTTGATTTTGTTCCCGGCGTTTTGTTCTCATCTAGGGGCGTGAATCTCCTCGCCCCTCCATGCTAACCTGAGATTTCAGGTTGTGGGGAGTTCCTTTGCAATCCAGCGCTATCGTTATTGCCGTCTTTACCTTCATCCTGCTCCTGTTTTCGCTCAGCGTGCATGAGTCCGCGCACGCCTGGACAGCCTCGCGCCTGGGCGACCAGACGGCGCGTATGCTGGGGCGCGTCTCGCTCAACCCCATGGACCACGTGGACCCCATCGGCACCCTGCTGCTGCCTGCCATTATGATCTTCGGGCCGCTCTTCGGGTTCAACATGTTTGGCGGCTTTCTCTTCGGGTGGGCCAAGCCCGTGCCCATCATCAGCCGCAACTTCCGCAACTTCAAGCGCGACGATATGCTGGTCAGCCTGGCCGGCCCGGCCTCGAATTTGATGCTGGCCTTCATTGCCTTCCTGGGGTTTGCGGTTGTTCTCTTCTCCGAGGGCCATCTGCCAGAAGGGGTCAGCCCCTCGTCCACCCAGCAATCGCTGGAATTACTCTGCAACCTGGCCATGCAGCTCAACCTCACGCTGTGCATCTTCAATCTGCTGCCTATTCCGCCGCTGGACGGAAGCCACGTCCTCCGCAACATTCTGCCTTATGGCGCGGTGCGAGTCTTTGACCAGATCAGCGGGCCGCTCAGCTACATTCTGTTGATTGTTGTGGGCCGCGTCGTGCTGGGAACTGTGATGACTCCAATACTGCATCTGGCCTACGTCATTCTGAGCCACATCTAAAGACACAGAGCGCAGCGCCTGCAACTGCAATGGGCCGCTACAATAGAAGGAGCCGTTTTTCCGGATTTTGCGGAAGGGCGGCGACATTCTCCTGGCATCAACCCGGAATCGATCAACAAAATGGCAGAATCCGTTCCCAAATCTCTTCCGCTCGCCTCGGACCATCCGCGCTCTTCGGGCGCCGCGGGCGCAATTGTCCCCACAGGGGTACGTCCTCGCGTTTTGAGCGGCATGCGCCCCACAGGCAAGCTGCACCTGGGCAATTACATGGGCGCGCTGGCCAACTGGGTCAAGCTGCAGGATCAGTACGAGTGCTACTTTTTTATCGCCGATCTGCACGCGCTGACGACCGACTACGCGGATACATCGAAGATTGCGCCCAACACGCTGGAGGTGGCGCTGGATTTTTTGGCTGCGGGACTCGACCCGAAGAAATGCACCATCTTTGTACAGAGTCATGTGAAGCAACACTACGAACTGCCCCTGTTCCTGGGGATGATTACGCCGCTGGGCTGGCTGGAGCGCGTGCCCAGCTACAAGGAGATGCAGGAGAACCTGGCCAACAAGGACCTGACCACCTACGGCTTCCTCGGCTACCCGGTGCTGATGGCTTCGGACATTTTGCTCTATCAGCCGGATTTTGTGCCTGTGGGACAGGATCAGCAGGCGCACGTCGAGTTGACGCGGGAGGTGGCACGACGCTTCAACCAGTTTTATAAGGTGGATGGGCGAGAGGTTCTGCCCGAGCCGAAGGTGCTACTGACGCCTTCGCCCAAGTTGCCCGGCACCGACGGGCGCAAGATGTCGAAGAGCTACGGCAATACTATCCAGATGACCGACCCGGAGGATGTGGTTCGCCAGAAGCTTAAGACCATGGTGACCGATCCGGCGCGCGTTCGCCGCACCGACACAGGCGATCCGGACAAGTGCCCGGTGGGCGATCTGCATAAGGTTTTCTCGCCGCTCGAGACCATGGCCAAAGTGCAGGCTGGCTGCCGCTCGGCGGGAATAGGCTGCATCGAGTGCAAGGGATGGGTGGCCGACAACCTGGTCAAGGTTTTGCAGCCCATTCAGGAGCGCCGCGCCAGCTATTCCGAGGCGCGGGTCAAAGAGATTCTCGAAGATGGTTCCCGCCGCGCCAGCACACGCGCCAAAGAAACAATGTGGCAAGTGCATGCCGCGATGCAGATGCCCCTGAGCGGTGAGAACGGCAAGTAAATGGCTCAAAAGACAATTCCGTGGTGGCGAAAGGCGCTGGAATTTGCGTTGGGCGGGTTTCGCTCCGGATTTGGTCTTTTCTCGCGGCCAGCACGGCCAGAACCCGTTCCAGAGCAGATGATTTCAAGCAGTATTCAAGAAACTCCGGAAGAAGAGAGAGCCTTGACCGAGCCTTCCCCCGATACCGAAATTGCCGCAGAGACACCGGCGTTCCCAGCCGAGGCAGAGCCTGTTGCGATGCCTGCCAACGCGCCAGAATCAATACCAGTCCCGGAGCCAGCCCAGATTTCCGCTGTGGCGAAGGGCGAAGCAGGTTTGATTGACACAATTCCCGCCGAGTCCGAATCCAAGCCAGACGAGAGTGCGGGTACAGAGCAAACGGCGAGTGAAGCCGTCACGTTCGTGGCCGCTGAAGCCGAAGTTGAATCTGAGTTTTCGGCGATTGTCGAGGCTGAACATGTTGCGGAAGCCGAGGAGGTCAACGAGGCCGAAGCCGAACCGGTGGTCGAGTTGCAACTGCCGGAGGTCCAGCAAGCAGACGAATTGAAAGAGACGATTCCGGAGGCTGGCGAAGAACTGGAGCGCGAACCAGAAGCCGCGCCGGAACCGGTGATCGAACCCGAGCCGCAGCCAACTGCTGAGCCGGCGGTTGCGGCGGAAGCTGTGGACATACCGGAAGCGGCGATTGAGGCTGTCGAGGAGCTGGTCGAGGAAGCAGAACCCGAAGTGGAAGCTGCGCCGGTGGTTGAGTTGGAAGCATCGGAAGCTGAGCCAGAGATTGAGCCAGAACCTGTGATCGAAGCCGAGCCGGATTCAGAGCCCATCGCCAGCCCGGCGCCAGCCGCTGACACCGACCCGCCACTGGTGCTCAAACCGCCGCCCAGCGCGGAAGAAAGAACCGCGCAGAAGGCTATCGAAAAGGAAGCCGCGCGTCTGGCGGCGCGGCAGAAAAAGCTGGACGAAGGCTCCGAGGAATCTCCTTTTTCAGTCATCGTGGGTCAGGTGTATGACGGCCCTCTGGACCTGCTGCTGGACCTGATCCGCAAGCAGGACATCGACATCTACGACATACCCATCGCCACCATCACCTCGCAGTTTCTGGCCTACGTCAATCAGCTCAAGGCCAGCGATGTGGACGTGGCGGGCGATTTTATCTACACGGCTTCGCTGCTGATCCACATCAAAAGCAAGATGCTGCTGCCGCACGCGGACACCGGCCCAGAGGCTGCGGCAGAGGACCCGCGGCGCGAACTAGTGGAGCGGCTGCTGGAGCACGAGCGCTTCAAGAATGCCGCCCAGATGCTGCTTGAAAAGCAGATGCTGGAGGCGGCCACATGGTCCAATCCCGGCGTGCGCGAGTTCAAGGACGATGAGGCCGCCGAGCCGGAGATCGCCGCCGACACCGTGGACCTGGTGCGCATCTTCCGTGAGATTCTGGAACGCGCCCGCAATCGCCCGGTGATCAACGTGGAGGAGGATTCGGTCACCGTGGGCCAGATGATTCAGTTCCTCGCCCGCCGCCTGACCATGGAAGACAAGCCGGTGGCTCTGCGCCGCCTGTTGAGCCACACGCGCAGCGAGCGGGCGCTGATCGCCATGTTCCTGGCGCTGCTGGAGATGGTCCGCGTGCAGGCTATTTTGCTACGCCAGGACCGCCAATTCAGCGAAATCTTCATCAAGAAGCACAACAACTTCGACACGGTGATGAATGAAGGGCTGGGCAATGCGCGGGACGACTGGCGATAGAATCAAGTACCATCCGGCTCGTTGATAGATGGACACCAATGCTACTTCGCCGGATAGCGGGAGCACGCCAGCAGATAAGTAGGGTTGGGAGGAGATATACAGTGAAAGAAAAGGCAAAATCTGACACGGATCGGCACAGTCACCTATGTGTGGAACTCATAGAAAAGGCGAAGGATGACCCCGAACTGGCGAAAAAGCTGGAAGTTGCGTACGCGTGATTGAACTGTACAGCGAGACTTTGCAGCGATTGGTGGATTCCTGACCCGTCTTCGGCGCGTTTTTCACCGCCGCCGCACACCCTCTTCCCAGACCGCGCCTCCTACAGGTGTAAAATAGCATTAGTTAGCCCGCTTCCCTGCTGGCGACGCAGACAACTGTGCGAAAATGCGGTTGTTGGGGTACTATGGACGCCAATTTATCCGGCTCTGCACTCTCCCGCCTCTGGGCATCCCCTTTGTATTTATATAGTTATGCTTTTGTCCTCCCTCGACTTTGGAGGCATTGGCGTCTCCGGAGTCACTCCGGCCGCATGGGTGAGCTTTGATGGCCAACCAGGCAGCCGCCGCGGCAGTACTGCCTTTAAAAGGCTCGAGGCTTGATAGCCACATGGACAGGAGGCCAGGCCGCGTAGGTATCGCTCTTTTTCTGACGGCGCTGGTGGGCGGCCTCTGCTTCATCGCATTTCATGTAGCCAAGGACATGAATGCGGTCACCGTCACCAGCATCTGGCCCTATTATTTGCTGGCTTTGGCGTTGCTGATTGCCTTGGGCTTCGAGTTTGTCAACGGCTTTCACGATACCGCCAATGCCGTGGCCACGGTCATCTATACCCACTCGTTGGAACCGACCACCGCGGTGGTTTTGTCTGGGTTCTGCAATCTGGCCGGGGTGCTGGCCGCCTCGGGCGCGGTGGCTTTTGCCATCGTCACGCTGTTGCCGGTTGATCTGATCCTCCAGGTCAGCTCGGGCTCTGGGTACGCCATGGTCTTTGCGCTGTTGGTAGCGGCTATTCTCTGGAATCTGGGTACATGGTGGCTGGGCTTGCCGGCCTCCAGCTCGCACACCATGGTGGGTTCGATCATCGGCGTAGGGATAGCCAACCAGTTGTTCAATCCCCACATCGGCGCCACCGGCGTGGATTGGGAGCAGGCCATCAAGGTTTTGAAGGCGCTGCTGTTTTCGCCTCTGATTGGTTTTTTCATGGCCGCACTGCTCATGCTGCTCTCCAAGGCGCTCTTCCGCTACCCTGCCCTTTACGAAGCGCCCAAGAACAATCAGCCTCCTCCGTGGCCCATTCGCACCTTGATGGTGCTTACTTGCACGGGCGTCAGTTTCTTCCACGGTTCCAACGACGGACAGAAGGGGATGGGCCTGATCATGCTGATTCTTATCGGCACGGTGCCCACTGCTTACGCCCTCAACCACGCCGCCACCGCTAACGATATTCAGCAGTTTATCGCCGCCAGCGAGCAGGCAGGACACATTCTCGACCAGCATGTGCCGCAGAACACCACTCTTGGCTCCGACGCCCGCGCCGAGGTGACCAACTACATCCGCACCAAGCAACTGCAACCGGATACGGTGCTAGCGCTTCGAGAACTGGTGGAGGATGTGAGCCGCAAAGTAGCGCAGTACAAAGTCATCAAGGCCATCCCAGCGCAGGAACAGACAATCATCCGCAATGATATGTATGTGACCGGCGAAGCGCTGCGTCTGATGAAGAAGAACGACGTGCGCCTGGAAAATGAAAAAAAGCAGCCAGTCTTCAATAAGGATGAAAGCGCCGTCCTCGCCGGGTACGTGAGCAAGCTGGACAAGTCCACAAGATTCATCCCCAACTGGGTCAAAGTTGCCGTGGCCCTGGCCCTTGGACTGGGGACGATGGTGGGCTGGAGGCGTGTGGTCATCACGGTGGGCGAAAAGATAGGTAAGGAGCACCTCACCTATGCGCAAGGCGCCTGTGCGGGACTGGTGACCATGGGCACCATCTTCGCCGCTGACAAATTTGGCCTGCCGGTTTCCACCACGCATATTCTCAGTTCCGGAGTGGCGGGAACCATGGCGGCCAACGGCAGCGGCCTGCGCATGTCAACGGTCCGCAGCATTGCCGCGGTCTGGGTCTTCACGCTGCCGGCGGCGGCGCTGCTCTCCGGTTTGCTCTATGCACTCTTCCGCGCGATCTCCTGATTTCGCTGTCTACATTCAATCATGAAATGATCTGTTCGCAATTCGTTGGCGAAGTTCCGGCCGAGTCAATATGGATTGCGTTTGATACTGTTGATTCATGGCCAATGTTGGCGCTTCTCACGATACCGAAAAACTAGATATTGAATCCCTGGCCGCCGAGGTGGTCTCTCTGGCCATGAAAGCTGGCGCCAGCGACGCCGAAGCCGTGGCGCGTGAAGGTGATGAATTCAGCGTCAACGTGCGCATGGGCCAGGTGGAGACACTGAAGGAATCCGGCTCGCGCGGCCTTGGTCTGCGGGTTTTTCTGGGCCAACGGTCGGCCTCAACCTCGACCAGCGACCTGAGCGTGGAGGGAATTCGTCAACTGGTGGAAGGCGCGCTGGCGCTGGCTAAAGTGACCGAAGAAGATCCCTTCAGCGGGTTGCCGGAGAGAGACGAATTTGGTTCGCTGCCCGGCGATCTGCACCTTTATGACGAGGACGTGTACTCGCTTCCGGGGCCGGAGCGGATCGAGTGGGCGCGTCGAGCGGAAGCCGCGGCGCTCGAAGCCGACCCGCGCATCACCAACTCCGACGGCGGCAGCTTTGACGCGGCCACGGGTAGCAAGGTCCTGGCCAATTCGCGCGGCTTTGTGGGCGGCTATCGTTCAAGCTATGCGGGGGTCGCGGCGGCGCCGCTGGCGGTGGACGTGAACGGCTCGATGCAGCGCGACGGCTGGTGGTCGAACGCGCGGCGGTTGGCGGACCTCGAATCGCCCGAGGCAATTGGCAAAGAGGCGGCGCGACGCACGCTGCGCCGGCTGGGCGCGCGGCGCGTTCCCACGCAGCAGGTTCCCATCATCTTTGCGCGAGAGGTGGCGGGTACGCTGCTCGGTTCGATCTTCGAGGCGGCATCGGGAGATGCTATCTGGCGCGGCGCATCGTTTCTGGCGGGCAAGCTGGGCGAGCAGATCGCCGTGGCCAATTTGACCATTGTGGATGACAACACCATGCTGCTGCCCACCGGGATGGGTGGATTCGGGACTTCGCCCTTTGATGGCGAAGGCCTGCCGGCAATGCGCACAGTAGTGGTGGGGAAGGGCGTGCTAAGCAACTACCTGCTGAACACTTATACCGCGCGCAAGCTGGGAATGAAGTCTACGCACAACGCCTCGCGCGGATTGGCTGGCGCGCCGGGCATCGGCTGCGGCAACCTTTACCTGGAGCCGGGCACGCTGACGCCGGAGCAGATCATCGCGCAGATTCCCGCGGGGCTTTATGTCACCAGCCTGATGGGCTTCGGCGTCAACGTGGTCACCGGCGATTACTCGCGCGGCGCGACCGGGTTGTGGATCGAGAACGGCGTGCTGGCCCACGCTGTTGAAGAAGTGACCATTGCCGGCAACCTGGCCGAGATGCTGAAAAACGTGGCTGCCATCGGCAGCGATCTGGAGTTCAGGGGCGCGGTAGCCTCGCCCACGCTGCGCATCGACGGCATGATGATTGCGGGGAGTTAGCGAGTTAGCCGCGCTTCACGCGTGTTAGCGGAGTTGGCAGAGCTTAAGAAGAATGATGGCTTCAAGGCAAACTTCCGAGATTGCAATGCAGCAGATCGGCATTGACCCAGCCGACGCCAAGGCCGCGCTAGCGCAATTGCCGACGAGTCCGGCAGTCTTCGCGCTTTACGGTGCAGAGGCTCATGCCGAGCCTTACATCGGACGCACGCTCAACCTGCGCGCGCGGCTTGCACGGCTCTTGCAGCCCTCGGAAAAATACCCACGGCGGTTGCAGTTGGCTGGGCGGGTGCGGCAGATTCGCTGGCGGCTGACCGGCTCGGAGTTTGAAGCTCTTCTCCTCCAGTTTGATCTCCTCCAGAACGAGTACGGCACAAAGTGCTTGGAACGGATGCACCTGGGAGCGCCGGCCTTTATTCGCTTTTTTGGGAGCAATTCTTATCCGCGCATCGCGGTTACCAACCACCCCAGCAAGCGCGAGGCAGACTGGGCCTACGGACCGTTTCAGTCGCGCGCGATGGCTGAGCGCTTTGCCGATGAGGCGCTCAAGCTCTTTTTGCTGCGCCGCTGCACGGAGGAGTTGGAGCCGAATCCGGCGCACCCCGGCTGCGTTTACTCGGAAATGAAGATGTGCCTTGCGCCCTGCTACAAGGGCTGTACAGACGAGCGCTACGGCGAGGAGGCAGCGGCGGTTGAGCGGTTTCTGGCGACGCGAGGCGAGAACAGGCTGGTCCAGCTTCGCACTCAGCGCGATGAGGCTTCGGCGAACCTCGACTTCGAGGCCGCCGCCGCGCTCCACTCTCAGGTTCAGCGCGTGGAGAGCGTGCGTGCGCTTGCTTCCGAGCTGGTACGCCCGCTCTCGCAGCTTCGCGCGGTCGTGCTGCAAGCATCGGCCAATCCAGGCGAGGTTGCTGTCTTCCTCTATGAAAACGGACGGCTCAGCGGCCCGGCCGGATTTTCGACGCTGGGTATCAGAATCCAGAACGAGCAATCCGGTTCCACTTCGCTTTTTGCGCATCCCATGGCGATAGAGGCGATTCCGGAAACGATAGGGAACAGGGAACAGGGATCAGGGAACAGCACGGCGGAGACTGAACCAATAGCCGCAGCGGCGACAATGAAGGGTACGGGCTTTAGCCCATACATCAACCCTGAACAAACGCAGGGGGCTTTAGCCCCTGAGGGAAGTTCTTCAGAAAACTCCCCTTCGACTCCTACTCTTTCAGAAGCCGAATCATCCGCACCCGCCAAGCTCGCTCGCGGTGTGCTCGAAGCCCGCATGGAGGCGGCGCTGGCGCAGCTGGCTCAACCTTCCGGCGCGATCTCGGCAACCCTCCGCCAGGGCCATCTGGCGCTGCTCAAGCGCTGGTACTACCGCGCGGAAACCCGGCGCGCCGGCGAAATCTTCTTTGCCGACGCCGTGGGGCGCTGGCCGGTGAAGGCCATGCTGCGCGGCGTGGGGCGAGTTGCCGGAAAAATGCTGGCGGCTGCGAATCAATCCGAGTAATCTGATCGTAACAATCCTCCATGTCCTCCTCAGAGACCATCCGCGAAATGCTGGCCGTTGGCAAGTGGCCACTCTCCTGTGGGCGGGTTGAGGAAGTTGTTGCTTTTGTGCTGGCGCAATCCAAACGAGAGCAGCCGAAGAAGGTTGAGCAACTGGTGGAATGTCTTTGGGACGAAGACGCGGGAGTGGCTTTACGCGCTGCCGACGCTTTGGATAAAATCTCCCGCACCTTGGCTTCAGCGCTGGACCCCTGGAAAGCGCCTCTGATTGGTTTGCTTGCAGAAGCCACGCAAAACAAGCTGCGCTTGAGCCTGGCGCAAATTGTGCCGCGTCTCACGCTGACTCGCCCTGAGTGCCGTCGTTCCTCCGAAACGCTGCAATCTTACCTTGATGACCCCAGTTCGATCGTAAAAACCTGCGCGCTGCAAGGGCTGGCCGATCTGACCCGACAGGATTCCTCTCTGCTGCCCGATGTTGTGGACCTGTTGCGCATCCACAGCCGTTCCGGAACCCCGGCAATGCGGGCCAGAGGGCGCATTCTACTGCGAAGGCTTGAAGTCAGCGAAAGAGGCTCAAGTGTTCGCAATCGGGACAAGTCCCGTGAAGGTAAATGCGCAGAGAGATTTACGCATTATGATGACCGTTCTCTCTCTCAGGTCACTACACTGACCCCATGAGTAGCTCCCTGCACCTTGTTCCCAGGCGGCAAAGCCAGCGTTCGCCCGTGAACCTTCAAGGTATGTGCGCCAACGCAATTGCGCTCCACCAGCGTGGGCAATTGGTTGAGGCGGAGCGCATCTACCGGCAGATTCTGGAGTTCGATCCCCATCATGCCGACAGCCTGCACCTGCTGGGTGTGCTTGCTCATCAGGTGGGCCGCGACGACGTGGCTGTTGAGCTGATCCGCAAGGCGATTGCCAGCGACAGGAGGCCGGCGGCGTTTCACTCCAACCTGGGCACGGCTTATCAGGCGCTGGGCAAGCTGGAAGAGGCTGCAACCAGCTATGAGCGGGCGCTGATCCTCAATCCGGATTTGGCCGAGGCGCAGATGAACCTGGGCGCCGTGCGGGAGGCGCAGGGCAAACACGAGCAGGCGGAGATGCGCTTCCGGCGGGCGTTGGATTTGCGCCCGGATTTGGCCGAGGCTCATGTCAACCTGGGAAACATTCTGCATGCGCAGGGCAAGCTGGAAGAAGCGGCGGCCAGCCATGAGCGGGCGATTGCCCTCAAGCCGGGCTTTGCCGAAGCCTTCTTCAACCGCGCCAACGCGCTTCAGGCACAGGGCAAGCTGGAGGATGCAGTGGTCAGCTACCAGCGGGCGCTGGTTCTCAAGCCGGAAATGGCCGAGGCCCACGGCAACCTGGGAAACGCTCTGCTGGCCCAGAATAAGTTGGACAAAGCGGAGGTCAGTTATTCGCAGGCGCTCAGAATCAAGCCGGATTATGCAGAGGCCTGGTACAACCTGGGCAACTTGCGCCAGGCCCAGGAAGAGCTAGGCAAGCTGGGCAAGCTGGATGAGGCTATGGCCTGCTATCAGCGCGCCATCGAGCTTAAGCCGCAACTCGCCGAAGCGCACTATAACCTGGGCAACACGCTCCATACGCTGGGCAGATTGGACGAGTCGGAGGCCAGTTTTAAGCGGGCGCTGGCAATCAGGCCGGAATACGCCGAGGCTCACTACAATCTGGGCTGCGTCTTTGAAGACCTTGGCCGCCTGGATGAGGCGCTGGCGCGGATGGCGCGAGCCCTGGAACTCAAGCCGGATTATCCCCAGGCTCGCTTTGGCCAGGCACTGGCGCAACTGCGGAGCGGAGACTTTGCGACGGGCTGGCGCAATTATGAATCGCGCTGGCAATCGCCCGATCACGACACGCCTTGGCGTGCTTACCCACAGCCTGTCTGGAGAGGCGAAAAGCTGGACACAGGCCGCTTGCTGGTGTGGGGCGAGCAGGGCATTGGCGACGAAATCCAGTTTGCCGGGCTGATTCCGGACACGCTGCGCTCGGGCAACCGCATCGCGCTGGATTGTGACGCACGGCTCAAGCCGCTTTTTGCGCGGTCGTTTCCGGAGATTGAGGTGGTTTCAGGCTGCGGACCTGCCGAGTCGCAAAAGGCCGAGATCGCCACACAACTGCCTGTGGGCAGTTTGCCAGGATTGTTTCGGACAACGGAAACTGCTTTTTCCTCGACTACCTCGCCTTACCTCAAAGCCGATCCGGTGGAGCGGGAGCGGTTTCGCGCCGAATATAACGACGGCCGCAAACTCATCGGGCTGGCATGGCACACGCGGAATCAAAATACCGGACGCAAGCGTACCATCGACCTCAAAAATTTCGCCTCGCTCTTTATGCTGTCCGGCATTCGCTGGATCAGCCTGCAATACGGAAATTTCGATGATCTGGAGGCCCAGACTTCCGCAGCCAACGCGCCCCTGCTCATTGACCGCCGCGTCGATCAGCTCACGAATATCGATCTCTTCGCGGCGCAGGTGGCGGCCATGGATCAAGTGATTACGATTGATAATTCGACGGCGCATCTGGCGGCGGCATTGGGACTTCCGGTTTGGCTGCTGCTGCCCTTTGCGGCCGACTGGCGATGGCTGGAAAAGCGCGCCGACAGCCCTTGGTATCCGACGTTGCGAATCATCCGCCAGCCGAAGATCGGCGATTGGGAAGCGGTGGTGGAAAATGTGCGGAGCGGGCTTTAGCGGTCCTTTGCGGCTCCGGCCTCGGAGACTTGGTGCACCCAGCAGGAACACCGGGTACCCCCACCCGTATTTTGGACGCAAAATCCTTGTTTTCTTGAGGTTACAGACAGGGTTGCGCTGTAAAATCTTCAAAACAAAGGAGTTCCCTGCAAAATATTCCAGGATAAGGAGTTACGGGACGTTTTAGCCTCTATAGGCCGCTTCCGGCTGTAAGTCGGCGCGAAAAGGACGTACCGGGACGATGATTTGAAGGAAGACTCCAGGGATCATTGTGCAACGGAGGAAGGTAATTATCTGCAAACCACCTGCGGTGGCGCAGACGGCGCTTGCGTGACCTGAGGTTCGTGGTTTCCCAGGTTCTAACAATATGAGCTAAACATCCGCCTCTGTCAGACATAATGGGAAAATATATGCTACCATTAAAAAGATGATCGACATCCGGGAATATCTCGGTCGTGATGGAAGAAACCTCTTTGGAGCGTGGTTTGACCAGCTGAATGCCGAGGCGGCGCGGCGTATAACCACCGCTCTTTACCGGCTTGGCCTGGGGAACTTCTCGAATGTGAAGGGCGTTGGCGGCGGTGTCTTTGAATGCCGCATCGACTTTGGCCCAGGATACCGGATTTATTTCGGAAAAGACGGAGAGCGCATCATCATCCTGCTTTGCGGCGGCACGAAGCGTCGTCAGCAGGAGGACATTACACTGGCTGGCGAATGCTGGCAGGAATACAAGTTACAGAAGAGGAGTGAGCCATGGCGTTGACGCGGGATTTTCGAGAGACGGTGCAGGCGCGAGTACGAAGCGATGAGGAGTTTCGCCATGGCTTACTGCTCGACGCCATCGACGCTCTGCTGGCAGGCGAGGGCGCGTTGGGCCGCGAGATTCTGCGCGACTTCATCAATGCGACCGTGGGCTTTCCTACGCTGGCCGAGCAGACCGGCATTCACGCCAAGACACTTCATCAGATGTTCGGCCCCAAGGGCAATCCGACTGCCTCCAACCTCTTCAAAATCATCGCCTGCCTTCAGGAGCATGAGGGGGTTCGGTTGCAGGTAGTGGCGTAGGGGCCAGTGGTCAGTGATCGTTGGTCAGAAAAGCTTGGTTAGGGTTCATGGTCTCCCAGGTCTCAGACGCGAGACATGGGGCGCCCAGATTTAGTGGTTAGATATTGAGGGTCACCCGCCAATGTATGTTTACGGCTTAAAACGGAATATCATCATTGCTAATTTCAGGCACATATTCTTCCTTTTTAGGAGTCTTGCGAGTTTGTAATTCTAGCTTGGACTGGTTTTCTAGCAACCATTGCTCGCCCAGTTCAGTCACACCGTATACAACCCAATTCTCTTCCCTATCGCCCATCCACTTTGTCGATACATAACCAGTTTTAACTAGTTTTGCTAATGCGAGTCGCGTTCCGACTTCTGAATACCCTGCCTTGTGCATCTCCCCCTTCAAATAACGAGCATTCACCGTGTCATCTAATGCATCGGTGTTGGCTAATATTAGTGCGAGGGCAGTCAATTCATGCGGCTGTAAACCATCGCTATCCTTGATAGGAGATGCTGAAACGATTTCTGATGTTTTTTCCTGACGTGCCAAGATAGCATTCAGTTTACTTGTGAGCTTCTGCCCTAGCTCTTTGAAATCACTGATTGATCCGACCGAATAGGAAATTATACCTCGATGCTGGATATCAAATGGATATTTTTCGCTATTGGGTCCGCTGCTTGGTCCTGAGATAATGACCACATCCTTGCCTGCAGCTATTGCATAACCGAGCTCATACATCACACTTGGATTTCGTGTAGTGATGTCAGCGATGCATATGGCCGCAGAGCGAATCTCTTGATGAAGCGTATCCACTGGAATAGTTGATCCTAAGTCTCGATCAACTCTGTATGGCTCCATATCTGCCGCCTCAATTGCCGGTACAAGGACGTCGTCAAACCTTTTGTCGAAATCGCCCTTATCAAATGGCTGAAAGACGCAGCACCTGCCATTCGCATATGTTTTCGCATGTTTTTCCATAGACAAATGAGATTAGCACAAAGCGAGCGGAATAAATCAATAATCTTGAATCCCAGGTCCCAAAAGCGGGACCTGGGGCACCCATCATGTAATGAAAACCCGACAAAATGCGCCCCTGAGACTGCCGCGTCTCCGCGCTGATACACTGATTCTGCAAGGAGATGCACCCAAAAAGCATGGTTGAGCTGTTGCCGGTCTCAAGATGATTGAACTTTTGCCTTCTATATTATCGGCGGATTTTGCCCATCTGGCGGAGCAGGTTGCCGCGGCTGAGCGGGGCGGCGGCACGGTGATCCACGTGGACGTAATGGACGGGCATTTTGTGCCCAACATTACGATTGGGCCGCTAGTGGTCAAAAGCCTGCGCAAGGTGACCAAACTGCCGCTCGATTGCCACCTGATGATCGAGAATCCGGACGAGTTCATTCCCGCCTTTGCCGAGGCCGGGGCCGACTGGGTGAGCGTCCACTACGAGACCTGCCCCCATTTGCACCGGTCGCTGGAGTTGATTGCCGAGCACGGCATGAAGGCGGGGGTGGTGGTGAATCCGGCTACCCGCGTGGAGCTGCTCAGGGAGATTCTGCCCATGGCTCACCATGTGCTGGTGATGAGCGTGAATCCGGGCTTTGGCGGGCAGAAATTCATTGAATTCTCGCTGGATAAGATCCGGCGGCTGGCGGAGTTGCGCCAGGAGCTGGGGCTGGCATTTAGAATCGAAGTGGACGGCGGCGTGGCTCACGATACGGTGGAACGCATCGTCCAAGCAGGTGCGGAACTGCTGGTGGCCGGCAACGCGGTTTTTGGCGCGGGTCAGCCGGAGCGGGATGCGCGGGCGCTGTTGGCCGCGGCGCGCAAGGCTGCCGGCGAATAGAGGAACTGCTTTTAGCTACTAGCTGCTAGCTCCGAGCTTCCCGGCGCGAACAACATGCTAGAGGCTAGAAGCTAGCAACTAGAAGCTGATATTTGCAGGAATCAGGCTTGCGGCCTGTCGACGGGCCGCAGTCGTAATGAGGTGGTATGAACCGGTTGACGACGAAGATTGCCGCGGTAGCTTTGGCGGTTTTGATGCTGGGTGGAGTTGCGGCCCAGGCCAAGGGCAGAAAGCCCAAGCAGAAGAAACAGGACCTGAGCGCCAACCCGCTGCTCGGCGTGAAATCCAAGCAGCCTGACAAGGAACTGTTTGACAAGGCCATGGTCGCGATCAAGAAGGGCCGCTTCGACGTGGCTCGGCTCGACCTGCAGACCATGCTCAACACCTATCCCGACTCCGAATACCGGATGCGCGCCAAACTGGCGGTGGGCGATAGCTGGTTCAAAGAGGGCGGCACGGCAGCCCTGACCCAGGCCGAGGCCGAGTACAAGGACTTCATCACCTTCTTTCCCCAGGCTCCGGAAGCTGCCGAGGCGCAGATGAAGGTGGCCGACATCTACTACGAGCAGATGGAGAAGCCCGACCGCGACTATACCAACGCCCAGCGCGCGGAGCAGGAATACCGGGCGATGATCAATATGTTCCCCGATTCGAAGCTGGTGCCTCGCGCCACGCAGAAACTGCGCGACGTGCAGGAGGTTCTGGCCGAGCGTGAAACACAGATCGGCCTTTATTACGGGACCCGGGAAAATTATGCGGCCTCCATCGCCCGCCTGAAGACGGTGGTCGATACCTATCCGCTGTATTCCAAGAGCGACCAGGCGCTGCTGGGCATCGGCGATGCCTATGCGGGCGAGGCCCACGCCATTCAGATTGCGCCCCGTCTACCCGGCGCGATCAAGGAGCGGTTGCGCGCGGTCTATCAGGACCGGGCCGCCGAGGCCTACACCAAAGTGATCACGCGCTATCCGATGGCTCCCCACGTGGAAGATGCCCGCGACCGTCTGGTGGCTATGAACCGCCCCGTTCCCGAACCCACCCAGGAGGCGATTGCTGAGAACGACGCCGAAGAGCGCAGCCGCCAGCCTCTGCGTTTTAACGACAAATTCTTCGGCATCATCAAGCACGGACCCCAAGTGGTGGAAGCCGTACATGTAGGCGACCCTAGCCTGGAAGATCCCAAGCGCACCCTCGCTCCCGACGTGACCAAACAGAACATCGCGATGTTCAATGACGCTGTCCGAGCCGGCCAGCCTGCCGCCCCGGCCGGCGCGGTTACGCCCACCGGCGTCAATGAGCCGCCGCGCAGTGATCAGCCCTCCCAGGCGCCGTTGCAGTTGGAGGCGCCGGCCGGCGGAACCGGCGTGGGCGTTCAGGTGGTCAGCGCGCCCGACGCCGTCCTCAAGCCCGTCGGCCCAGACAAGACCGTCGCGCCCGCCGCGGAAAAGCCCGTAGAAGCTCCTTCTCAAGTCAACGACATCAAGTCCGGCGCTACGCCGGCGCAGGCCGTCGGCGCCACGAAGAAGAAGCCCAAAGCTGATTTGAACGACGAGTCATCCAGCAAGAAGAAAAAGAAGAAGGGCGTCTCCAAGCTGAACCCGTTCTAGTCTGATAAACGATTCAAACAAAAAGGCCGCTTCCTGGATGGAGGCGGCTTTTTTTGGCTTTGCCAGTTCTAATCAGAGGTTCGCAGCCGCTTGGCCAGCGCCCATTTCAGCTCGTCGATGCCCTGGCCAGTGACGGCGGAGATGGCGTGAAACTCCAGCTTTTTGCGCTTGATGTGGGCCGCCAGCATTTTGAGCTTGTCGGAATTGGCGGAGTCAATCTTGGTGGCGCAGACGATCATGGGTTTGCCTGCCAGAGGGTGTTCGCCGTCGGCGTTTGAGAAGCTGGCCAACTCCTCGTTGATGACCTTGAAGTCCTCCACCGGGTCGGGACGGCCGCTGGCGTCGGAGACATCGACCAGGTGAACGAGCAGGCGGGTGCGCTCGATGTGGCGCAGAAACTGGACCCCAAGGCCCGAGCCGAGATGCGCGCCTTCGATGAGGCCGGGCATGTCGGCGACGACGAAGGATTCCAACTCCGGCTCCTCGCCGACGGTGACCACGCCGAGGTTGGGTTCGAGGGTGGTAAAGGGGTAGTCGGCGATCTTGGGCCGTGCGGCGGAGATGCGGGAGATGAGCGTGGATTTGCCGGCGTTGGGGTAGCCGACCAGGCCGACATCGGCCAGCAGCTTGAGTTCAAGGCGATAGTGGCGCTCCTCGCCGGCGCGGCCCAGCTCGTGCTCGCGCGGAGCCTGATGCGTGCTGGTGGCAAAGTGCTGGTTGCCGCGACCGCCGCGACCGCCTTTGGCAATGACGACCCGCTCGTCTGGTTCGGAGAAATCGTGGACTAATTCGCCGGTCTCCTGATCGTAAAGGGATGTGCCGACAGGGACTTGCAGGATGACATCATTGCCGTCGAGTCCGGAGCAGTTTGAGCCCATGCCATGTTCGCCGCGCTGGCCCTTGTGTTCGGGGTTGTAGCGGAAATGGATCAGGGTGTTGTGGCGCTGCGAGCTGACCATGACGACATCGCCGCCACGGCCGCCATCGCCGCCCGAGGGCCCGCCCCGGGGAACGAACTTTTCGCGACGAAAGGCCATGCAGCCGTTGCCGCCGTCGCCGGCCTTGACGCGAATTTTTGCTTCATCGATGAACATGGGGGAACCGAGAGACCAGGGATTATGGAATAGGGAATAGCTCGTGAATGCCAACCAGACGAGCAAAATTCGAGATGCCGTCTTTTCAGTTTACCGGAAACAGCATAGAATCGGTTGGAATATGGTTCTGGGGTAATTAGAATGCCATAACAGGGAGTTTTCTTTCTGCAAATGGCCGCAAGGCTCTTCCCCCATCCGGACCCACCTTTAGAGCGGGCCGGAGATGAAGCGTAGAGAGGTTTTTCCCAGGGTCTGCCGCGAGCGGAGTCTCGATGGCAGGGGTCGAGCGCAATTGGACGAAGACGCTGGCGGTTGCCGTGCTGCTTTTAGGCGCGGGAACGGAAGGTTTTGCCCAATCGGCACGGAGTCATTTGGTCGAAGATGGACCAGCCGGCTCACTGAGCGGCAAACTGACCGACCTGCACTCCAATCCCCTGGAGGGTGTGGAAGTCATTGCTCATAACCAGGCCACCGGAGTTGAGACGAGAACAACCACCATAAAAAATGGGATTTACCGGTTCAGCGGGCTGACGCCCGGGGAGTACTCGGTGACCGCCGAGAGCCCGCAACTGGGGCGTGGCCAGGTGGAATGGATTGTGGTCTCTGGCGGCCACGAGGCGCGCGTGCAGACGGCGATTGAGTTGACGCCGCTTCTGTCAGGACCTGTTCTGGCGGGATTGGCAGGCGAAGAACGGCCCAGTCCGAACAGGCTAATCCTGGAGGCGGAGGCACAGCCGGCGAACGATACCGCCTTGGCTGCCGAGCCGTTAATTATGCTGCCGCTGGAGGGACATAGTCTGCCGAATGTCGCACCACTGGCGCCTGCTGTATCGGCTCCGACAGTTTTGCTTGGTTCCCAGGTCACAGAAGCTAGACCTGGGGCACCCGCAAATGAGATTGGAGAGGCGGCAAGTGGAGCAATCCAGAGGCCATTACATCCTTCCGAATCGACGATGGCACCGAGCAAACCAGCTCTTGCCGCTTCTGAGGCGAGTGAACCAGTGGCTCCGGCGTTGAGCAGCACGATAAGCGCCACCGAATTGCAGGCATTGCCGGTGAGTGGGCGGCGCTGGCAGGATTTTGTGCTGGACAATACGCCCACATCCACAACGCCATCGGGTGGCCAGGGCGAAATATCTCTGCGGGGCGCAGGTCAGCCGGCGGAGATTGCGGTGGATGGAGTGAACCGGGGATTGGCTTTTGGCCGGACAAATGAAACCGGGCAAGGCTCATCGGGACATGGGATGCTGGGTCAGGGCGAAAATCCGGCCGGAATGGCGCAGGTGGGGGCCGGAGGGCATGGGCTTGCCGTGAGCGAGGCGGCAATTCGCACGGTAGAGACGGAGGCCGGAAACGTGGAGGCCGCGGTTGACAGAGCAGCGGGCGGACGCATGAACACGGAGACGCAGCGCGGCGCCAACGAGCTTCATGGGCAAGGATTTGTCTTTGATCGCCAGAACTTCTTGGGCGCGCAGAATCCGTTTACGAATTGGGTGAAGGAAACCACTCCGGCCAATGGGAGCACTGTTCCGATACCGGTGTTCACGCCGGAGTCATATACCCCGCCGGACCGCGAAACGACCTGGGGTATCGGTTTGGGCAGCCGTATCCTGCGCAACAAACTCTTCTGGTTTGCGGCGGTGGACGGCTATAACCGCAACGATCCTGGGCTGGCGATGGTGAAGCATCCCTACTTATGCACGACTTACAACGCCAACGGCCAATGTAGCGTCGAAGCCGGGTTCTTTGCCCAGCCCACAAACGACCAGATGCAGGTGTTGAGTGCGCGGCTGGGGTTGAGCAGTGCCAATCCGGTTGGAGAGGGGCAGGCGGCTTATTCGACGATGCTGGAAACATTGGCCGGACTGCTTGGCCCGGCGCCGCGCACCGCAACGCAGTGGACCGGCTTTGGGCGGCTAGACTGGCAGGCGACGGAACGCAATCGCTTTACGCTGGAGGGCATTGGGGCACGCTGGAACTCGCCCGGCGGAGGGCTGACCCGCGTGGCTGAAACTTACGGGAACCATAGCTTCGGATCGAGCGAGGCGAGCGAGGAGTGGCTGCTTGGCCGCTGGGAGAGATTTCTGACCCCCAACCTGCTGGTAGTGACCCAGGCGTCTGCGGGACGGACCCTTCAGGAAGCGCGGCCTTCGACTCCCTCATCTTATGAGCAGACACTGCTTAGCGGGAATGTGTGGGGCCAATTGCCGCAGATTGTCGTGGACAATCGCTACGGCTTCACCATCGGCAACCCATCGCGCTTTGGACAGGGGAGCTATCCAGACGAAAAGCTCTACCACGGGCAGGAGTCGGAGGATTGGATTCGCGGCAAGCTGATGGTGAAGGCCGGCTTTGAGGTGAGCCACAACAGCGACGCAACCAGCCTGCTGCGCAACCAGACGGGGACGTATACCTATTCCAACGTGGAAAATTTCATCTCCGACGTGCTGGTTTTCGGTAAGTATGGGATGACCGACGCGCTGGACCCATTTAACCAGCACAACTGCGACGAAACAGGCAAGACGTGGCGCGACTCGGGGGGTGGGCTGCGCGGGTTGAGCAACCTGCCTTGCTACTCCTATTTCTCGCAGGCCATGGGCCCGTCCAGTTGGCATTTGAGTACCAATGATTGGTCGGGATACGCAACGGCCCAGTGGGAAGCGAACAAGCGCGTGGTCTTTTCCGCCGGATTGCGCTGGGAGCGGGAGCAATTGCCGCCTCCGCTCGCCGCGCTCCAGAATACAAATCTTCCGCTGACCGAAAAGCTGCCTAGCCTTGGCAACAACTGGGGTCCGCGGGTGAGCCTTGCCGTGGGATCGGGCGAAAAACATTGGCCGGTGCTGCGGCTGGGTTACGGAATGTACTTTGGGCGCACCGAGAATCTGACGGTGGAGACGGCGCTGACCCAGACCGGCTCCTTGAACGGAGACCTGAATTTTTTCATGCGGCCAACCGACGACCTGCCGAACAGCGGTGGCGGCGCTCCTCCATTTCCCTACGTTCTGCAAGGCGAGCCGGGGAACGCAATCAAGCCGGGAGCGGTGGAGTTTGCGCCCAACTTCCACAACCCCGAGGTACATCAGGCAGTGGCCGGCGTGGAAGAGACACTGCCCAGCCATGTGGAGGTGACCGCGAGCGCGATGGTGAGCCTGGGTCGCAGGCTGCCGATCTCCATCGACACGAACTTCGATTCCGCGATCAATCCTGGGACGATCACCTATGCAGTGGTGGATGGCGCCGGCGCGGGACCCATCAAAGCAGCGCAAATTACGGTTCCCTTCTACGCTTCTTGGCCATCGGCAACCTCGCCGACCGGATTTGCCGGGCGGCTCAACCCGAATTACCAGCAGATAACGCAGATCATGAGCCGCGCCAACTCGACCTACGAGGCGATGATGGTGAAGGTTGTTCGCTACGGCCGCCGCGGCCTGAGCCTGCGCGCCCATTACACCTATGCGCACGCCATGGACTGGAATCCCAATGAGAGCGCACAGGTGGCCGGCAACGACGTGCTGGACCCGGCCGACTTCAGCCAGGAGTACGGCACTAGCAACCTGGATGTGCGCCACGCGGCCAGCGCCATGGTGGTCTATGAGGCGCCATGGAAGCTGCGCGGACGGGCAGGTAAATTTGGTAACAGCTGGATGTTGTCAGGCGTCGCACAGTACCGCAGCGGATTGCCCTACACCATGCATACCTCGGGGTCGCTGCCCGAAGAGTTCGACACCACCACCGGCGCAGCCATTGTTGGACTGGGGCCGGGAATGAACGGATCAGGCGGTGACAACCGCGTCTACGGCCGTGGCAACGATAACATTGTCTATAACATAGGCCGCAACACCTTCCGCTATCCGGCCACCTGGAAGGCCGACCTGCGGCTGGGCAGGCGCTTCGACCTGGGGCATTTGCGCCAGTTGGAGTTGCTGGCCGAGAGCTTCAACCTCTTCAACCACCAGAATGTTACCGAGTTGGAGACAACCGGCTACACTATCGAGTCCGGCAGCACGTCGAGCCTGCCAACGCTGAACTTCTTCGCCGGCCCTATAACCAACTCCACAACCGGCCTCGTAACCAAAGCCAATACCACGGCATTTGGCCAGCCGCTGAACATCAATGCAACCAACTTCTACCGCGAGCGGCAGATTCAGTTCGGGTTGAGGCTGAGGTTCTAGGACCTGTTCACAGGCCCTAGTTGTTCGGTGGGGGCGCAGTAGCAGGCGCAGGAACAGGCGCGGGCGCGGGTGACAGCTTGTGAAGGCCGCGGATGTAAATAATGAGGTTCCACACCTCGTCATCCTTGGCGCGGCCCTCCTCCTCGGCAGGCATCTTTCCCTTGCCGTTGCGGATGACGTTGAACAGATCCTGGTCCTGCTTATTGGCCAGCGTCGCGGGATTGCTCCAGTCGTCGAGCGTCAATTCCATATCCTTGGCCAGATCGGTTTTGCCATTTCCATGATCCCCATGGCACAACGAGCAGTCCTGCGAATAAAGCTCCTTGGCGCGCGCTTGCGACTTTTCGGTAGGCTTGACGGGATTCTTTTGGCCGGCTGCAGGGGCCGGGGCGGTGTCCTGCGAGATAGACACCGGGGTAGATAAAGCGGTAATCCCAAACAATACAACAGTAGAAACAAACAACAATGGCTTCAACATGGTAGCCTCCGCAGCTGCGGATGCCGGTTCGAGGCATCGACAGCCAAAACATTTTCACGCACGAATTATATGCCATTTGGATGGTATCAGGCTGTTTGTGTTGAACAAGACATGTTCAAACGGAGTGGTTTAGCGGGATTAAGCCCGATCTTCATGCACTAAAAAATTCACCGGCATCAGGGGCTGGTCCGCCAGCCGCAGGCCAGATCCGGGGTGGTGGTATTGCCGTTCAGGCGAAAACAGGCAGCTCCGTTGATGTCGGTGCTGAAGGTTCGGATCTGGGCCACTTCGAGCGCTTTGAGCACCTCGATGCGGGGATGTCCGTAGCGGTTGCGCAGGCCGCAGGAGATGACGGCGCACTCAGGATGCACGCGGGCCAGGAATTCCGGGTGAGTGGAGGTGATGCTGCCGTGGTGGCCCACCTTGAGGAGTGTGCTGGCCAGCCCCGGTTCGGCCAGCATGGCCTGCTCAATGGGGGCCTCGGCGTCTCCTTCCAGCATCACGGAGGTTGCGCCGTAGGCCACTCGCAGTACTAACGAGTCGTTGTTGGTGGGTTCCGGGCCGGGCTGATAGTCGCTGAAGGGCGCGAGAACACTGACCTGGGTTGGGCCGAAGGGGAAGGACTGGCCTGCGCGCAGTGAGCGGATGCGGACATGGAGATTGGCGGCCTCGTCGAGCAGTGCGTTGTAGAGCCCGAAGCGGGGATTGTTGCCCACCCAAAGCTCGGAGGGATGGAAGTTGCGCATAACGGCGGGCAGGCCGCCCATGTGGTCGGAATGGGCATGGGTGAGTGCAACCACGTCGAGGCGGCGAATTCCGCGCGACCACAGCACCTCAGAGACGACTTCCTCGCCAATGTCGAAATCCTGGGGAGCCTGAAGCGGGCCGCCGCCGTGGCCGCCGCCATCGACCAACAGGGCCTTGCCGTCGGGCGTGATCAACAAGATGGAGTCGCCCTGGCCTACGTCGATGGCCTCGATGAGCAATGCGTCGTGGGGATGATCGACGGGGCGTGGAAGGACGGCAACTGTGGCGGCCAGAAGCAGCGCGGCCCATGCAGTGCGGTGGGGCCAGCGAGTTCCTGACGAAACGGAAAGGCGGGCTAGAGCGATGGCCGCCGCAAGCAGCGTGCAGAAGGCAAGCGACTGCCACAGCAGCGGTGCGGGAATGCGGAAGTCGCCGAGCGCAGTCGAGCCGAAGAAATGCACCAGACCGGTGCCGAAGTGGAGAAAGAAAGCCACGAACGTGGCCGGGACTACCGCGTAGGCCGGAGCAATCAGAGCAAAGATCAAAGTAATCAACGCGGCCGGCATCAGGATGATCAGCAGCGGCAGGATAAACATATTGACCGGAAGAGCGAAGACTGTGATGCGATGAAAGTAGACGGCCATGGGCAGTGCCATGGTCATCTCCACAACGCAGGAGACGACCATCAACTCGAAGCAGCGAATCAGGAAACGCACCGTAAAGGGAAGGCAGCGCCAAGCGATGAAGTTGCTCCATCGGCCGCCCGCCGCCTCCCTGAGTCCAACAGCCATCATGCGCAACGTGACCCGGAACTGCGCCAGGCGCGGGGCGAGTTTTGCGTCCATGGCGATTTGGCGCAGGTCACGGGTGGCCGTAAGGTAAGGATGCACCGTGGCCAGCAGCAGCGGAGCGGCAACACCGCCGATGGCCACGACGGCCAGCAGGGTCATCTGGAAACTGGCGTCGAATAGGCTGCGGGGGCTGAAAGCCAGCAGGCAGAGGGCGGCAAAGCCGATGGTATTCAACGCGTTACGCTCGCGGTAGAGGAGGCGGCCGAGCAGGTAGAGAGTGACCATCCAGAGCGAGCGCTCTACCGGCGTGGCGAAGCCGGTGAAGATGGCGTAGGCGAAAGAGGCCAGGATGGTGACGAAGGTGGCGGGAACGCGGGGAATGCGCAGGCGTCGCGCAACCCAGAAGATGCAGCCGGCCACAATGGCCAGGTGGAATCCGGAAACCACCAGCATATGGAAGGAGCCGGTGCGCTCAAAGCCCACGCGCAAGGAGTGAGTCAGAAATGTGCGGTCGCCGGTGACCATGGCGGCGAGCATCACAGCATCGTCTTCTGAGAGGCGCAAGGGAGCGGGCAGGCGGCTCATGACCGCAGGCAAAGCCTGCAGGCTGGCGCTCGAGGCGCGCTGCAATCCGCTAATGCGGCAGGCGAGGTAGAGGCCTGGGGATGAGCCGATGCGATCAACACGATCGATGGCGACCGTGGCCGTGGAGGTGATGCCCTGCTCGACGAGAAAATCCTCGCGGCTCCAGACGCCGGGATCGTGATAGACCTCGGGCGGCAGCAGGCGAACTACTGCGCGAATGCGCTCGCCGCAGTGGAAGAGCTGGTGGCTTGCCGGGGCCCCAGTCCAGCGAACGGTCAGGCGTACACGGCCATCGATGGGTGCTTGCGCGTCGCCGGCGCCGGTGACCACTTCCAAGCTGGAGATGCGCAGGTCGATTCGCTGCGAGGGTTGTTGCACGGGGCTTTGGGTTGAACCGGGCTCGTCAAGATTCTGTTCTGTCTCGCCGCGCACCGGCCCAGCATCGACGACCGTGCCCTCGACGGTGCGGAGCAGGCCGTCGGAGAGGGCGGCCAACTCTGGCGAGGAGGCAGGATGCGGCTCCATCCAGGCGCACCATGCTCCCAATAGCAGCCACAGCGCGGCCAGCGGCAACCAGGCGATGCGCTGTGCGCGGAATGCCGCTATGCCGCACAGTATGGCCACCAGCGCCAGCGCGAGGAGCACAAAACTGGGCCGCAGATAAAGCCAATGGGTAACAGCAATTCCCACGGCAAAGAGCCAGGCCGCGTGAAAGAGCGGGACTGAACCCAGCGCGGCAGGAGCGCCGATAGCTTGCGCGGAGGTGGGGGATTTGGATTGCATCGCGCCGGAAAACTGAAATACTCTTCTGGCCCTCAAGACTATCAGGAGTGGCGCAACTGGACCACTGTTTCCAGATGAAAAGTCTGGGGAAAGAGGTCGGCGAGGGTGATGGATTGGATTTGGTAGCCAGAGGTGATGAGCGCACGCAGATCACGGGCCAGCGTGGCCGGGTCGCAGGAGACGTAGACCATGGAGGGCGCGGCGATCTGGCCCAGCAGAGCGCAGGTCTCCGCGCCCAGGCCGGTGCGCGGCGGGTCTACGATGATCAGATCGGGAACAGTCAAGCCAGGAACCATGTCGGCAGGGCGATGGGTCGCATTAGCGCGGAGAAAATCCAGGGTGTTGCTCTTCACGGGGATTCCGGCTGTGCCTTTGAGGTTAGCCGTGAGCGCTGCCGTTGCCGATGGAGCCGACTCGACGGCGACTACGCTGGTGAAGTTGGCTGAAAGTTGCCGCGCGAAGAGGCCGACGCCGGCGAACAGGTCCCAGGCGAGAGCGCCTTGCTGATTGGCGACGACTCGCTCTACCAGAGAGTCCACCAGCCAGCGGTTGACCTGAAAAAATGCTCCGTGGGCCACGCGATAGTCGAAGTCGGCGGCGTGATAGGCGAGCGATGCCGCGCCCCACCGCGCCAGCGTGCGTGGCTGCTGACCGGGACGGTCCTCGGTCACCAGCTCCGCTCCGATGAGCGCGGGAATCCGCTCGTACATCGCCTGCGCCAATTCGTCAAAATGCAGCCTGGCTGGGTTTTTGGTGAAGACAGTAGCCAGCAGCGCGGTTTCAGCCGCATCGCAGAATAGTGCAATCTCGGTGGGGCGCAGCGCTGGGGCAAACTCGCGCGCAATCTTCGAAAAAGTGAGCGCAGCCTCAATCAGCAGCGGCGCGGAGATAGGGCACTCGCGCATGGGGACAATCTGATGAGAGCGGCGGCCGCGATAGCCCAGATTTCCTGCCGCATCGAAGGCCAGACGGATGCGGTTGCGATAGCCGAATGGATCAGCGGCCAGCACGGCAATTTCCGCAGGGATGGCCACGCCGCCGCGCTTCAGGGTTTCGTATTGAATTGCCTGCTTGAAGGCCAGTTGGGTTGCGTAATGCGTGTGCTGATAGTGGCATCCGCCGCAAGCGCCGAAGTGCGGGCAGGCGGGCATAATGCGCTCCGGGGCGGCGCGGACAATCTCATCGGCTTCCGCGGTGGCGTAGCCGGGCTTGCTCTGCGTGATGCGCACCCGCGCCTGCTCGCCCGGCAAAGTGAGCGGCACAAAAAGGGCCTTGCCCTCCAGACGAGCCAGGAATGCTCCGCCGTAGATTGGCTTCTCGATTTCGACGAGCTGTGGCTCTGCGGATTGTTTTGCGGGCGGCTTCATTGCTGGCTCATGTAAAAAAGGCTGAGGCGAGGCAGGTTGTAGTGCACCAGCAATTGCTTCTGCACAAATTGCCGCTCCACCTGGCGCAACTGCACGGCTCCCATGCGGCTGCGGTAAGGCGCCAGTTCGCGCGCCGCGTGCGCTTTTAAGCCTACCAGCAGCTCCTCGGGAGCGGCGGCGGTCAAGGCGGCAAAGAGTTTTTCTTCGAGAACGGTGAGGGTGCGTTCGAGCGACTCTAAATCGGGCGTCGCGCCGCTTTGACTGCCGAGCTCAGTTGCGAGCTCGCGCAAGCGGATAGCGGTTGCAGAGCAGGCCTCGGGAGCTACTGCAGCCGCATCCAGCGCGGTTGCGGCAGCTTCCAGATGCGCGGCCACACGCGCATGCTCGAATCCCGATTCGCGATCAGTTATGGAGGGGGCTGTGCCGGCGGAGGCCTCGCGTAGTTCCTCGGCGGCTACTATCACCGCCTGCGCGCACCAGGCCAGGCCATTGATGCGGCGCATCCGGCCGCGCTTTTGCCGCGCCTCGTACTTGTCGAAGGCCGCGTCGATGCCGCGCAGCACGGCCTCCAGCGGAACGCCTGCCTCGCGCCAGGTTTCGATCAGCGCCCAATCCAGCGTGGAGAGCAACAACAGCACTCCGCGCCGCTGCTGAAAGCGATCTTCGATCTCGGTGAAGTAGTTGAAGTAGTTGTGCACGGCGTGCGCCTCAGCGCTGCTTGGCGGGGCGGTTGCGCTCGAAGAGAAGCAGCAGGCCATCGAGGGTGAGCATATCGTCGATCTCGGAGATGAAACGCGAGTCCTCGGCGATCTGGCGCGCCAGGCCGCCAGTTGCGATGACGCGCGGCTTCTGGCCTAACTCGGCCTCGATGCGCTCCAGAATGCCGTCCACCAAACCGATGTAGCCGAAATAAAGTCCGCTTTGGAGGTGGGTGATGGTGTTGGTGCCGATGACCTTTGCGGGGCGCTTGATGTCCACGCGGCTCAATCGCGCCGCGCGCGAAAAAAGTGCGTCGGCGCTCAGGCCCAGGCCTGGCGCAATGGCCCCACCCAGATACTCGCCCTTGGCCGAAACAACATCAAAGGTCGTCGCCGTGCCGAAGTCCACAATCACGCAGGGGCCTCCGTAGCGCTCGAAGGCGGCTACGGAGTTCACCAGCCGGTCCGCGCCCAGTTCGGCGGGGTTGTCCACCAATACCGGCATTCCGGTTTTGATGCCCGGCTCAACAAAGAGCGGCTGGGTGTGGAAGTAGTCTTCGCAGACCCGGCGCAGTGTGCTGTCCACCGGCGGTACCACCGAAGAGATGATGATGTGCTTGACCTGGCTTGGAGACAACTTGTTCATTTCAAATAGGTTGACGAAAAAGACGCCGTACTCGTCGGAAGTCTGCGAGCGATGCGTGGTGATGCGCCAGTGCGCAGCCAGCTCCGGTTTAGCACCCTCAAGCCGGTAAAGCCCCAGCACCGTATTTGTATTGCCGACATCGATGGCTAGCAGCATGGTGTTCTCAGCTTATCTCCGCGGCGCGAATGCCGCCTGTCTGCACCGTTACGACTCCCGAGTCCGTGCGCACCAGCAGGAATCCGTTCTCGTCGAGGCCGGCTGTCACGCCCGTGCAGGCTTGCGGGCCGTGTACCTCAACGAGGTGCCCGTGAATCCAGGTCGAAGCCTGCTCGACGCGCGCGGGAATCGTGACCGTCGCCGCTGGATCGAGCATCAGAAGCGTCTCGCGCTCCAGCGATTTTAGCAGGGATAGGAGCAAGTCCTGACGCGAAACACTTCGCTCAATCTTCCACCCCAGCGACGAAGACCTGTCGCTGGGGACCCCGGTTTCCAGATCGAGCGAGGTGGCGGATGTAGACAAATCAGAATCGAAGGAGTGCTGGTGAACATTGATGCCGATGCCGACGACGGCAAACTCGGCAAAGCCGTCGGAAATCTTTGACTCGACCAGGATGCCGCCAACTTTGCGCGGGCCGATAAGCAAGTCGTTGGGCCAGCGCAGATCGATAGTGAGTTCCGCGACAAAGCGAATGGCCTCGGCGGCGGCGAGTCCGGCTGCCAGCGGAAGCAACGGCAGGCGAGCGGCGGGAATCAAAGTGCGCAGCAGTACACTGGCGTAGAGTCCTGCGCCCGCTGCCGAGTGCCACGCGTGATCGCCGCGGCCACGTCCGGCGCGCTGCTCATCGGCGAAATAAACCGATCCGTGCGGCGCGCCGCTGCGGGCGGCAGCCAGAGCGTCGGAATTGGTGGAGTTGGTAAACGGAAAAAAATGCAGTTTGCCCGCAAAGACGGTTTCAGCCAGCGAGGCTTCCAGCGCCGGCAGGTCATAGTCATCCAGCGAGGCTCCGCGCACGGCTACTCTGTCTCCGCATGGATGCGCATGGAGATGTCGGCGGCCTTGGCGGAGTGGGTCAGCGCGCCCACGCTAATGAAGTCCACGCCGGTCTCGGCGTACGCGCGGATGTTTTCTAGAATAATACCGCCCGAGGCTTCGGTGGGAATCCAGCGCAACTCTTGCGCTATTTTCGTCTGCTCCACGGATGCACGCCGGATGCGTTCCACCGCCCGCTTCACCTCTTTGGGCGTCATGTTGTCCAGCAGAATGGCCTCGGCGCCGAATTCCAGAGCTTCTTCAAGTTCTTGCACGCTGCGCACCTCGACCTGCACGCGCTGGCCTTTTTTGCGCTTTTCCAGTGCGCGTGTCAGCACCGCGGGCAGCCCTCCACCCAGCGAGATGTGATTGTTTTTGATAAGAATTCCGCTGGCCAGATCGAGCCGGTGATTGGTTCCACCGCCGCACAACACGGCGTATTTTTCCAGCGCGCGCAGACCTGGCACCGTCTTGCGCGTGTCCAGCACATGCGCGTTTGTGCCGTGAATCGCATCGACGAATTTGCGCGTCAGCGTGGCGATGCCGCTCAGATGCTGCATGAGATTCAGTATCACGCGCTCGCAACTGAGCAGCGCGCGGGCGTTGTGGCGGATGACGGCCAGCACCTGGTTCTCATGGACGCGCACGCCGTCGAAAACCTCCGGATGGCTGATAACCTCGAAACGAGTCTGTGCAGGGGCACGCTTGTCGAGCCGGGAAAATATTTCCAGAAACTGCGGCACCGTGCCCAACCCGCATACCACCATCTCCTGGCGCGCTAAAATCGAGCCGGTGGCGCGCAGACGGGGGTCAATGGTGAGGTTGGTGGTGGTGTCGCCGGCTGCCTTGTCTTCGATCAAGGCCTGCTCCAGCAATGCGTCGATGCGGCTGTTTTTCCAGTCCATAATTCCTTTTCGCGCGGTCAGGGATGCTCTTGAGTTTTTTGCTGCAAAAGAAAGTTATATAGAACTATTTTGACATTATCATCCACCTGACTGGCAATTGAAAGAAAGTGATTTCTGTCGCTCCTGTAGATCTGAAGCGAGTAATTATGCTGGTTGCCGGAGATTGTTTCGAAAATTCTTTGCGAGAAACCGAGTTTCCCGTTCCTGCGTTTATCAATAAGGTTGACCTCTCCCAGGTCCTTATACCAAAGCAGGGAGACAATGCCGCGGGCATCCCGCACCATGATTCCGCGGGCAGTCAAGAGAAAGAAATGAGAGTAGCCGGCGGTGTGCGATCGCGCGCCGCTGAGGTCAACGATAGCCAGAGGCGTGTCGATCTTTCCCAGGTGGCGAGCGATAATCTCTTCGATTCCTGAGGTGAATTGCGACGCGACAAGGCAGCCGGGTGCGCCGCCAAACGAAATAGCCGGCTTCTGCTCAACTGCACGGGGGCTTACGAAGGCGCTTTCCACCGGAGCTCCTGCCGCCGGGCTGCTTACCGCCGGCGGCTCTACAGAGGCACCGCCGTGCTCCCTGAGTTCCCGCCACGCGACTTGAAGCTGCTTGAAATGTTCTTCCGCATCCGCTCGCAAGGAGGCGTAGTTCTCGTAGAGATCGGGATGCCACTGCTTGACCCCTTCGCGATAGGCCTCTTCGATCTCGGATTCTGAGGGCACACCGAACATAAAACCAAGTGTCTTATAGTGCTGCCGGCATTGAGCACAGTCGCAGGACATATTATTTCTCCCCGGTAAGATTATCCAGCGCGGCGCGCGCCTTTTCCAGCAGTAGCCGAGTCTCCGCTTCCTGCTTCTTCAACCCTTCGACCACGTTTGCCGGCGCCTTGGCCAGAAAACTCTCGTTGTGTAACTGCCGTTCGGCGGAGATTAGACCTTTCTCATACTTGGCAATCTCTTTGGATAAACGTTCTCGCTCAACGGCGACATCGATCTTCTTCTCATAAAGCACTTCAACATCAAAGCCTGTTTCCGAACGAATAAGGCCTTGAAGAGATGGCTTTCCGAACTTCAATTCAAGCCGCACCTTTGCGAGAGCATTGCATAAATCAATATTGGTTTTCGACACCAAATATCCTGCTGTTAGCGATCCTTCACTCTCAGTGCAATAAACTTTTGCGTCCACTATCTCTTTCTCAGGGACCCCAACATCCTTACGAAGTGACCTCAGAGATGTAATCACATTTTGAATAACATACATTTCAAGTGCAGCCTTATGACTGCAATCGTTCAGCGTGTCGAAACTTTGATTCTTTAGTAAAGGCACAAATTGCCCATCAGCCTGTGGATAGCGTGTCAGCGCAATCGACTTGGCCGGAGGGTTGCCATCGTAGAGTGCGTTCCAGAGTTCTTCGGTGAGGAAGGGCATGAAGGGCGAGAGCAGCCGCAGTGCTGCCTCGAAAACCTGAACCAGCGTGGTGAGCGCGGCTTTGGTCTGTGCCTTGTCGGCGGTTTCCGAGAAGTCGAGGCGGAGTTTGACGATTTCCAGGTACCAATCGCAGAAGCTGCCCCAGAAGAATTGATAGATGGTGTTGGCTGCATCGTCGTAGCGATAGTTTTCCAGCGACTGATTGACTTTGGCCGCGGTTGCGTGCAGCTCGGCGACAATCCAGCGGGCTTCGAGCGGCGCAGCCTGCCCAGCTTCCGGCATTTTCCCCAGTGCCGCGGGATCAACAACAATGCCGATCTCGGCGGCGCGATCTACGTTCATGAAGAGGAAGCGAGCGGCGTTCCAGATCTTGTTGGCGAAGGCGCGGTAGCCCTCGGTGCGGGCGATGTTGAAGGCGATGTCGGTGCCGGGCGAGGCCATGCTGGCCAGCGTGAAGCGCACCGCATCCGTCCCGTACTGCTTCACGATCTCGATGGGGTCGAGGACGTTGCCCTTGGTCTTGGACATCTTTTCGCGGTTGGCGTCGCGCACCAGGGCGTGGATGTAGACCTCTCGGAAGGGAACCGAATCCGCAAGAGAGCGCTTGGAGCCATCGGGCATGGGAACGTCGCCGGCAAACCAGCAGCCGAACATGATCATGCGCGCGACCCAGAAGAAGAGAATGTCGAAGCCGGTGACCAGGAGGCTGGTGGGATAAAAGGCGTCGAAGTCGGCGCGAGTTTCAGCGGTAAGATTCGGCCAGCCGAAGACGGAGACCGGCAGAAGGCCCGACGAAAACCAGGTGTCGAGAACATCGGTCTCCTGGGTAATTTTTGCCGAGCCACAGTGGGCGCATGCGGTTGGATCGATGCGGGCGACGGTGATCTTGCGGCACTCCGAACAGTGCCATGCGGGGATGCGATGGCCCCACCAGAGTTGGCGCGAGATGCACCAGTCGTGAATGTTCTCCATCCACTCGAAGTAGGTCTTCTCGTACATCTCCGGCGTGAAGCGGATGTGCTTCTCGCGGACTGCTGCTTTGGCCTTGTCGGCAAGCGGTTGAATCTTGATGAACCATTGTGTTGAGAGGCGCGGCTCAACCGTCGTCTTGCAGCGGTCGCAATGGCCGATGTTGTTAACGTGGTCCTTGATGCCTGCTAGGAGGCCTTGTTCATCGAGGTCAGCGACGACGCGCTTACGGGCGGTGTAGCGGTCGAGGCCGGAGTAGGCGCCGCCTTCGGCGTTGATGTGGCCGGTGTCGTCCATGATATTGATCGACGGAAGATGATGCCGCTCGGCGAGGGCGAAGTCGTTGGGGTCGTGCGCAGGAGTGACTTTGACCGCGCCGGTACCGAAATCACGGCTGACCCACGAGTCGAGGACGATGGGAATCTCGCGGTTCATTAGAGGCAGGCGGAGCTTCTTGCCGTGCAAGTGCAAGTAGCGCTCGTCTTCCGGATGGATGGCAACGGCAACGTCGCCAAGCATGGTCTCGGGACGCGTGGTTGCAACGGCAAGAAACTCGCCGGAATCTTTATCGTCATTGCTGATAACTGGATAGCGAATCTCCCACAAGTGGCCAGATTGTTCCTCGTGGAACACTTCCAGATCGCTGATCGCGGTTTGGCAGCGCGGACACCAGTTCACGATGTATGCGCCGCGATAGATTAGATTCTGCTCATGAAGGCGAACGAATGCCTCGCGCACGGCAACGGACAGGTTCTCGTCCATGGTGAAGTATTCGCGCTGCCAATCAACGGATGCGCCCAGGCGCTTCATTTGGTCGAGGATGGCGCCGCCGTAGTGGCGTCTCCACTCCCACACGCGCTCGACGAAGGCCTCGCGTCCGAGTTGCTGGCGGCTGGTGCCTTCGGATGTTAGTTGGCGCTCGACCATCATCTGCGTGGCGATGCCGGCGTGGTCGGTGCCGGGGAGCCACAGGGCGCGGCGACCACTCATGCGACGCCAGCGGACGAGAATGTCCATCTCCGTCTGGTTAAGCATGTGGCCCATGTGGAGTCGGCCGGTGACGTTGGGTGGCGGCAGCAGAATCGTAAAGGGCTCACCGTTTCCGGCGTCGTCGGCGGAGGGTGTGGGCTGGGCAAAGAGCTTTTCGCGCACCCAGTATTCGGCCCAATGATCTTCAGTGATGGCGGGGTCGTAGGCTTTAGGCAGTTCGTGAGGCATATTTTTGTACGAAGTCCCTGATGATTGCGTAAAACCCTCTCGCTGCGAGGGTATTACGACAAGGGATACTACCTCACTTTAGCAGATGCGAGGCATATGGCTGGCTATCTACGACCCGCGCCCGCTCATCGCGATAGTGTCGCGATGAACGGGGCACAAATCCTCAAAAATCATGCAGATTCTTCGATGTTGATGTGCGGGCCACCAGCCTTTCCCTCAGTGGCTAAAGTCCGCGATTTCTATACTCTGTCAGCGGCACGGTTGAAGCCGTGCCCTTTCAAAGCCAGGTTATGAAACAGCCTCTATAGGTATTGGATCAGAACCCGCTTCATGTGTTTACTCTCCAGCAGTGTTGCAATTCGTTTGATGATATTGCGGCGCAGGTCGAGCTCGACCGGAATGTTGGGATCCTGGTGCGCTTCATTGATTCTGGTGCCGACGGCAAACTTCACAATATCGCTGTCGAGCAGCATCGTTGCCAGGCGTACGGCGGGATTGGATCTCATGTCTTCAGGGGCGAAGTCCTCCTCAAGAAGACGAAGCACCTCGCCCAGGGTGAGCGTACCTTCGGTCACCAGATCAAAACCTTCCATCTTGGCAGCGGGCGGAACTTTGGGATGAAGCGGCTGCTGCATGTCGATCTGAATGGCGCGATTCAGCAGCCGGGAGATGATATTGGCCGTGGTTCCGCCGCAGATGACTTTGCGCCCCGGAGTATGTTCGGCCATCATTGCGAGATCATGGTCGTGAGCGCGATTGAACGGTGCTCCGGTCATCACCAGCAGTTGGCGAGGACTGCGGAAGTAGACCACGCCGCAGGTGATGTCGTCCTTCGCGCTGAGGCCGTCAACTTCCTCGGCTTTAGCAACCATGAGGCGCGACAACTCGCGGGCTGAGATATAAGGGTAGCGGTCGATTTTTTCACGGACAAAGATTTCCACGTTCTGCAATCCCCAGCCGAGAGGGGTACGGTACTCGCCCATGCCCGCTTGCGTAATGCCATCGGAAAAGAAAATGATGCGGTCTTCGCGCTGGACGTCAAAACAGGAGAAGCTGATGATGCGGTCCTGCCAGCGCTGGGGGCGCAGTTCGGTTTTATGAATACTCAACTCGCCCTGGGGACGGATCAGCAAAAAAGGCGGGTTGCCGTGCTCGATGATGCGGGTCTCGCCGGTGTTGGCCATATCGACAACGGTAAAGGTCGAATAGCTGATCTTGCGCACGCTGCAAATGGGCAGGGTATCCATGATGATTTCGGCGGAATTGCGAATGTCCATCGCGCTGGCAGCGAACTTCAGAGCCATGGCCGCCGTCATGGAGGCCAGTACGCTGGCTTTCACGCCGCTGCCCAGGCCGTCGGAAAGAACAGAGACAATGCGGCCCTCCTGCTTGACTTTCTCAGAAAGAAAAACATCTCCGGAGATCAGTTGGCCGTGCTTGGCACGCTGGCAGTAATCGACTTCGATAAAGCTCTCGGCGTTCGTCAATGCTGCCCCCCGTCGTCGTCAACCTCTTCGGGGCTGAACGAGCGCACGATGGAATTGAGTATGATTTCCGAATCGGCGGCATTCTCGCCGAGAAGATAGGCAATCTGCTGCACTGTCTTCAGGTTTTTCTGGATGACATCGCGAGCGCGACCAATGATCTGTTCTTTCTGGAAAATGGGCTTGGTGATGTCCTGAAAGATTCCGCACAGCACGGAATGAGGCTCGATGGTGAAGACGGTGGTGTTGAGGATGCTGCGCTGGTAGCGGATGTCGTGGCCGACGATATCCTCGCCCGATTCGAGTACGCGGCGGAACAAGCTGGAGAAGGGAATCACGGCGTCTATGGCGCTGCCTTCAATGTCCTTGGACTGCTCGGCATCGGCGGCGAAGAGGTGCACAAAATTCAAATTGCACTCGATGATTTTCAGATATTCATCGACGATGACCACAGCGGACGGCATGTTTTGGAGGAGCGCTATGGCCTTTTTCTGCGCCAGCTTGCGGGTATATGAGGCGCACATCATTCGCCCGGCGTTGCCGGCAATCAGCGCACGGGCAAAGTCGCGGCAGGAGTCGTATCCACAGCCCGCGCAGTTCAATTCATCCTCGGCGGAATACTTTCCCACCGTACGCAACGCCTCCTGCAATTGCAGCTCGCTGTATTCTTTGCGAATGACCGGCGAGGCCGCGTAGTCGCAAGCGATATCCAGCGTGAGTTTGCGCGGGAATTCGCCGGCAGGCCGGGCGTACTGGATAACGTCATAGCGACGGCGGGTAAGCGATGTGTCACGCGCCGCTTTTGGCCCGTTGACGCAGGAGCCGGCACATGCGCTCATCTCAAAGAAGATGCTGTGTTCGGGCTTCCATTTGGAAATATCCTTCAAAGCCTGCTCGACATTCGGCATTCCGGAGATAGCCAGAAACTGCAATTTGCCTGCTTCGCTGCTTCCCGTAAGGCCAGGAGCCATCCCGCCCTCAATGGGGAAGAGCGTTCCCTCCTGTGCTTCTTCCGGCTCAAAGCGATCTTCCAGCATCTCGGGGGTCGTTGCGAGATCAATCTTCTCTTCATTCAGCCAATAACTCAGATCTTCAAAGGTCAGCGCTACATCAAGCAGTCCGGGATGCTGTTCTGCCTGCCCTTTTTCCGCAACACAAGGCCCGATAGAAACAATTGCAATGTCGTTGCCATAATAGGCGCGCAGCATCTTGCAATGCGCCAGCAAGGGAGAGAGGACTCCGCAAAGATAAGGCGCGCATTCCGGATGATATTTACAGATGAAATCAACGACCACGGGGCAAGCGGAAGAGATCCAGATACGATTCGGCTCGCTGCCCATCAGCGACAAGACGCCGGCCGAAACCTGCTGGACGCCCAGCGCGGTCTCCGATACGGCAAAAAAGCCGAGTTTTTTCAGCGCATGAATCAACTGCCCCGGCCGCACGCCGGGAAACTGCGCCACAAAGGAAGGAGCTAGCGAGGCGATCACCGCGCGCTTGCAATTCAGCAGAGTCTTGACGCTAGGCAAGTCGTCGCACACTTGTTTCGCGTTGCTGGGGCAGGCAAGTACGCAATTACCACACAGAATACAAAGCTCAGGCACGACCTGAGTACATGTATCTTGTACGCGAATCGCCTTGACCGGACATTCGCGAATACACTTATTGCAATCCTGGCATTCGCGCTTCCTGGTTTTGATGAAGCTAGATTGTTCCATGATCTCTCCCCAGTGGACTGCCGAGTTGTTCGAGCAGTTCGCGCAATTTGTCCGTGGTTATTCCATGGTGGGAGTCTCCGCCAATGGTCAGATTGGGCCCCTGCTTGCACTGGTCCTGGCAAAGCCTGCCCGTCAGGCGAACGGAAGCCTTCAATCCGTGGCTCTGGATAAACGCATTGATGATGGCGAGATTCTCGGAGTTTCCTCGCGCAAAACAGGAACTCCCGAGACAAACTTCAATTTCGAATCCACTGTTTTCTGGGGGCATGGCCACCTCATCCTGCCTGCAACCGCACAAATTGTGAACGAGCAACCGGCGGATCGCTCGCCTGTGTCTCGTGGAGCGCGCCTCTTCCGCCCGGCCCGTGTCCGGCAAAACGGTTGAGAGAGCGAATCTGCCCGCGCAGGCATTGATTGCAATCCGTAGCGCTTTCGGAGATGCAAGCTTTTGCCGGATAAATTTCGTACATACGACGGTACTTTACTGGAGTCAA
>CAWDQS010000219.1:0-5311 GCA_963804295.1 uncultured Acidobacteriaceae bacterium
GGCCGGCGGTGCGCCTGGGTCGGGTCGCTGAGCCGGAACCCATCCCGCCCGCGGGCGGCCCCTCCGCTTCGGCGGCGGTCGCAGCCCGCGGGCGTCGGAGGGGCCACAATTTTTCTCAACAAATTTTGGGACCTTTCTCATAGGGCCGTGTCCCAGGGATTACCATGACACCGCACGCGCACACCTTCCCAGCGCGCCCGCTGGCGAGAGACGCAGCGGCTGTTCGCGCAACACCGCGGGAGGACGCTAGTTGGACACGGCCGATCTTCAGGCCGCCTCCGCTAGATGTCCAGCCGGCCCGCCCTGACCTTCGTCATTTGGCGACCACCCACCGGACGGAACCCTGGGCTCCATGGCCCCGGTCCAGCACGGGGCAGAGGTAGTCCAGAATCGACCGGGCCTCGGCATCGAACCTCCACGGGGGATTGATGACCGCGATTCCGCATCCCCGGATGCCGGACGCGTCTGGATCGACCGTCAGCTCCGCGGCCAGGCTCGGGAGCCCGGCCGCCCGAAGTTCATCGTGGAAGCCCCCGGCCGGGGCCCGCTCCGATAGCGGATACCAGACCATGTAGGCCCCCCCGGGAAACCGGCGCACTCCCTCGGCAAGCGCCCTGGAGACCTCGGCCCACTCCCCGGGCGCCTCGAAGGGCGGGTCGATCAAGACGAGCGCCCTCCTTTCCTTCGGCGGCAGGCACGCCCTCAATGCGCCGTAGCCGTCTGCGAGATGCACCGAGACCCGGCGCTCGCCGAGGAATTCGTCGCGCAGGGATTCGCCTTCCTCGGGGTGCATCTCCCAGAGCTCGATCCGGTCCTGCGGCCTCGCGAGGGCCTTCGCAATCCGCGGGGAGCCCGGATAGAATCGGGGCTCGGCCGTCCCGTTCCCGCGGTAGGCGTCATGCGAGCGGACGATCCCGACACCGCCGCGCCGTACTTGGTGACCTGATGCATCTGCGTGACGGGCACCAGCATCCGGTCGGTCCCGGCATACTTCAGGTCTAAATAATCCGAGGTCGCGCCGAGGATCGTCTCGGTGCGCAGCCCCAGGTATTGGCCGATGCCGTGCACCGCGTGCACGACGTGGTCGCCGACCTTGAGGTCGGCCAGCGTGACCGGTACGCCTTCCTTGACCGCCCGCAGCTTGACGCGCTTGGGCGGCTGCCCGAAGATCTCGCGGTCGCCGAGCACGCGCAGCCGCAGTCCGGGGATCGAAAAGCCGGCCTCGATGTTCCCCTGATCGACGAAGACCACTCCCATCGAGGCCGGTCTCAATCGGGGACCCGGAGGTTGAAAGGCGCTCCGCCTGCGGCTCCGCGCCCCCATCACGCGAAGCGCGATGGGGGCCCGCTCGAGTCATGCCCGGCCCGTCGCCGACGAACGAGGCCGGCGCCCGGCCAACCAGACCTGTCCTGCCAACCCGGGCCTGCCGCCTACTTCTTATCCGCCGCAGCCAAGGCTGTTGCGCCCAGTTTGTTGAACAGCGTCATCATCTCCAGAGGCAGCGGGAAGACGATGGTGGTGTTCTTCTCGACACCGATCTCGGTGAGGGTTTGCAGGTAGCGCAACTGCAAGGTCATCGGTTCGGTGGCCAGCAGCGCGGCCGCGTCCACCAGCTTCTGCGCGGCGTTGAACTCGCCCTCGGCGTGGATGATCTTCGACCGTTTTTCGCGCTCCGCCTCGGCCTGCTTGGCCATGGCGCGCAGCATCTGCTCGGGCAGATCCACCTGTTTGACCTCGACAGAAATGACCTTCACCCCAAACGGTTCCGTGCGCTGGTCGATGATGGTTTGAATCTTCAGGTTGAGCTTGTCGCGATGGCTGAGCAGCTCGTCCAACTCCACCTCGCCCAGAACCGAACGCAGCGTGGTCTGCGCGAATTGGGAAGTTTGATAGACGTAGTTGGCCACCTTGATGGCCGCGTCGTTGGGGTTGACCACATAGAGCGTGACCACGGCATTCACCTTGAGGGTGACATTGTCGCGGGTAATCACGTCCTGCGGCGGAACTTCCAGCACGTCCTGGCGCAGCGAGATGCGCACCATCTGATCGAAGGGCCGAAAGACCAGGATAATGCCGGGGCCTTTGGGCGTAGGCAGCGCGCGGCCCAGACGGAAGATCACTCCACGCTCATACTCACGGAGAATCTTGATGGAGTTGAGAACGTAGAGGACGACGATGGCTAGGAAAATCAGAATCGGTGTACTTGCATCCATGGGAATTCCCTCACTTACGACGGATTGTACTACTTAAGATGGGTGCTGCGGTGGTCTTTGCGGCGTAGCCGGCTCCACGCGCAGCAGGTACTTGTCCAGGCCTATCACGCGCAATGGCGCCCCAGCCGGCACGGCTTCGCTGGCCACGGCGCGCCAGATTTCGCCCTCCACCAACACATGGCCCTCGGGATTCAGCGCCTCCATGGCCCGCGCTTGGCTGCCCACGAGAGCCGATAGTCCCAGCTTGGATTTCAGCCGCCGCGCGCGCACCGCCAGGCCGACCAGCCAAACGGTGATGCTGCCGAAGGCGGCGCTGATCGCAAAGGCTACCCAGGGGTTGACGGCCAACTCCTGTACTGGCGCGGCAACCAGCGTAAGCATCCCGAACGTGAGACAGACGATTCCCGCGATGGCCAGTACTCCATGGCCGCCAAATTTGGCCTCCAACAGCAGCAAACCAGCGCAGCCACCAGCAGCAGAACCGATGTAAATCGAATCGGCAGCAATCCCAGCGCAAAAATCGCCAGCAATACCATCAGCGTGCCCAGAGCGCCGGGAACAATGGTGCCGGGAACATTGAATTCCAGATAAATCAGCAGTGCCCCGCCCACCAGAAACAGCAGGGCAATGTTTGGATTGATCAGCCAGCCCAGCAAATCCTCGCGCAGCGTGGACCGCAAGGGTTCGATTCGCGCCCCGGCCAGATGCAGCGTGAGCTTGCTGCCATCCATGCGAGTAATCTCCCGGCCATCAAGATTTCTGAGCAACTCCCAGTCGTTCGATGCGATCAGGTCGATCAGGTGCTGGTCCAGAGACTCTTGCGCGGTGTAGGAGTGTGAAGAGTGAACGGCGGCCTCTGCGGCTTCGGCGTTCCTGTTACGTTTTGTCACGTAGGAGCGCAGAAAGGCTTCGGCGTCGTTCTCGATCTTCTGGCTCATAGTGGCATCGGGCTGGGGGCCGAACTCCATCACCGGATGAGCCGCTCCGGCGTTGGTGCCAGGAGCCATGGCGGCCACATCCGCCGATTCCAGCAGGAAAAACCCCGCCGATCCGGCCCGCGCTCCCGCCGGACTGACATAAACGATCACCGGAACCTTGGAGCGGAGAATCGCTCCGGCCATGGTGCGGGTGGAGTCGAGCAGACCGCCGGGAGTGTCCAGCTCGATCAGCAGGGCTTGAGCCCCGTCCGAGTTGGCGCGCGCAATGGCCCGCTCCAGCTCACCCTGCGTAACCGGCTGGATGGTGTCAGCAAGAACAAATTTGTCGACAAACGGCTGCTGGCCGTTGGCGGTCGCACTCAGCCCCAAGGCCGCTATCAAACCAATCACTGCCGCAAATCTGCGCACGCGCTGCATCATGGCTTGCTCCTTTGGCTCTATCTTATGGCTTCCATCGCAGAAGAAATTCGGTCAGGTCCGAGGACTTCAGATGGCGCATATCCGCAAATTCGCCATTCTTCTGGCTATAGATCAGCTCACCCTTATCGCTCAGAACGGCCAGCGCGGGGATGCCCTTGTCGAACGAAATTGCGTACTCTTTGGCGAGGTCCTTGTTGGCGTCACAGGCACAATATCCTTTGTTGGTAGCGTCAGTATTGACGAAGACAGGGATGAAGCTGGATTCAAAGATAGGCAGATTAGTCTTGTCATGAAAGTAACGGTCAAGCCTCCGCGAGTCGGGGTCCGAGTTTGCGCCAAACTCGACAATAATCCGCTTGTGGCTTTGGGCGGCGGATTGCAGCGCGGCGGCAAGGTCAGCCCTGGCCTGCGTGGCAGCAGGATAGATGACATGGATGGGATGAACCGTGCGAAAGGCAACAATGGGGAAGAATGACGCAAGAGCCAGCGGCAGAACGATAGCCAGCGCGATCAGTGTGAGGGATTTCAATGGGGTTCTTTTGGGTTCGTCCGGCGCGTCTTGAAGTCCGAAAAGCGGCTGAATGGGGCGAAAGACCTGCCATGCAAAGAAGACAGCCATAAACAACATGAACGGCGCTATCCAGCCCCATGGAAGATCTGGTGTACTGTGTCGGATATGGGCTGCGATAGAAAAAGAAGTGAACATCCCGGCATTGAACGCTATCACGTTAGCCATCAAAATTCTAAACCATAGCGGTTGCGGCTTCCGGCTGCGGGCGCGCGCCTTGGCAATCTCCTCCTGGGAAGGCAGAACACTGCCTGTCTTCAATTTCCGCCGAATTGTTTTGAAGATATACCAGGCAGGCAAGGCGAGAACTGTAGCGAAGAGGAGCAAAATCAGAATCAACAGAGACAGCGGAGGCCGACTACCAAAATTCTTCAAAATAGAGATGGGTAGAAGAGTCAACACCGAAAATAGTAACAACAGAATAACCAAAACGGCATAATACTTGGCCTGTGGCCGGAAAGGCTTGCCCCGCGCCCAGTTTATTCCACACCGCATCCTGCTTGGCTATCATCTCAGCGCGTGTCAAGATGAACCGGCCCGTGATCCATTTGCGATGAAGCAAAACACCAATCAGCAACAAAGAAAGAAAAACCATAAGGCTAAACAGCGCAAACAGCGGTAGGCGCATCTCAAATGAGGTAATTTTCAGGGCTATTTGAAACATCTTTACGGAGAAAAAGACCGATACTGGGATAAAGACAATGAGTAGTCCAAATGCAAACTGTTGGCGGCGAGCGAAATTCCGCTCCGCTTGCTGACTGGATGATTCGTCTACTGCCCGCTGACTGTCAGATTCGTTCATCGCGCCTCCTGACGATTTTCGTTTGACTTCCAAGAATACCGCCTTTGATCGAAAATGCAATGAATAGGAAACCACTCTGCCTCTTCAGCCCCCTTGACCCCAATGCGCCGTCGCGGTTTCAACGCCAGCCGACGCGTCGCCGGAACGCTCGCTAACCCCGACGAGTCCAGCGTATGACGCGGCGAGCTTGGAATTGGCAGCCACGGCGGCCTGGTAAAGCCGTTCCGCCTCCAGCAGCAAGCCGTGGTCAAGGTACTCATGAGCCTGGCTAAAGAACTCTGCACGCGCTGCGGCGGAGGAATGCGCTGCATCATGGCTTGCTCCTCTACCGGGCCCGCTAAAAAACCACTTCCAAACTGATTCAAAAAAT
>CAWDQS010000220.1:0-7254 GCA_963804295.1 uncultured Acidobacteriaceae bacterium
TCATAGCAACTGCGCAGGCTGGTATGGCCCAGCGAGCGGTCGCAGCGGCAGTTGCAGGGAAGCTGGTAGATCACGCTGCTGATCTTGATCGCTTGCTGATAAGCGTGTACCTGCCATGGATAGCGAAAGTGTTCGCCTGTCAGTTGGGCGCCGGAGAGAATTGGTGGCAGGGCGCTCACCTTGAGCGGCGCGGAGGGATGATAGGCGGGTACATCGTCGGCCGGATTTGACCACTGCGCAAAGCTCGCGGCTGTCAAGGCGCAAACCGCCAAGCCGAGAACCCATCGACGCTGCATCCACTTGTTCGTCATAAAACCCTCCATGTGCCTATTCTAAAACGAAGCGTGCTTGAATCAAAAATCGGAGCCGCTGCAAAAAGCGCCAGAGCTGTTTGAGTACCGTTTTTGCACAAAAAAAAGGCGGCACGAACGGTCTTGCTGTTCGTGCCGGGAGGCCAGTGACGCAAACTACTTCCAGTAGGGAGGATGCCTCCTCCATGACCGGAATATATACAGCATAGCATAGATTTAGAAGTTGTCAAATACAATAATCGAAATTATTTTAAGGCTGACGGCAAGCGTTCGCCTGAATTAGCTAAGTGTCCAATTTCGAGACACTTTCTTGGGACGAACGGTGCAACCGGCAAACGTAAAATCAGCGTATTACGAAGTAATCTATTTAATATCTTATATTTACATAGAGTTATGAACATTCCTGCTGCTACTTTTCAGCGGGTTCGAGGTAGGGGATATTGCTGCCGCCTAGGCGATATTCTGCCAGTTGCCAGCTCTCGAACGGTTCAGAGGTCAGCCAGCTATGTTAACCAGTAGGATACGAGCAGAAATCCATATTTTAGGATATTCACGTCTTTTCCACAGGCTAAGAAGACGGGCGTACTGCCCTGGGGGTAGTCAGAGCAGCCTGTCGAATACAGCCGCAAGGTCAAAATCCTTTGCGGTCAGGCCTCCCGCATCATGCGACACCAGCACGAGCCGCACCTTGTTGTAGCGAATGTCGATATCCGGATGGTGGCCGGCAGCTTCAGCCCGCTCTCCCACCTGGTTGACGAAGGCCAGCGCGGCAAGGAAATCCTTGAAGGTTAAGGTGCGTGTCAACTCTCCCTTCTCGATCCGCCACTCAGGCAAAGCGCCGAGATGAGAAGCAATTTCATGTTCGGACAATATGCGCATTGATCTGCTCCTTCCATGGAATCAATTGACTTCCGCTGTCGACCAATATTGGATGCACTACGAATGCTTTTGACGCATTGCGCGCCGGACTGCGGCCCAGCCCTCTTTGACAACCTGGCGAGCGCGGCTTACCGCCAGCGAATCCGCGGGCACGTCTCTAGTGATGCAGGAACCGGCGCCGACATAAGCTCCGTCGCCCACAGTTACCGGAGCCACCAGCGTGGAATCGCTGCCAATAAAGGCGTCCTTGCCAATGATCGTCTTGTACTTGTTCACCCCGTCGTAGTTGCAGGTGATGGTCCCCGCGCCGATGTTGCTTCTATCGCCCACCTCCACATCGCCCAGGTAAGTAAGGTGGTTGGCCTTCGCTCCCTTGCCAAGCTTGGCCTTCTTGGTCTCGACAAAGTTGCCTACATGAGCCTCCTCGCCGATCTCGCTGCCCGGACGCAGATGCGAGAAGGGGCCGATCTTGGCTCCATCCGCAAGGACGCTATCGGTCAGCACGCAACTCTGGCGAACCAGCACATCGCGGCCCAGAGTGCAGTTTTCAATTACCGTGAACGACCGGATCCGGCAACCGGCGCCGATTTTGGTGCGCCCCAGCAACTGTACATAAGGCTCGATCACCGCATCAGCCGCAATCTTCACCTCGGCGTCAATCACGCAGGTCTCCGGCCGCTGGATCGTCGCGCCCGGTCCTTTAGAATTCGATTCCACTGTAAAACTCCTCTTGAACAGACTCACCAATCTCTTCACTTACATTGTAGTTTCTCCATCCTGATTGGCGAGTTTGAATGGAATTGGATTACTCGAACATCAAATCGATTTTCTTCATCAACAGGAAGAGCCTGTCTGGTTGAGTTGCGAACGGGGTAAACTCGTTCTCCATGTAAAAATCGCGAGCACCCTCTTTGGCATCCACTACCACTGCCCAGCAGGAGACAAGTTTCGAGGCTTGCCATGCTTTGTGGAGCGCGTCCATCAGCAGCATTTCGCCAACGCCTTTTTCTAGTAGAGATAAATCCCTTCCCATCCGGCCGATGAGCGTGGCGCCGATGGGCCGCTTAGGGAGCTTTTTCTGAAGGCTGGGTGGTAAATCCACGCTGAGTATGGAGATGGGAGACAGGGTATAAAAGCCGGCAACAAACTTTCCGTCGGGAGTTAAAACGAAGGCGTTGGTGACTCTTCGGCTTACATCCTGCCGAATGGGATCGCCCCTAAAGTATTGATCCAGGGCTTCGTTCCCGCACGAAAAAGCCGCCCGGTCGTGCTGCTCGGCGAGCGGCTCGAAATAGTAGCCAGATGGTAGATTTTGGCTCACTGTGACAGAAAGCGCTCCTTGTAACGCTTCGCTGCCTGAGTCAACTGAGGACCAAGCGTTGCCGGCTCCATCAAGGCGGCGGCAAAGATCTCCGCATCGGGGCGTTCAAGAGTCCAGGTTTCATACTCCCGGATCGCCTGTCTTGCATTTGCGACGGCGTTCTGAATGATGAAATCTGTCACCGTGAGACCTTTGATCTGGGCTGCCCTTTCAATCTCTTCCTTCTGCTCAGGACGAAGGCGCACATCGATCCGTTCTCGTGCTTTGCGTATTGTTTCCTTGCGTATCGGTGCGACTGTAGTAGCCATAATCCCTCCAGCGGCGAACGTACGGACACCTTCCGTACGTATTGAGTATATCGCCATTTTGAGAGATTTTTATCTCAAAAATTTCAAGTATGCTTCCACATCCCTTATCTCTCACAAGACACACAGGTTATAGTCCACTCCAATGCGTCAGTTTCTAATCTCCCACTGCTGGCATAAAAACAAGAACGGGGCATGAAGGTGCACCTGGCTGGGTTTCAAGGCTTCGGAGGGTTCGTGTAGTAATTGATGTCCTTTTGAAGGCCCTCTCGAAAAGAGATTTTATCTGGTGAGGGAATCATGGTTAGAAAATCGTAGATTTTCCATTGCCCCTGCTTGGGAACCAAGGTGTACTTGATCTTGTGCGCTTCACCTTTGACGTCATCCTTAGACTCATAAATCACGAAAGAAGCGATCACAAATGCCAGTTTTGGATTCACTACTTTCACATCCATGTGAAGCACACGAATTCCATTATGTTCCTGGCAGTCACAAATGACATCGGAATCACCAGCATACGGCTCATCTGTACCTGCCGCAGCTACGGTTTTGATGTCCTTATCGATCAAATCAAGAAGGGAAGAATGGACGAAGCGTTTCATACGCCCGTTGCCATTGATTCCACTTCCATGGTGTTCATAGAGCCGGAAGGCGGAATTCATGAAGGCTCTTGCCGACGCTGCATCCTGCGCTCTACAGAGACTGACGGGCCAGAGAAAACTAATCAAGAGAACAACGATCTTTTTCATGTGCATCAATTGCCCCTGACAGATTGATATACCCAGGCCCCGATTCTGGGACCTGGGTATCCACTCAACTTTCCAGCCTTACTTCTGCTTCGGCATAGGAATCGTAATATCCACCGCCTGCACCGGCCCCAGCTTCAGTTCATCCAAGGACGGCTTGATCTCCGGTCCGTTGCCCACCACCAGAATCGCCAGCTTGCCGGGATGGATGTAATTCTTCGCCACACGGTCGAGGTCGGCGATGGTCACTTTTTCGAGCGCGGCCTTGTAAGTCTCCAGGTAATCGGCCGGATAGCCGTAGAACTCCAGCCGCACTCTCATGGCCAGTACCTTTTCCCGTGTGTCGTAGCGGAAGAGGAAGGAGTTGAGGATGTTGTCCTTGGCGCGCGCCAATTCTTCATCGGTAAAGGGCCGTGTGGTGAGGCCGTCGATTTCTGCCAGCGCGGCTTTGGTGGCGTCCACGGTCGAAGCGCTCTTGGTGAGCACCATGGCGTGGAATGTGCCTGGATGATCCCAGCCGTAGCCGTAGCTGCCGCCCACCGCGTAGGCCAATCCCATCTCAGTGCGAATTTTCTGGAACATGCGGCTGGCAAACCCGCCACCCAGAATCTCGTTCATCACCGCCAGCGCTGCCACGTCGGGATTGCGGCGGTCGGTGCCCAGGCCAACGATCTCAACATTCGATTGGTTCACGTCCTCTTTGTCGATGAAATAGACGCCCGGTTTGGGTCCGGCAAAATCATCGTGTCGCGCCGGCGCAGCCTTCACCCGCGGCAATCCCTCGAAGGCCGCGCGCAGCTTGGCTTCCATCGCCGCCGGGTCAAAGTCGCCGCTGATGGAGACGATCAGCTTTCCGCTGATGGTGCGGTCGTGCCAAGCCTTTAAATCCTCCAGACCAACCGCGCCGATGGTGGCAATCTCCGGCTGCCGCGTGTAGGGACTGGTGGGACCATAGACTAATTTTGCCGACTCGCGTCCGGCAATCTCGGCTTCGTCATCATTGCGCCGGACGATTCCCGTGGCCTCTTGCTGCTGCGCCAGTTCGAGCTTCTCCGCGCTGAAATTGGGATGGAAAAGTAAATCCAGCGCCAGAGAAAGAACCTGGTCGGAGTCGCCCTTCAGCGAATCCCAGGAGACGGCCGTGGAATCCACGTCGCCGCCGGTTTCAATGTGCGCGGCCTTGGCTTCCAGCAGATCGTCGAGCGCGTCGCCGTTCATCTTTGCCCCGCTGGTCCGCCAAGCCTGCGCATAAAGCCCCACCAGACCGGTTTTGGCCGGGTCTTCGTCGCGCGAGCCTCCGGGAATCGTCACCGAGCCCGATACAAACGGCAGCTCGTGGTCCTCTTGTAGAAACAGAACGATGCCGTTCTTGAGTTCAATGCGTTGCGGCTGGTGAGGCTTGAACTCGTGCAGCTTGGGCGTGGGAATCTTCTCCCATGGGTTAGTGGAGGGAGCGGCACCAGGTGCAAGTGCAGCAACAGGCACAGGAGTTTGCTTTGTAGCGTAGTGGCAACCGCTAAGGGTCAGAACGATCATGGAGGATGCAAACAAGCCGAGTGGAAGCTTTGAGGCGGCAGCTTTGAAAGGGCACGAATTCAGTCGTGCCGCTAATGCGGCAAAATCGAGGCCGGGCTTTAGCCCCTGAGGCATGTTTTCTTCGACCATATGCATTCCCTCGGCGGCTAAAGCCGCATTCCATTTGGGGCGCTTGACGGCACAGCTAAAGCCATGCCCTTTCAAAACAGAGCTACTTGATAGGATTCTTGATAGGCTCTTCATTGCGCGCCTCCATCTTTCTGCGCTGCCGCGTCCTTCCCGTTCGATTCGGTTTCAATCCACGCGCTGGTGCGATTGCTCGGCACAAAAATCCGGTTAGCCACGCGCCGAATGTCGGCCTTGCTCACCTTGTCCACCTTGTCGAGTTGGAGGAAGAGCTCGCGCCAGTCGCCGTAGCGCGTCTGGTACTCAGCCAGCGAGTTGGCCAGCCCCTGGTTGTTGGCCAGGCCGCGCAGCAGGTCGGCGCGCGTGCGGGTCTTGAACATGGCCAGCTCCTCGTCGCTCACGTCGGCGGTCTTGAGCTTGTCAATCTCTTTATGGATGGCGTCGCGCATCTCCTCGGGCGTGTGCCCCGGCAGCGGAACGGCGTAGAACGCGAAGAGGCTGGGATATTTTTCGCCGGGGAAGGGGCTGAAGCCGGCGGCCTCGGCGGCAATCTGAGCATCGCGCACCAGGCTGCGATAAAGCCGCGAGACACGCCCGTTGGACATAATATCGCTGATGGCGTCGTAGACCGCATCGTCAGGGTCGCGGTAGTCGGGCCGGTGATAGCCTTCAACATAAAACGGCTGCGTCTGCTCGCGAATCGCCACCGTCTTCTCGGCAAACTGCTTCGGCTCAACAGTGGTCATCTCCTCCGGCTTGTGTCCAGTGGGAATCTTGCTGAAGTATTTCTCCAGCACCGGCAGCGCCTCTGAGGCTTTAATATCGCCCACCACGGCAATGACGATATTCGCGCCCACATAATATTTTTTGTGAAACTCCATAGCCTCGGTAGCGTTGATCTGGCTCACCTCGCTGGGCCAGCCGATGCCGCTGCGGCCATAGTTGTGCGCCACGTAAGCTGTGGCCAGCAACTGCTCGACAAGCCGCCCGATGGGATTGGAGTCGGTGCGCATCCGCCGCTCTTCATTCACCACATCGCGTTCCTTGTAGAACTCGCGCGGCACAGCGTCGGCCAAACGTCCGCTCTCCAACCACGCCCACAGCTCCAGGCGGTTTTCCGGCATCGACCAGAAAAAGACCGTGTTGTCCAACGCGGTTTCGGCGTTCAGCCCCTCGGCCCCGTTGCGCTCGGCCACGTCGGTGAATTGGTTGGGGATGACAAACTTGTGCGCCTCGGTCTGAGCATCGATGAAATTTTGTTTCAGCGCGGCCAGCTTCTTCTCATCACGGCCCACGGCCTTCAGGTACTCGGCCTCGTAGGCGTTGTTCGCCGCCTCCACCTTCTCCAGCGCAATCTTCTCGGCAGCGTAATCCGTGGTGCCAATCTCGCTGGTCCCCTTGAAGGCCAGATGCTCGAACATATGCGCCAGTCCGCTTTGGCCCGAGGGGTCGTTCACGTCGCCCGCATCAATAAATGTGGAGTAGCTGAAGACCGGCGCATCCGGCCGCTCGCAAATAATCAGCGTTAGCCCGTTGGGCAGGACTTTGGTTGTAATTCTCTGCTCGAAGCTCTTCAAGTCCTGGGCCTGTGCCACGGCCATCGCCGCCAGCATCAGCGCCAAAACGCCCTTCCAAATCCAGGGGAATCTTTTACTCTGCATCCGATCTCCTTGCCCGGGCGAACAGAACCACTACCCCGCACTCTTCCAAGCTAGTGCCATTGACCAAGCAGGGTCAAACTGGCTGAATCCATCCTTGACCGCGTGCCGCGCCGTCGGTAGCTTAGTTTGGATTTGTTCTGCACACGCTTGGCGGTTCATCCATTCTGGTCAATGTTTTATTTGTGTGCGGATTGCTCTTGCTGCTGATTTGGCAGCCGGGAACCTGTCCCGCCTAAAAATGAGGCATGATCACGGGAGTTGATCTATTCAAAGCAGGAGAACCTGCATGAATGCGACTTTCGCGCCCGTCGCTCCGTGCACCACGGTAGCTTTCCACTCTATCTTGACGACATGTGGAAACATGTATTC
>CAWDQS010000221.1:0-14212 GCA_963804295.1 uncultured Acidobacteriaceae bacterium
CGGCGATGACGCCGGGGTTGCGGGCATCGTCTTCCTTGATCTTGAAGACGATCTTCATGAGGTCAGAGCCGATGTCGGCGATCTTGGTGAAGATACCGCCGGCAATACGCAGGGCCGCGGCGCCCAGGGATTCGCCGATGGCGAAGCCGATGAAGCAGGGGCCGGCGTAAGTGGCTGGAACGAACAGAAGGATGGCGAGCATGATGAGCAGTTCGACGGAGATCAGCAACATGCCGATGCTCATGCCGGCCTTCAACGGAATGGCAAAACATGGATACGGCTTGCCGCGCAGGCCGGCGAAGGCCGTCCGCGAATTGGCGAAGGTGTTGACGCGAATGCCGAACCACGCCACCCCATAGCTGCCCGCAATGCCGACCAGGCTGAAGCCCAGGATGATGGGCAGGGTCACCGCAACATTTCCCACTGGCGCCAGCCAGCCGAAGTACATGGAGATGATGACGGCGATGAAAGCCCAGAGCAACAGAATGAACTTGCCCTGCGTGATCAGATAGGTCTTGCAGGTTTCATAGATCAGCTCGGAGATCTCGAGCATGGATTTATGAACCGGCAGGTTCTTCAACTGCTTGTAGATCACCAGGCCGAAGAGCAGGCCGGCGGCGCAGAAGAGCAGCCCGATCATCAGAAGGGATCTTCCGTCCAAGCCGAGAAATTGCACGCTCGACAGATTCGGCAGCACCAGGCTGGCTTCGCCACCCGGAGCTTCCTGCGCGCCGGCGAATGCGGGAAGCAGCAGCAGGCCCATGAGAGCCGCCACGGACTTCAATGGACGCCTAGGAAACGCACGGGCGCCTGCCTTGATGACGCCGATGCTCTGGCGCGCAAAGAAAAAGGCCACCACGAGCGAAAGCGCGCTGAGGGCCTCAAAGAGATACACCGAATACTGAGCAGTCACAAATCCTCCAAGCGGAAATTTTGATGGTTTACCACGAACGGACCCGGAAAACGCGACATATCCGGGAAAAGGGTCATACGAAGGCTATCACCCGCGATGAACACTGTCGAGTGATTCCAGTCACAGAAGCGGCAGAGGATTCCGGAAGCGAAGCAGCAGCCCAAAACGGAAGCAAGGGACGTTGGGCGGCCAAAGAGCATGAATACAATGAAATGTCCCGATGGGATGCCCCATAAGTCTGCGAGGTATCACTTCCCTACTCCGCATGAAAGACCACGTCAAACAACAGTAAGCTCACGGTGGTGAAGATGATGTCGTAACCTACCAGCATCTTGATCCACAGCGCGGGGTCGCTTTCGCCGGTGAGGATCGTGGTGGTGGCCTGCACCATGGCCAGCAGCGCCGGAATAAAGATGGGAAACAAGATCAGCGAGAGCAGCAGTTCGCGGTTGCGGCTGCGGATGGAGAGCGCGGCAAAGAAGATGCCGTTGGCCACCAGCGCCCACGTGCCCAGCGGCAGCACCAGCACCAGCAGCCAGCCCTGGCCAGCGATGTGCAGGTTATAGAAGATGAGAAAACAGGGAGCCAGGATCACTTGAACGATGGTGACAAAGAGGAAGTTCGCAATCACCTTGGCCAGGTAGAGTTCCGCGCCGGGAGCGGGCGTCATGCGCTGCGCGTCCAGAACCTGATGGCGGATCTCGCGCGCCCAGGCCTGGTTGAGCGCGCTGACCGAGGCGAACATCGTGGCCACGCAGAGAACGCCGCCGGCGATCTGCTGGGAAAAAGCTCCGCGCGGGTCAAAGGCGATGGAGAAGAGCACCACCACCAGTAGAGAGAAAAATAGCATGGAGACTAGGGCGTCCAGGGTGCGCCACTCGATTCGCAGCTCTTTGACCAGATGGGTCCACAGGGCACGGGTCATTGGGCGTGGCCCTCCGGTGCGGCGGATTTTGTCAGGTCGGCGGTTTGGGCTTCGGCGGCTCTCAGATAGTCGGCGGGCGAAAGGATCAGCTGCGTTCCGCGCGTGCCTGCCGAGACGCTGATTTTATCAAAGAGAATCGCCGTCTCATCAACGAAGACGGGAAAGTGTTTTTTCGCGCCGAAGACGGTGACGCCGCCGCGGATGTAGCCGGTCAGCGGCTGTACTTCTTTCAGCGAAACCATCTCGGCCTTGCGCAAACTGGCCGCACGAGCCAGCTTCTTGAAGTCCAGTTCGGCGTTGCCGGGGATGACGGCGAAGACGTAGGAGTTGGGACCACCTGTGGTGAGGAGAGTTTTGAAGACCTGCTCCGGCGGCATTCCAATTTTTTTCGCGACAGTCAGGGCCGACAAATCGTCGGGATCAACCTCGTACTCCTGGAGTGCGAAGGGAATGCCCAGAGATTCGAGCAGGCGCGCGCCGTTGGTCTTCATTGCGTGGGCCTGCTTTCCTCTAACGAGGCCAAGCGTCCAGCGTGCAGGGTTAGCACGAAGTCGGCGATGGGCGCGGCCAGCTCGCGCTGATGGGTCGTCAAGACAATTGTGCGGTTGCCGTGGCGAAACCGGGCGAGCAGCTCGACCATCTGGTGGGCACTCTCCACGTCCATGTTGGAGAATGGCTCGTCGAGCAGCAGCAGTTCGGGGACGGAGAGCAGCACGCGAGCCAGGGAGGTGCGCTGGCGCATCCCTTGCGAATACTGGCCCAGGATGCGGTTGAGCTTCGGATCGAGGCCGACCTGACTGAGGGCTTCGGCCGGCGCAAGGCAATCGCGATTGGGATAGAGGCTGGCAAAGTAGCGCAGATTTTCCTCGGCGGTCAGCTCGTCATAGAGCATGGCGGCGTGGCTCATGTAGCCGATGCGTTCCTGGGCCTCGTGGGGTTCGTGTTCGCCGAAGACCGTGACCTTGCCGAAGCTGGGCCGGAGCAGGCCGGCCAGGATGCGCAGCAGCGTGGACTTGCCCGCGCCATTTTCACCCAGCAGAACGTAGCAGCGGCCCGGCTTCAGCTCGACAGAGATTTGGCGTAGAGCGGCAAAGGTGCCGAAGAGCCTGGAGACGCCGTCCAATCTGGCAGAGACGGGGCAGGCGCAAAGTCCTTCGCGCTCGGCGGACGTTTCGGAATTGGTGGGCGCGCTAGCTTGCATTGTCGGTGGTTGGCTGAGAGGTGGATTTTTTCTTGTTACGATTCAGGTAGAGGGCGATTGGGAATAAGGCCACTGCCAGCACATAAGACGGAATGAACCAATATATATCAGCAAAATCCTTCCCTGTAATAATGTTCCAGTGCGAGTAAATACTGGTATAGGCCAGGATGAAAGGAATAATCGACAAAATTGTGAGGCATACAAGCAAGTAAAAAAGAACTTTCCGGTGTCCGCTTCGCTTCAATTCGTCAAAACCAAGCTTAGCCATGGACATTCCGACAACCAAAATCAAACAAAAGATGAAAGGATGCGTACCGAATGGCGGAGTCTTTCCATTCAAAAAATCCATCATGAACAGAACGCAGACAAACGCCGAATTTAATAGAACGGTCAGTAAGATATTTGTTAAATCCATATTTTCTCCTTGCAGGCACAGAGCTAGCTGGCCGGTTTAGACGGAGGAACAGCGGCAGCGCGCGGACTCACGGCAGGCTGCGCGGGCGTGGCGCCCGGCTGAGCCGGAGCGTACTTACTGGCGCACTTGGCTTGCAACACCGTCGCGTGGAAGACGCCGTCGCGGCCATAGGTGCCCATGGCCAAGGCCTGTGAGTCATCCTTGAAGGTGTCCGGCGGCGGCTCGGAGCCTTTGTAGTTGACCGTGAGCAGGCGCCCCGTCGCGGCCTTGGGCGTGTGGCTCTCAAACTCGTTCATCACGAAGGTGACGTGCGTGCCGCTCTGCTCGATGGAGCCGGGCACGACGAAGCCTTCAACGCGGAGATTGCTATGGTAGGCCTTGTCGCCCATCGCGCCCAACTCGGGGATGGTTACATAGTAGCTCTTGCTGGCGTCCTTGCCAGACCACATCATCCAAACGATGACGACTAGAATTAGAATGGAACAAGCGATAATCTTTCCCTTTATCCCAAAAAACACTTTATTGAAAAGACGCTCACCGAGGATCACTCGGAGCAAGATAAATACAGGCAGGGTGACAAGGGCGACGATGCCCCAGAATATGAGGTGCGCTGCGAAATAGTTGATAATGCTCAATTGAAAGCTCCTGGGGAAGTTTTCATCGTTACACCCTAAAGATACGAGCCGGATAGGGCGCGGGTCAACCGCCGATCAGTGGCAGCCGATTTATCGCGCCCCCTCCAGCGTCTGCGCGGCGCGCGTAAGCGCCTGGGTGAGGACCGTCAACTGCTGCGCGGCTCGCGACTGATCTTTGCTGTCGAGGGCCTCATTGACGCCTGGAATCACTACCGCTGCATAGCCGGTGTACTCTCCGGGAGCGAAGATGGTGTGCCGGAACCAGGGGCGGTTGGGCAGGCCGGCTTCTGTGGTGAGATCGGTCTCGGCCTGGCGAAGGGCCCAGTTGAGTTTGCCGAGCTTTGCCAGATCGCCGGAGGCTCCGGTCTGCAGGCCATGAACGTGCTCAGCTGCGATGGAAAGCCGAGTGGCGGCAGCCTGTGCGGGGCCAAAGTCCAGCGAGAGTCCCTGATCCGAGGCTTTACGTTTGGCCGCTTCAATATAGGAGCTGATCTCGCGCGCATAGGCCACGTAATCGTAGGGCAGCACGTCGGCATCGGCCATGCGCAGGGCTTCCAGGCCGAAGACGCGGGCCATCTCCTGCAAATACTCAAATTTGGGGTCGGCGTTCTGGGTATACCAGGCATAGTTGTCGAAGACCGAATGATAGACGCCATACGGGCCGTCGGAGCTGATGTCGGTAGAGGGCACGCCAACGTGCTGGAAGAAAGGCGTGAAGTCGGAGCCGGAGCCGAGGTCGCCCACATGCACTTCTTCGCTGGCCACCGGAGGTGCGTTGGAGTGGCGATGCCCACTCTCGCTGGCGGAATTGATTCTCCATTGCTGATAGACCGTTCCACCCAGCGGGCTGGGAACCGAACGCGTCAGCTCGCGGAGAAACTCCTTGAGCGAGGGAACAGCGGCGGCGGAGAAATCCGGCCCGGCAACTGCTACATCGGTGTTGAAGTAGGCCACGGCGTGTTGCAGTGTCTTGGCGTTCTGCTCCACCCATTCGGTCGAGCCGACCAAGCCTTCTTCCTCTGCGTCCCAACTGCAAAAGACAATCGTCCTCTTGGGTCGCCAGCCATGTTTCAACAACGCGCCGACTCCGTGAACTGATTCGAGCATGGCCGCGGTGCCACTGGAGGGATCGACTGCGCCGTATACCCAGGCGTCGCGATGGTTGCCGACAACCACCCAATCGTCTGGGAACTCGGAGCCTTTGATCTTGCCGATCACGTCCCATATGATGCGGCGCTGATAATCCTGCACCGAGACCAGGTGAGCCTTGACGCTTCCCTGGCCTCCCAGGTGATAGCGGAAGCCCAGCCCGCCCTGCCAGCCCTGCGGCACGCCGGGGCCTTGTAAAGCCTGCAAGATGGGCGAGGCGTCGTGGTAGCTGATGGGAATGGAGATGATGCGGGGCTGGCTGCCGTAGGGCGAAACGCGCGCCGCATCGGGCAGGTCCAGGGTCGAGGCCACGCCGGGCGTCTCCGGGTCGCCGGGATACTCGAACATATATTGCACCGAGCCGCGCTGCACGCCAGTCTCCGGCCGCCACGGTCCCTCGGGGTAAGCGTCGCCCTTGGTGAAGCCGTCGTCTTGCGGGTCGGAGTAGATCAGCACGCCGGCCGCTCCGCGCTTCTCCGCAATGAAGACCTTCACGCCGCGGAAATTGCCTCCGTAACGCACCAGAACGATCTTGCCTTTCAGGTCGATGTGCCGGGCCGCCAGCTGGTCATAGTCCTCCAGGCGACCGTAGTTGGCATAAACCACCTCGGCGGTCACGTCGCCCGAGCCTGAGGAACCGTTGAACGGTATCATCACGCGGGGGTCGTCCTGGAAGGGATCGCCTTCGACGTGTTCCTTGGTAGGGCCGCTCATCAGCAGCTTGCCGCTGGAGTCATATGCCTCGACGCGCACCGACTGAGGCTGGTTTTTCAGGGGCTGGTTCAGCAGGACTCGGTAAGGGACGATCTCCGTCTCCAGGCCGGCGTCGCGAAACTTCTGCGCCACGTATTCGGCGGTCTTGTGGTCTTCGGGGGTCGCGGCCAGATGCGGCTCGGCGGTGAGCGTCTTCAGGTGCTGGCCGGCCAGTATGGCGTCAGGAACGGCGAGGAATTTCTCCTCGATCTTCGCCTGGGCGGTGAAATCCGAATAGCCAAAGACGGCGGGCTGAGCAGCGGATTGGGCCGCGAGCGGCTGGGAGATAAAAGCGGATGAAACCAGCGCCAGAAAGACCTGTAAGGCAAACGGTTTGCGCAACATCATGAATGGAACCTCTTTCTTCGTGCCGGCAAGCCAAAGCGCGGCAAGCCGAATTGACGCACCACTCTCGCCGTCCTTCGAGCGAAGCGCAGCGGTATCGAAGTACCTGCGTTTCGTTCTATTGTATCCGGGTGCGGAATTGAATAAGTGTTTGACCTGCGATTCAAAAGCTTCACGCAGCCAGCCGAGCGCCGGCCTGTTCCCGCAGTCCGATTACCCGCGCCCTGGGCGCAATACTTCCAGATGGCTCGTATCGATTGGCTCAGGATTCTCGAATTCCGGAAAGACCGGCAACCCGGCCCGCAGGCCGCTCCACTCTTCTGACACCACGATGCTGTTCTGCGGGTTGCCCGGCTGGTAGCGCGCCGAGCAGGGGAAGCCCGCGCGCACCTGGACCGCATCCCCTTCGCGAAGCAGGTCAGTAACGTCCTGCGAGGACTCGTAGTTGACGCCGCCTATGCGGTAGTTATAAAGCAGCATGGTCAGGGTGCGGGCTGGTCCGTTCTTGATTTTGGCCGCGGCCTCGACCTCGCAGATGTCCAGCAACATGCCGTCCACCACGCGCCCGGAGCGGGCGAGGAACTGGCGGCGCGCGCGTTCCCGCTCGTCCGCCGTGGGGCCTTTGCGCAGCAGCAGCCAGAGACCCGCCACAAGGAACGCAACAATGATTGCCCCGGCGGCGGCAATCTCCCACGTGTTGGCGCTGATTTGATTCATTCGAGGCGGATCGCTACTCCTACGGTCGTAAACTAGAGGATACCGCAACCGGGTCCTGCGAGGCCGAACGGGATGCGCATCGGCTCTAGTTTCACGTCACCGCAACCCCGGCTCTCGCGCTGCGCTATACTTTTGACTGCATCGTAAAGAAGTTTTGGCTTGCAAGATGCTATGTTTTCAGAGGTTTTTTATGGCTTATCGAAAAAATCCCGTTGTGGCGCCAGATTCCCAAAATCGTGGCCCATCACATAACAGGGTTCGTTCCACCACCGTGATTTGCGTGCGCCGCAATGGCATGGTGGTCATGGCCGCCGATGGCCAGGTCACGCTCGGCGACCACGTGCTAAAACATTCTGCTAAGAAGATTCGCCGCCTCTACCAGGAGAAGATTCTGGCCGGATTTGCCGGCTCCACGGCCGACGCTTTTTCGCTCTTCGCGCGCTTCGAGACCAAGCTGGAGCAGTACGCCGGCAACCTGAACCGCGCCGCCGTCGAGCTGGCCAAGGACTGGCGCACCGACAAGATGCTGCGCAATTTGGAAGCATTGTTAGTGGTGGCCGATGCCGGGCAGACTTTTCTCATCTCCGGGTCTGGAGATGTGATCGATCCCGATGAACCGCTGGCTGCCATTGGCTCCGGCGGACCCTATGCCACCGCCGCCGCTCGCGCGCTGATGGAAAACACCGACCTCGGCGCCCGCGAGATCGCCGAAAAGGCCATGCAGATTGCCGGCGACATCTGCATCTACACCAACAACCACGTCACCATAGAGGAGTTGAAATAGTCTATCTCCATCACGACCTATTGAGGTTCTCAATGAGGGTAGAGCATGGAAGACACATTCGAAACTGGATTGCGGGAAATCGGAAGGAAACTGATCGAAAATCGTCAGACCCTGAGTGTGGTGGGCTCTGACTGGGGAAGGATAAAGGACTATTCTCCGAATAATTGCACGATTGAGGTAGCGAATGAATTTCTCCTCTGCTGCTTGATAGATTATCGCAGCGACACTTTCGCGGCATGGCGGAACGGTATCACATTCTTCAGGAGTCTTTCAGTGGAGGATCGAAATTCGCTGTGGAAAATGATTTCAAGCTTCCCCAAGAATATCTGGGAATCTGAAGAGAAATACAGACAGTGTGGACTGCACTGGATGCGCCCAGCACACAATCGTCTATGGAGAATTGCACACGATGTCTGTTTATATTTTGACGGCGACCCAAGAAAGATCTGGCATGGCGATGATCCATTCGATGTTTTTTGCAGGCTCTACTACATCGGGGCCGGACCTCAAATTTCGAGGATGATTGTTGGTGCGCTAAAAGACTGCAAGTACATTACTGGCAAAGGGGATGTGAAGGCGGACACCCATGTATGCAGGGTATTAGCACGTATCATAGAAGGAATTAATGAGATCCCTGCTCTCGATACAGTTTATTTGGCGCGCAAGATGTACCCTCCTGACCCATGGCTTCTGGACTGGCCGCTATGGGACTTAGGCCGATCAAAATGTAAATCCAGCTCCCCATCCTGCGAGGAATGTTATCTGAATCCAGATTGCAAGTTCGCGGACAAGTGTCATTCTGGCAACCGCGAGTGATTGACTCTAAATGGGGTTGCCGATTATTTTATATATACCGATATATATCGCATGATATAATGGTTTCTCAATGGAGGTTCTATGGCGTCTACGGCAATGACACGCCGGATTGCTCCGGTCAAGCCCACTGCAGTGAAGAAGCCCTTGAAGGAGCGCGTGCTGATCGAATTTCCCGCAACCGCCCTGCGCCGGGCCGACAAGGCTGCGCGCGCCGAGGGCGTCAGCCGCAGCGAGTTCATCCGCTCCGCGGTTGAGCGGCGGCTTGAGGAGATCAGCGTCGAAGAGTTCGAGCGCGAACTGGCCGAAGCCTGCATCGCCAACAACCAGAGGAATCTTGAAATGCTCAAGGAGTTCGAGCACGTCGACCGCGAGGCATGGGCGGCGATCCCGTGACGGTACGCACTGTGCGAGGTCAGATCGTCGAGGTCGATCTGGACCCGGTCGTGGGCCACGAACAGGGCCGGCTGCGCCCCTGCGTCGTAGTCCAAAATGACGTAAGCAATCGTTTCGCCTCCACGACGATTGTGGTCCCCTTGACAGACGCCAGAAGCATTTCCAATCCCTCACCGATCTATGTTGCCGCGCCCAAGGGCGACGGAGGCTTGAAGAAGGACAGCCTGGTGCTTTGCGACCAGATTCGCACCGTTGACCAACAGCGATTTGGCCGTTTCTTTGGAGTACTTTCACCGGAGACCATGACGGCAGTGGATCGGGCGCTTCTGATTAGCCTGGGTCTCGCACGCGGCGGCAAAGCCTGAGAGAATAGAAGCTGACAAAAAATGGCCATTTACCTGCCCGCATCCGCCGAAGAACAGGAGCTCTCGCTCGACGAGCTGACCCCGCGCGAGATTGTCACCGAGCTCGACAAGCACGTCGTCGGCCAGAAGGCCGCCAAACGCGCCGTGGCCATCGCGCTCCGCAATCGTCAGCGCCGCCAAAAGCTGCCGCCGGAGATCGCCGACGACATCATGCCCAAGAACATCATCATGATCGGGCCGACGGGTGTGGGCAAGACGGAGATTGCGCGGCGGCTGGCCAAGCTCACCGGTTCGCCGTTTCTCAAGGTCGAAGCCTCCAAGTTTACCGAGGTCGGTTACGTGGGCCGCGACGTGGAATCGATGATCCGCGACCTGGTGGAGATCGCCATCGACATGGTGCGCGAGGAGCGGTTGGAAGAGGTGGAAGACCGCGCGGAGATGAACGCCGAGGAGCGCCTGCTGGACGTGCTGCTGCCGCCTCCGCCGCCCGTGCCGCCCGCGCAGGAAGGCCAGCTCACGCTGCCCGGCACGGAAAGTTATCAGCGCTCCCGCGAAAAGCTGCGCCAGCAATTCCGCGAAGGCAAGCTCGACGAGCGCATGGTCGAGCTCGACGTGCGCGAGCGCGGCATGCCGCAGTTCGGCATCATCAGCAACCAGAACCTTGAAGACATGGAGATGAACCTCAAGGACATGCTGCCCAACATCTTCGGCAGCGGCAGCAAAAAGCGCAAGATGAAGGTAGATGATGCATTTGATTACTTAGTCGACGAGGAAGAGGGCCGCCTCATAGACATGGATTCGGTCAACCGCGCGGCGGTGGAGCGCGTTGAGTCCAATGGCATCGTCTTTCTCGATGAGATCGACAAGATAGCCGGGCGCGAGAGCGGCCACGGTCCCGACGTTTCGCGCGAGGGCGTGCAGCGCGACATTCTGCCCATCGTCGAGGGAACGACGGTGAACACGCGCTACGGCATGGTGCGCACTGATCATATTTTGTTTATTGCCGCCGGCGCTTTTCATGTCTCCAAGCCCAGCGATCTTATCCCCGAGTTACAGGGACGCTTTCCCATCCGCGTCGAGCTTAAGTCGCTTACCGTCGATGATTTTCTGCGCATCCTTACCGAGCCCAAAGCTTCGCTCACCAAACAATACTCGGCGCTGCTGGAGACCGAAGGCGTGAAGCTGGAGTATTCTCCGGAGGCCCTGCGCGAGATGGCGGAATTTGCCTTCAAGGTCAACGAGCAAACCGAAAACATCGGCGCGCGCCGCCTGCACACCATCATGGAACGGGTGCTTGAGGATGTGAGCTTCCTGGCGCCTGATGTAGCTCGCCGCGTTCCCGAAGAAGCGGCTGCCGCGGCGCTGAAGGAAGCTATCAAGAGCGAATCTTCCACGCCCTTGCCCTACGAGGAACGAGTTACCCCATCCGGCCTGGAAAAGGTCTTCCTTATCGACGCCGAGTACGTCAAGCAAATGGTGGCGTCCGTCGTGAAGGATCAGGATCTGTCGCGCTACATCCTCTAAGAACTCCGCCGTGGCGCGCTCTGCTTCTCCGTGCAGAGCCCTTCGAGCTTTCGGATAGCCTTGAGCATATCGCTCAAGGCTGTCTTGCCAACCTCCCGCTCAAACTCTTGTTGCAACTTGTCGAATGCGCCAATGACGCGGACGGCGCATTTCTTCCCTTGCGGCTTCAAGGTAAGCTGGTAGGCTCGCGCGTCCTCGGGATCGATCTTTCGTTGCAAGAGTCCCTCGGCCTCCAGCGACGAAACGCAATGGCTCACATTCCCGCGCGTCGTTGCAAATGTCTCTGCCAACTGCGATGGCTTCACCGGGCTCGGAACTTCAAAAAACATGGCCGCCAGAATCAGCCCTTCCAAGAAATTCAGGCTGTCGGCGGCAAGCGCCTGACCGGCCAGCGATTCAAAGCGGCGCGCCGCACGGTTGACAGCGAACATGGGGCTCTCGTGAAGAAAGGCATCGATGCGCATGGCCATCTCCTGATGGTTTACCGACTCAACTATTCACAACAATATCAAATTTACCTTGCGAGACGACTCATAGGCGGTCAGAATTACAAGAAGCTGTTTTATAACCGACTACTGACCGTCTTTGAGCTTTCCCTCAGGGGCTAAAGCCAGCGATTAATATGTTCCGTCAGCGGCACGGCTAAAGACGAGCCCCTTCAAAACCAGATTACGAAAGTAGCCTCTAAGAAAGTCAAATTATGCGTGCTTTGAAATCGATGTGCATTGCGGGCTGCCTCCTTCTGGCAGCAGACAAACCAACAGCCTTCGCGCAGTCGCCGCCGGCTGTTCCACCCGCCCAGCTTCCTCATCCCACGGAAGACCTGGTGGTTCTTGGTTCGGCAGTTCCGGTGCCTCTAGCGGAGTCCTCTGTCTCCGTCATGGTACTGCCGGTTGAAGGCAAGACTCTCTCGCTGGAATCACCACAGGAGTTGCTGCGCCAGGATTCGTCTGTCTATCTAGAAGAGCGCGGCGCGGGCGGCGGGCAAGCCGATCTGGTGCTGCGCGGCGGCACCTTCGAGCAGGCCCTGGTGCTGTTAAATGGCTTTCGCATCGACGACAGCCAGACCGCGCATCACAACCTCGATCTGCCCGTACCCCTCGACGCGATGGATTCAATTCAAGTGCTGCACGGCGCGGGTTCCACGCTGCATGGCGCGGACGCATTGAGCGGAGTCGTCGATTTTCTCACCGCCGCACCTGCCGCGAACTCGCTTCGCCTTCGCTGGGAGACGGCAGCTTTGACGAGAACGAAGAATCGCTTCTGGCAACACTGGCGCGCAAGCAATGGAGCAGCCGGCTGACGGCCGACCGCAACTTCTCGACTGGGTTCATGGCTGACCGCGATTACCGCAATGAAGACTCTTCCTCGGAGAGCTGGGTGAGTTCGGGGCTCGGAATCTCCGATCTTCTTTTTGCCGCAAGCGACCGCTCCTTCGGCGCAAACCAGTTTTACGGGCCTTATAACTCGTGGGAACGAACCAAGGGATGGTTTGCCTCCGGGCGCCAGGAGTTAGGCAGTCGCACTCAAGCGGCCTTTGGTTATCGCCGCCACACAGATGAATTTGTGTTGCTACGTGATAATCCTTCGGTCTACGAAAACAATCACATAGACGGCTCCTGGCAGGCCTCTCTGCACCACACCATTCCGATTGAATCCTCCTCCGTTCTTCTCGTCGGGCTGGAATCGGACGGTGATAGCATTCGCAGTTACAATCTGTCGGGGGGCTTACTTACATATGCGCTGGGCATTCATGCCCGCAATCGCGGCGCGGGTTACGTGGACCTCGACTTGCGCCCCGTAAAGAGCCGCTGGAACTTATCTGCCGGGCTGCGCGAAGAGTTACTCTCCGGCGGATTGCAGTCGGTTTTCTCGCCGCATCTGGCAGGTAGTGTGCGGCTGAACGATAAGTTAAAACTTCGTGCCAGTGGCGGCTACGGTTTCCGCCTGCCGACTTATACCGACCTTTATTACTCCGACCCGGCCACTATCGGCAATCCGAATCTGAAACCGGAGTCTGCATGGAGCGGCGAGGCTGGCGCCGACTGGGCTTCGTCCGGCCACCTCACACTTTCGGCAACAGGTTTTTATAACCGCCAGCACGATACGATTGATTATCTTCGCTATCTTACTGTCAATCCTCCGGCTAACTCTTTTCTTCCTTTATCGTGCCCTACTGATACATGGTGCGCGGTAAACTTGAGCGGCTTGCGCTTTGCGGGAGTTGAGACCTCCGCTACTATTGTGCCTGCCAAAGGACAAACGGTTCAACTGGCGTGGACCGCACTTATCGGCGCGCAGCCGACGTTGAATGGACTTGAATCTGAATATGCCCTCAACTATCCGGTCGAGAATCTTCGCGCCACATGGACGGTTGCGCTGAAACACGCTCTGACAGTTACTAACTCGGTCGCAGTGACAAAGCCTTATCAGCAACCAGGAAACACGCCCTGGAACGCAAACCCGTATCCTGTGTGGAACGCCGTGGTAACGCGCGATGCAGGGAAGCTGCGCCCTTATCTCCGCCTGGCGAATCTGAGTAACACGGGCTATCAGGAGATCAAGGGCGTAGCCATGCAGGGACGATCAATCACCGGCGGGGTGTCGCTGTGGCTGGGGCGCTGATTTTTCCACAAAGATTCTCTGTACAATCGCAATATTCTGCTAACCTGTACTCGTACCTCGCGAGTCCGCGCGCTCGAACGATTCAGCGGACTCTACCTGCACTCTCCAGCTCTTGAGGGAATGTGGATGGAGGCGCTTCAAGAGCACACCGGGAAGGTGTGCCTGCGCCATGCATCCGCGACGCCTTCCCTCGATCCCACTTCATACAATGCAAAAGGAGAGAATCATGAGCAATGCCGCACAGCATCACAAGATCACCTACATCGAATTCACCACCACCGACATCAAGCAAACCAAGAAGTTTTACTCGACTGTCTTCGGCTGGAGCTTCAAGGATTGGGGTCCGGATTACATTGATTCTACGGCGGACAGCGTTGGGATCGCCATCGGCTTTGCCAAGGGCGCGCCGCAACAGGAACAGCCCAAGTTCGCGCCGCTTGTGGTACTCTACTCCGCGGACTTAAAGGCTACCGAAGCGGCAATCGTGGCCGAAGGAGGAAGTATCGTCGTGCCAACCTTTGAATTTCCAGGCGGGCGGCGCTTCCACTTCTCCGATGGCGCGGGCAACCTACTTGGCATATGGTCGGAGTAGTCGTTTCTATGATTTAATCCGATTGAGTATTGTGGTATCTCATCCATTTCGCAATGAACG
>CAWDQS010000222.1:0-17491 GCA_963804295.1 uncultured Acidobacteriaceae bacterium
AGCGCAATGAAACAGTAGTTGTACTCCACGGCCGCATTGCGACTGATTAACAAATGCAACTGCCGGCGTTCCGCTCAGCCATGGCTGAAGAGACGCCGGCAGTTGTGTGAACGGCGAATGTTTGCGGCGGACTTGACCCGGAAATACTTGGGTTGTGCTGATCTGCAAATATGGTGGCGGGAGGCAGGATCGAACTGCCGACCTACGGGTTATGAATCCGTCGCTCTAACCATCTGAGCTACCCCGCCGGGAGGGACACAAGAGGCGCGAACCGATGAGGCCCTGCCGGGGAGGACGCGGAATCCGCGTGCAACTCCCTCCTTCGATGATACGGGTGGCAGGATTCGAGGTCAACCCTAGTGTCCCACAGCCGGTGATAATTATCTGCGAGACAGATGCCAGGGATGAACTCCGCCGCTCCACTCGTGTAAACTCGGCTGCATGAGTACCTTCCGCATTGCCGGGGTGATACCGGCCCGGCTCAGTTCCACGCGGCTCAGCCGCAAGGTGCTGCGCGTGATCGCCGGCCGGCCCATGGTCGAGTGGGTTTGGCGCGCGGCTCGGATGAGCGGGTTGATGGACGCCGTGGTAGTGGCCACCGATTCTGAGGAAGTGGCCGCTGTCTGCCGCGAGCGCGGGATTCCCGTGGCGATGACCTCGGCGGATTGCCCCAGCGGGTCGGACAGGGTGAGAGAAGTGGCCCGCCAGATCGACGCCGACATTTATGTCAACATTCAGGGTGATGAGCCGACGCTGACGGCGGAGTTCTTTCCGCCGATGCTGGCGCTCTTTGACAGGCCGGAGGTCGAGGTGGCAACGCTGGCCGTCTCTTGCCCGGCGGAGGAGTTCGATGACCCCAACGCCGTTAAGGTGGTCACCGCCCTGGACGGGCGCGCGCTTTACTTTTCGCGAGCGACTATCCCGTTCGACCGCGACGGCACCGGCTTCACCGGCTACCGCAAGCACCTGGGAATTTATGCCTATCGCAAGGCCGCGCTGGAGCGGTTTGCCGCGCTGCCGCCCGCGCCTCTGGAATTGACTGAGCGGTTGGAGCAGTTGCGGCTGCTGGAAAACGGGATTGCGCTTTACGTGGCCGAGGCTCCGGGCGACACTATTGGCGTGGATACGGAGGCGGATTTGCTGCGGGCCGAGGCGGTGTTGAAGGAGCGCGCGGAAAAATAGAACAGAGATTCGTAGTTTCCCACCCATTTCGCAAAATACGAAACGCACCGCTGCACTTCGCACAGGATGACAAGGGCGTGGAGCTATTGTTAATGAACCAACAATTGTCCGAAAAATCTAAATTGCGCGCAAGAATCGGGTAGCGGCCTGATACGCGAATCGACGACCATGGTTTTCATGAGCAGCAGACCAGATCTAGACAAAATTCGCAGGCACATCGAAGCCAACCACGACCGCTCCATTCCACTGGCCGAGTTGGGACGGCTGGTTCACTTAAGCCCCTTTACCGTGCAGCGGCATTTCAAGCAAGCGCTCGGCGTAAGCCCGCTGCAATATCAGCGGGCGTTGCGCGCGGGCTCGCTGCGCGCGGCGCTGAAGCAAGGAGAAACCGTGACCAACGCCATCTACAACGCTGGATTCGGCTCCTCGAGCCGCGGCTATGAGGGTGCGCAACTGGGCATGACGCCGGCGCGCTTTGCCAAGGGCGGACGAGGCGAGCAAATCGGATACACTACTGTCCGCTCGGCCTTCGGCTGGATGGTTGTCGGCGCGACAGCGCGCGGGCTTTGCTGGCTGTCGCTGGCCGGGACAAAGCATGAGGCCGAGGCCAGTTTGCGCGAGGAGTTTCCTGCCGCTACACTGAAGCGCGATGCGTCGCTTGAGGCGATGGTGGAGGCGGCGCTGCGTGGAGTAGACGGAGAAATAAGCCTGTCCAAAAGGTCCGCCGCACCGCAGGTGCTTGATTTGCGCGGGACGGCGTTTCAGTTGAAGGTGTGGCAGGCGCTGCGGCGGATTCCTCACGGCGAGACGCGCAGTTACAGCCAGTTAGCGCGCGAGTTGGGCGATCCCAAGGCAACGCGCGCCGTGGCCCGCGCCTGCGCGACGAATCGCGTGGCGATTGTGGTTCCGTGCCATCGCGTGGTGGGCGCGAGCGGCTCGTTGACCGGCTATCGCTGGGGAATCGAGCGGAAACGGCTGCTGCTGGAAGCGGAGAGCTCTGGCGCAAAAGCGAGACTGCAGGTTAGTAAACTGGCGTGCGCTTCGCGCACATTAGCGAGTTAGCGAGTTGGCAATAACAACCCTAAAGTGCATGGCGAGAGGCGATAAAGGCAGCCCAATTATTATCTGCAAGGCGTTTTCAACAGCCGCGCGCGACACTGAAGCCAACCGCAAGAGGAGCGAAGAATACCTCGCCACTATCGCCGCAATCTCGCCAAACAAGATGATTTTCCTGAACGAAAGTGGAGTGACCACTTCGATGACCAGACTGTGGGGCCGGGCGCCGAAGCCACGTCACTGGGCCACCGGGAAGTGCTGACCACAATTGGTGCTATGAGCCTGCGCGGCATCGAGGCGTCGATGACCGTCGACGCGGCCGCCGATGGCGATGACTTCACGGCCTATATGGAGCAGGTGTTGTGCGCGGCGCTGAAGCACGAAACTAAAAGTCCTCGATCAGGCCGTAACAGAGGCTCTCAAAACCATAACCGCCGACAACGCCGCCGCCTGGTTCCGCCACTGCGGCTACGGGATACAGCAATCTTAGTTCCGCTCTAGCCGTGCTTGGATGAGTTCTAGATAATAAACTTTCATTCATTGTTCCAGGATTCTATATGTCAGAACATCAAATTGGCTGATGCGGCGCTTTCTGCGGAGGCTGCCTTGAAAAGACTGATGGAAGATGTCCAGGTTGCACGGCGGGTTACAAGACAGGTGATCGAGATCTCGCCAAAGCTAGATGCAAAATAAAAATCTTTTGCATCGACAAACTGGGAAGCACTTACTCTTGCGCATACTGCCCGGATTGCATGCGCTGTAACAGCCTCCAGGTTTTACGAAAAAAACGGCTAAAAGTACAAGAAGTATCAAGAAGCGCTTGAGTTCATCAACGCCAATGGTCGCGCCGCCTTCCTGAAGATCGCAAAGAGATGGAAAGGACCATGCAGCAGACTGATGGATTGATCTGGCCTCAAGCGATTGAAGCAATACCGGGGCCATCCACGTTCCCGGTCCTATTCCGCTATCAGCCGCAACGCCGCGTACTCGCGTCCTAACAGGCCGCAGAGCGCCTCCACCACCAATTCATGATCGTCGCGCTGCGGCAATCCGGAGACGGTCACGCTGCCCACCACTCCCGCCCCCGCCACGCGCAGCGGAAACGAGCCGCCATCCGTGGCATAGTCAGCCACCGGCAAACCCTGGCGCTCCAGCAGTGTAGTGTTCTTCTGCTTCAGAGTCATCCCCACGCCATACGAGCTGCGATGAAAGCGCGCCACCACATTGCTCTTGCGCCGCACCCACTCCGCATTGTCCGGAGTGGTGCCGTCCAGCGCCGCATAAAAAAGCGGCTGCCCGAATCGACGCACGTCGATCACCAGCACCAGGCCTCGTTCGACTGCCAGCGTCCGCAGCCGCGTGCCAAGCTCCCACGCGACCTGCGCATCCAGCCGCTGCAACACAAGTTCCCGCTCCTGCAAAGCCACCCGCTCCAGATCATCGCTTAATCCCATGCAGCATTTCCTCCATCAGCGCAACAGCGCAATCTAACCAACCGTCTTGGGCAGCTGTAAGCTGTTAGCTGTCAGATGCTTTTTTATTTCGCCACCATCAGCTTCACCAGAGCGCCCTGCTCCACGCGCGCGCCGGCCGTGGGCTGTTGCGCCGTCACCGAGCCCGGCTTCACCGGCATCACCGGCAATGCATTGCCATTGCCTATCGGCGCCATCGGCACATCCACATACTGGGGCCGCACCGTCTGGATGCCCACGTGCGCCAGCTCCGCCTGCGCAGTCACCACCGGCAATCCCGTCAGGTCGGGCATCACAAATCCGTCGGGCGCGTCGTCGCTGGGTGCTGCCACCAGCAGGTCGATGCTGGGCCGCGCAATCCCCTGCGCATGCGCCGGTGGATCCTGGGCCAGCACTGTACCCTCGGCAGCTTTGCCCCAAGGCAGCCGCACCGTCATACCCGCCTCCAGCCCCTCCCGCCGCAGCCGCAACGACGCCACTCGCTCATCCAGCCCCACCGTCTCTGGCACGTCCACCTTTTGCGGTCCCAGACTCTCCGCCACACGCACCCGCCACTCCCGCCGCACCACTGTTTCCGGCGCGGGCGATTGCGAAAGAATGTGTCCCGCGGCCACGTCTCCGGAGTAATAGCGATTGTCCACGTCCAGGTTCAGCCTCAGCCCAGAGGTCTGGCTGCGCGCCTCCGCCACGGTCATTCCCTTGAGCGCGGGCACCTGCACCTCCGCGCCGTGAATGGCGAAGTGCATAGTAGTGACTGCCGCCAACAGCGCCACAGCCACCAGCAGCATCACCAGCGACGCCACTTGAAAGAAATTGACGAAATGCTGTCTTCTCATGGCTTGAGCTCTCCGAATTCCAAAAATTCGCAATCAGCGCAAAGCGAATCCTTATCACCATCACCGCAAATTATCCGTCACCGGCTCGGGATGAATCGTCACGCGATACACCTCCGGGCACTCCAGCTTGAAGCGATCCTCCAGCTCGGTGATCGCAGTGTGAACCCGCCCCATCGTCAGATCGTCGGGCAGTGTGCAGTGGCACGAAATATGAATGTGCTCGGCTGAGCGGCTCACTAAAATCTCATGCACATCCACAATCTCCGGGATATGCGCCGCTGACGCCTGCATCGCCTGCTCAATGCGGCGATCCGCCTCCACCTGCTCTCCTGGCGGCTCAATCGTCGCCGGCTCGCTTTCGATGTGCGTCAGCACCCCATCGATCTCCGGAACCTCGCGCAGAATCTCAGCTTCGATGGCGCAGACAAAGTCATGCGCTTTGAGCAGCGGCAGAGCTTCATCCAGCTCCAGATGCTGCTCCACGCGCAACCGTCCATGATGCGACTGCACGCTCAACTCATGCACGCTCACATTGTTGCGCGCGGCCACCGCCCGCACCCGGTCGAAGATGCTCTCAGCCCTGGCCTGCCTCGGCACCGTGTGGATCACCACGTCGGCATCGGGCAGTGTGCGATGCACCGCATCCGTGGCCGCTTGCACCAGTTCGCCGGTGTGCTCAAAGGTATACCGCCGAGGCAAAGCCACCGTCAGGTCTGCGAAATAACCCGCCCCGGCCCGCCGAACCCGCGCCTGCTCCACGCCGAGCACCCCCGGCACTCGCGCCACGTCCTCGATCAGCCGCCCTCGCATTTCGGCGGGAATCTCATCCAGCAGCACGCTCACCGCCTCGCGCCCCAGCTTCAGTGTCAACCGCAGAATCAGCAGCGAAACCACCACCGCCGCCAGCGGGTCCGCAAAGCGCAGAGCGCCCACGCCAAAATGTGCGCCAAGCCAGCTTGCGCCCAACCCGCACAACACTGCCAGCGACGACCAGATGTCGCTCGCAAAGTGAAATGCGTCTGTGGCCAGCGCCGACGAGCCGGTCTTATCGGCGACCGCTTGCAGCCGCCGCGACCGCCAATAGTCCACGCCAATCGAGCACAACACCACAGCGGCCGGCCAGCCCAGGTTTTGCAACTCTCTAGTCGGGTGCAGAATTCGCTCGATCGCCTCCCAGATAATCCACCCGCTGGAGACGGCCATCAGCAGAACTACGCCGAAGGACGAGAAGTTTTCAAATTTGCCGTGGCCGTAGGTGTGGTCCTCGTCGGCTGGCCTGTCGCTCACCTGCACTGAAAAGAAGGTGAGCGCCGAACCCACCATGTCCAGCCCGGAGTGGGCCGCGTCCGACAGCACGCCCAACGAGCCGGAGAGCAAGCCCGCCGCCAGCTTCAGCAGCGTCATGGCCGCCGCCGCCAGCATGGAGTGCAGCGCCACCCGCCGCTTCTCCGCGGAGTACCCGGCAACTTTGGAGGCTTCAAAAACCATCGCGCTTCTAGGCTACAGCATTTTTGGAGAATCGGTTGAGCGTTCCACTACTGCTGGGGGCCTCAACTCTCCTGGCGCGCAAGCGCCCTCTGCCCCACCGCGGGTGGCCGTGTACAACCCCGCGATCCCAAACGTGTATGGTTGCCACGCGCACTGCTCATAGCCGGTTGCCGACATCAGCTCAATCATCTCCACCGGCGCGGGAAAATTGCCCACCGAAGTCGGTAAATAATTGTACGGCCCTGCCTTGCCGCAGATCGCCCGCCCAATGGCCGGCAACACTCGCCGGAAGTAGAGCGCGTAGGCCTTGCCGACCAAGCCGCCCGGCTCGCTGAACTCCAGAATCCCCAACTGCCCGCCCGGCTTCAGCACGCGGTGAAACTCCCTCAGCCCGGCCTCGTAGTTGGCCAGATTCCTGAAGCCGAATGCCGACACAATCAAATCCAGCGAGGCAGATTCGAGCGGCAAATGCAGCGCGTCGGCTTCGAGAGGCACGGCGTACGGATGGCCCGCCTTCCGCGCGCCCACGCCAAACTTTCGCGCCCCGCGGCTCAACATTGCGCGAGAAAAATCCGCCGCCAGCACAGGCCGCGCGACTTGTGGCCGCCGTTTCAACAGCGCCATGGTCAAATCGCCCGTACCGCAGCAGATGTCCAGCACCACCGCATCGGGGTTGGCCAGCACCGCGCGAAAACGCCGTGCCGCCCGCCACCACCAAAGCCGGTCCACATTCATTGACAGAACATGATTTAGCAGATCATATCGTGGCGCAATCGTGTCGAACATCTCCCGCACAGCCCGCGCCGCGCTGGATTCGTCAGTTGCTCCCTGCGGTTTGGCTCCGGTAGTCATCATCCGGTGTACCGCTCCGCAGCCTGCGTCAGCACATACCCCACCGCCGCCTCCAACTCTGCGGCCGTTACGTCCTCCACCACGCCCGCATCGCCAATACCCAACGGCAGCACGAATCGCCTCACCCCGCCCACATTCTTTTTGTCGCCTCCCATAGCCGCAACCACTTTGCTCGTCTTCAGCTTCAACGCCGGCAGCGGCCCATACAGATGAATCAATTTCTCCAGCCGCAAGAACTGCTTGCCACTGATCGTTCCCCGCTCGCGCGCCACGAAAAGCGCGGCCACCATCCCCCAGCCCACCGCCTCGCCGTGCAGCAGCGTCTTGTAGCCGGTAGCCTGTTCCAGCGCGTGGCCCACCGTGTGGCCAAAGTTCAAAATCATGCGCAGCCCGCTCTCGCGCTCGTCCCGGTTCACCACCTCGGCCTTCATGCGAACGGACGCCGCAATCACCTTCTCCAGCGCCTTGGGATCGCGTCCCAGCACGTCTTGAGAATGCTCTTCCATGAAGCGCACTAGCGTACGGTCGCGGATGATCCCCGCCTTCACGCTCTCCATCAGCCCGGCCCGCAGCTCGCGGTCAGGGAGCGTCTCCAACGCATCGATGTCCGCAAAGACCGCCAACGGATGATGGAAGCTGCCCACCAGGTTCTTGCCCTCAGGCAGGTTCACACCCGTCTTGCCGCCCACCGACGAATCCACCTGCGCCAAAAATGTCGTCGGAACCTGAATATATGGAATCCCGCGCATGAAGATCGACGCTGTAAACCCGCCCACATCGCCCACAATGCCGCCGCCAAAAGCAATCAGCAGGCTGCCGCGATCTCCGCCCGCCTGCGCCATCTGCCGCAGCAAGCCCTCCGCGCTGGCCATCGTTTTGTGCTTCTCGCCGGGTTCCAGAAACAGCGCAATCGGCGGCTCGGCAAATGAAGCCAGAAATCTCTCGCCCCATAATCCCCAGATGGGCGCTGAAGTCACCACAAAAACCCGTCGTGGCAGCCTGCCAACAACTTTTTCAATGCGCCGCCCCAGCGAGCCAATCAGCCCGCTGCCTGCCACCACGTCGTACTTTGCCGAAGCAGTCTTTACACGTATCGTATGCACAGTACTTCCATCCTAAATGCAAAGCGGCGGAGCCAGAGGGCTCCGCCGCTACTTTTAAGATCAGCCGACTGATTCCGCGGCTACAGGTTACTTGTGGTGCTCAGCGCCGTGTGGTGCGGCAGCGGGATGTCCAGCGGGATGCCCGCCACCATGCTCTGCGGGATGTCCTGCAGGATGTCCGCCGGGATGTTCACCGGGGTGACCGCCACCGGGGTGCTCACCGTGATGATCTTCGCCGTGATGGTCGCCTTCGCCGTGATGATCTCCGCGACGATCATCGTATCCGTGGGCATAATGGCCATGCTCGGCCTCATAGCCGCCGCGGCCGTGATATTGGCCTCCATGGCCATGATCGAAGTAGCGATGATCGCCCCATCCGTGACCATAACCCCAGCCGGCCCATGGACCCACGCCCAGGAAGATGCCGTTGTAGAAGTAATCCTCCCCGTAAAATCCCCGGGGCGCGCATCTGTAAGGCCGCATTTCGTAGTAGCCCCATTGGCATACGGGTGGTTCGCCGATTTCAACGGTTGGAACGCCGATTTGGACGGAAACTTGCGCGCGAGCTGCTGGCGCCATGGCCAAGCCCGCGAGCAATGCTGCCGAGCAGATTAGAGTTGTGAATCCGCGCATATGTGACCCCTCCTGAGGTGTCTGCGGTTGCGTGTTAGCGTGCGGTACCCTGCGGCCGTCAACAGCACGGCAATAGCAGCCACCGTAAGGATTGTGCATCCGTTCCTGAATCAACCTTACATCGTAGGGGATTGCAGCCTCCCCATCAACGGATTTGACTCTAGCAGCCCGAACCGAATCTGAGCAATATAATACACTTTGCTGCACGCTTTGCCATCCAGCCCTTGCTCCTGAGTGGTTATACACGGGTTTGGGGCAAGAGTTGCGCGAACCAATCGAATCCCTGCCCTCCAGTGATAGCCTGAACCCTGTGAATGAATCGCAACAAGTCGATTTTCTGGTGATGGGGGCGGGCGTGGCCGGGCTGCGCGCGGCCGTCGAACTGGCCCGCTACGGCGATGTTCTCGTCGTTACCAAGGAGTCCGTGGCCGAGTCCAACACACACTATGCACAGGGCGGCATCGCCGTGGCCATGGAGGGCGACCGCGACATCGATCTCCACCTGGAAGACACCGTCAACGCCGGCGATGGGCTGGTCTATCGTCCTGCGGCTCAGGCGCTGGTGGCCGAGGGGCCGGTTCGCGTCGCCGAACTGATCGAGTGGGGCACTAACTTTGACACTGACGCCGGCGTGCTGCTCCGCACTCGCGAAGGAGCACACTCCCTGGCCCGAATCCTGCACGCCAACGGCGACGCCACCGGCGCGGAGATCAGCCGCTCCCTGGCCGCCTTTGCCCGCGTTCACAAGCGCATCCGTTTTGCCGAGTGGACCACGGTCACCGGTCTCGTCGTCGCCGATGGCCGCGTCATTGGAGCCGACCTGCTCAGTTGCGACCGCCGTCCGCGGCTCCAGAAGCGCATCAGCGCCCGCGCCGTCCTCATCGCGGCAGGCGGAGCGGGCCAGGTATACTCCGACACCACCAACCCCGCCGTAGCCACCGGCGACGGCATCGCCCTGGCCGCTCATGCAGGAGCGGTGTTGGCCGACATGGAGTTCTACCAGTTCCACCCCACCGCCCTCTCGCTTCCCGGCGCGCCGCGCTTCCTGCTGTCAGAGGCGTTAAGGGGCGAGGGCGCTATCCTGCTCAACGATCGCAGCGAGCGATTCATGGAGCGCTATCATCCGCTCTTTGAGCTGGCACCCCGCGATGTCGTCGCCCGCGCCATCGCGCGTGAGGGCATGGGCGCAACCGCCGCTGAATCCCGTCTCGTCCATCTCGACATGCGATCCGTGAAGAACATCGATCTGCGCCACCGCTTTCCCGGCATCAGCGCGGTCCTGGCTCACTACTCTCTCGACCTCAGCCGCGACCTCATCCCCGTTCGCCCTGCGGCGCATTACCTCATGGGCGGCATCCGCACCGACCTCTTCGGCCGCACCACACTCGCCGGCCTCTACGCCGCCGGTGAGGCCGCCTGCACCGGTGTCCACGGCGCCAACCGCCTGGCCTCCAACTCGCTGCTCGAAGGCCTGGTCTTCGGAGCACGCGCCGCTCACTCCATGCTCGACGACAGCTTGGTCTTGCATACGGCAGACTCGCCAGAGCGAATTTCCACACCGTTGACCTCCGCCGAGCAGGCGCATCTGGAGAAAATCATCGCCAGCCTGCAAGCATCCATGTGGGCCTACGCCGGTCTGCTGCGCGAAGACTCCACCCTGCGCCTGGGCCTTGCCGCACAGAAAACCTGCGTCGACGCTCTTTCGGAATTGTCTGTGCAAAACAAGGGCAGCCGCCGCCTCACCGAAGCCCTGGCCATGTGCCGCGTAGCCCGCGCCATCCTGTTCTCCGCGCTGGCCCGCACCGAGAGCCGCGGCGCTCACTTCCGCAATGATTTTCCTCAGCGCGACGATAAGAATTTCCAGAAGCACTCTCTCTACACCGGAAGTGAGCCGGTCACCTTCGAAACCTGGTAGACGTTCAATCCAAAAACAAAAGCTGCGGAAGAGGACTCTCTTCCGCAGCCTGTATAGCTTTAATCGTTGACGACCTGATGCCCCACCCTTGCCGCGTATTTGTTTTTGTGCCTAGGGTGGGAGACCATCGCCTACGCTCTTAGACTTTGATCGTCGCTTCGCCCTTATGCCAGCCGCAAGGCGTCAATCCGCCATTCTGCAGCGCATCCAGCACGCGCAGAACCTCCTGCGGATCGCGGCCCACCGACAAATCCGTCACGTAAACAAAGCGGATCACGTTCTCCGGGTCCACGATGAACGTAGCGCGCTGGCTCACGCCTGCTTTGGGGTCCAGAATTCCCAACGCTGCCGACAGTTCGCGCTTGATGTCGCTCAGCATGGGGAAGGGCAGATTCTTCAGAGACGGCTGCTCGTTGCGCCACGCCCAGTGCACAAACTCCGAGTCAATGCTGCCGCCCAGCACCTGCGCGCCGCGCGCGGCGAACTCCGGGTTCAACGTGCCGAAGGCGGCAATCTCCGTCGGGCAAACAAAGGTGAAATCCTTGGGCCAGAAAAAATAAACCTTCCACTTGCCGGCAAAACTCTTGTCGGTGATGGGCTGGAAGGCCTTTTTGAGGTCGAGATCGACCACGGCGGTCACTTCAAAGGCGGGAAAACTTGCACCTACGGAAAGCATTCTTGAAATCCTCCAGACAACGATTGATAGGGTTGAAAAGGCTGACAGCTTTGATCGATACGGCGGGGAAACTACCCTCCGTCTATATGCCCGCATAGGGGCGGAAGAACCACGCCGTAAAGCAGTGTTCTCTCATAACAAAGGATGCGCACCGAGGGCAAAGGGATTCGCACCTAAACGAAAATCCAGATTAGAACCCCCAAACCGTCCTATTCCCTAGTCCCTGTTTTTCAGTTGGGCCGGTTGCCCGACGCGGAGCGGCGGTGGAATCGTTCATCCAACGGCTGGCGATCCTTGAAGCCGGAATCCACCGGGTGCCAGTGCTCGATGGCCGGCTCGCCCATGCGCCAGCACAGCAGGACGATCTGATCTTCGAGACGGCAGGGAAAATCCAGCAGCCCGGCATCCAGGTCCTTCACCTGCACGCCGACTGCGTCGATCTCCGCGACACTCTCCCGAATCCGCTGCACGTGCCCCTCCAAATCCGCGCGGAGTTTGGCCACCTTGCCCGTGTCCACCTTCATGCCGCCGGAGAGATAGATGCGCCGGGCCAGTTCAGAGAGGCCAGTCTCCACTTCCACAGCCGACTGCTTGCCCTCGATGGCGCGCTTCAGCAGCGACTCCATCACCGGCAGCAGAGATTGCGCTTCTTCGAGAGTGAAAGTCTTCATGAGTGGGCCTCCGAGTACAGGATACGACAAAAGAAGGGAACAGGGATTAGGTAATAGGGAACAGGTCCGAAGATATAATTTGCGGCTCAGTCGAGCGTTTCAAGCTGGTCAAAAACGACCCATGGCTTTTCTTATCGTTCGGATTGCCTCCTCAACTGATTGAAGTTCTGAGTTTGTCAATTCATTCCGCGAGAACGCCCTGACATTTGCGAGTGCGATCTCCAACTCACCCCAACTATCTGTGAGCACGGAAGGCATCGGATATGCCTGAAGAATGAATCGGAGCGCGCCCAAGCATCTGCGATCGCACCATGCTTCAACCAAGGATCGGAGTACGTCAAAGAACTGCTTGTCGTTCTCAATCATTCTTCTCTCGCTTGTGTGCCGATTCCCAGCTTTCTATTCCCTATTCCCTACTCCCTATTCCCTGCTTCACCCCACTTCCAGCATTCTATCCAGCGCGATTCGCGCCCAATGTTTGACGCCCGGCTTCACCTGGATGCGGTTGACTACGCGCCCCTCCACCAGATTTTCCAAAACCCAGGCCAGGTGCTGCGGGCTGATGCGGTACATCGTTGTGCACAGGCAGCCGGTGTCATCCAGAGTGATGACCTTCTTGCCCTCGGTGGCAAATCTGCGCGCCATGCGGTTGACCAGGTGAATCTCCGTCCCCACGGCAAACATTTGCCCCGCCGGAGCCTGCTCCACCAGCGCAATCAGCCGCTCGGTTGAGCCCTGAGCGTCGGCCTTTTGGCAGACATCGAAGCGGCACTCCGGATGGACAATCACCTTGATGCCGGGATATTTTGCGCGCACCGCATCCACGTGGCTGGGCAAAAAGCGCTGATGCACGGCGCAATGGCCCTTCCACAGCAGCACGCGGCTGGACGACAGCTTTTCTTTTGTCTGGCCGCCCTGCAATCCCCATGGATCCCAAACCGCCATCTCCTCCAGCGGTATGCCCATCGCGTAGCCGGTATTGCGGCCCAGATGCTGGTCGGGCAAAAATAGGATACGTTTGCCATGCGCAAAAGCCCACTCGAAGGCGGCGCGGGCGCTGGACGAGGTGCAGACCATCCCGCCCCGCTCTCCGCAGAATGCCTTGATCGCAGCGGTCGAGTTGATATAGGTGATTGGCACGAACTCGTCCGAAAGGTGAAGCCGCTCCAGGGCCTCCCAGCAGGACTCAACCTGCGAGATTTCCGCCATATCGGCCATCGAGCAGCCCGCGTTCAGGTCGGGTAAAATCACCTGCTGCCCCTCCTGCCCCAGCACGTCGGCGCTTTCCGCCATGAAGTGTACTCCGCAGAAAACAATGTATTTAGCGTCAGTCTCAGCGGCGATGCGCGAGAGCTTATAGCTGTCGCCCGTAGCGTCGGCAAAGCGTATCACCTCGTCACGCTGATAATGGTGGCCAAGAATCAGAGTCGTCGTCCCCAGCCGCGCGCGCGCCTCCGCAATGCGGCTATCCATGGTGTGGTCAGGGAGCGCCAGGTAGTTGTCCAGGCTGCAAGCACTGCCAGCCTCCGGCGAAACCGCCGTCAGATCGTCAAGAACAAGGTTCACAGTATTCCGCCTTCAGTCCACTCGCCATTTTTGAAGGCAGCAGACGGGGATGTTGAAAGCAAATTACAGCTTGCAGTGGATGCACTGACTCTGTGGAAACCCTGCCGGTGCTTGTGCCGGCTGCTTCTTCAAGCCCCCATCCACGGGGATGTTGCAAGCCTTTAACAATTAGACGCGGTCCGCAGCCGAAAGATTCCGACGAGAAATCTGCCTGGTAAAGGCCGCATCCACTGCTTTCAAGTGTAACAAAAGCGCATCTGGGAGCCAAATGGAGTTTGATGGACCAGGCAAGGGAGCTTAAGGAATTTCTCGCGTAGCGCCGATCAGTATGGCGTCTCAATTGCTGAGAATTGCGGTTGACAGAACGGGAAAATCACTTTATCGTAGGAGTCCAAATGGCTCTCGAAAAAGAAATCGCGACTTACAAGAGCAAGCTGCCCGAATTGAAGCAGCATGAGGGCAAGTTTGTCCTCATTTCTGGAGAGGAAGTGGTTGATTTCTTTAGTACTTATGAGGACGCTATTAAAGCCGGATATCAGAAGTTCAAATTGGAACCATTTTTAGTGAAGCAGGTGTCCACGACTGAGCCTGTTTTCTTCGTGAGTAGGAATGTGGTACCAGTCAAACTTGCCGCCGCCTAGCATATATGCCACATTTCATGCTAAAAATCGCACCCCAAGGTCCAGTCGTACAGGCTGCCATCATGGTCAGCATGGCCCGACGCCAGGCGTTGGAAGAATCTGGACAGTCAGTACCCGATCCTCAGAGAATCGTTGCGCTCCTCGATACAGGTGCTTCCATGAGTTGCGTTGATCCGACCGTGCTCGGTGCGCTGAAACTAAGCCCCACCGGAGAGGCTGAAATTCATACACCGAGCACTCAGGGCAATCCCGTTAAGGCTGACACATATGATGTGCAAATCGGAATATATGCAGCTCGCCCTGGAGATTTGCATTTCATATCGGATACGGTTCAGGTCACCGCGACCGTTCTAACGGGACTAGGAATCCAGGCCCTTATTGGTAGGGATATTTTGAGAAGCTGCATTCTCGATTACAACGGTGCTGATGAATTCTTCTTTCTGTCGTATTGATTAGATCGTTTCTACGCTCCAATCTCAAACCTACTCGCGGTCATTTCCCCGTCTCTTCACATAGATACGCAGTGATTTGGCATTTTTGTACATGATCGCGGATAAATTTGTTGGCTTCGATCTTAGCATATGGTAATTACTTGCCCTGCTATTCCAACCGCCTCCATTTGTTCGCCCTATGTGCGGGCAGGTATCATGAACCTTCATGATGATTCCGCCGCCAATCGAAGTTGCCATCCTGGGATTTGAAAACTCGCTCATCCTCATGGTGCTGGCGCTGGTAGTCTTTGGCCCCCGCAGGCTGCCGGAGATTGGCCGCAGAATCGGCAAGATCATGTACGAGGTCCGCAAGGCCTCCAACGACTTCAAGTTCCAGATGGAAGAGGAGTTGCGCACCGCCGAGGATGCCGATCGCCGCAAGAAGGAAGCCGAGCGGCTCAACGCGCAACCCGCCTCCGAGCAGCCTGTCGCTGTTTCCCCTGCCCCGGAAACTGCCTCTGCTACGCCCGCGGAAAGTCCCTACCCAGATCAGGTGCTTTACCCTGCCGCGACCCCGGCCACTTCGGAGCCCCCGGCGGAAGAGCCTTATCCGCGCATTCACCCGCCCTCCACCGGCGAGCAGGTTCAGGCAGCGCGTCCAGGCAAGCAGCCAACTCAAGCCAAGGCGCCGGCGGCAAAGAAAGCTATCAGCACAACCAAAAGCAAACCGGCTACGGCAAAAGCGCAAGCCCGCGAGAAAAAGACGAGCAAGACGCCGGGGAGGCGAGCATGATGGATCCCGCTGACGCCATCAGCAAAGCACGCGATGCTGTAGCCACGCGCGCGGAGCTGCCCGGCATGAGCCTGATGGAGCATCTCGACGAGCTGCGCAAGCGCATCATCCGCTCCTTCATCTTCCTGGTCCTGGGCTTTGGCGTCGCCGGAATCTTTTATAAGCAGCTTGTCGCTTTCATTCAGGCGCCGCTCACCCACATCGGCAAATCACTGGTCTTCACTCACCCCATGGACCCCTTGAACCTGGACATTCAGGTTTCGCTGATCGGCGGTGCGATTCTGGCCTCGCCCTTCATCCTTTATCAGGTGTGGCTCTTCATTGCTCCGGGACTCTACCAGAATGAGCGGCGCTTCGTGATTCCCTTCATGACCGCCACCGTGGGTCTGTTTCTCTCCGGTGCAGCCTTCGGCTACTACTACGTGCTGCCCGGCGCAATGCAAATCCTCATCGTGAACTTCGGGAAGAACTTCACTCCCATGGTCACCATCGAGGAGTACTCCAGCTTCTTTCTCTCCATCATCCTCGGCCTGGGAATCAGCTTTGAGCTGCCGGTTCTGATCTTTTTCCTGGCGCTCTTCGGCATCGTCACCCCGCGCTTTCTGTGGAAGAATATCCGCTACGCCATCCTCGCCGTCTTTCTGGTGGCCGCCATCATCTGCCCCAGCCCCGACCCCTGGACCATGTGCATCTACGCCCTCCCCATGTTTGTACTCTATCTGCTGGGCATCGGCATAGCCTGGTGGGTCCATCCCGCGCGCCGCAAAGCAAAGGAAGCCAAGGAGGCCGCAAAGTGAGTTTCTTCTCGTTTTGGAAAAAGTTCGTGGCAGGAATATTGTTGACTGTCCCCCTCGCCGCTTCCGCCCAGCCTCACTTCAACGGCGCCAAAGCCCTCGAATACGCCCGCCAATTTGTCTCCATCGGACCGCGCTGGCCCACCAGCCAGAATCATCTGAAGGCCGAAGCCTTCCTGCGCGCCCATTTCCAGCACGACCCGCTTGAAGAAGACGTCTTCACCGCCGACCCCACGCCCATCGGCCCGGTCGCCATGCGCAACTTCATCGTGCGCTTCCCCGGCAAAAAGGACGGCGCAATCGTTTTGGCCACCCACTACGAAACCAACTACCCGCTCCGCAACATCAACTTCGTCGGCGCCAACGACGGCGGCTCTACGACTGGCCTGCTCCTGGCCATCGCCGACCAGTTGCGCCTGGCAACCGCCCACGGCAAAAAGCTTGAAGGCTACTCCGTATGGCTGGTCTTCTTCGACGGCGAAGAGGCTATTCAATCCTGGTCCGACTCCGACTCCACATACGGTAGCAAGCACCTGGCCGCCAAATGGGCGCGCGACGGAACCCTGCCCAAGATCAAAGCCTTCATCCTGGCTGACATGATCGGCGATAAGGACCTCGACATACTGCACGATACTCAATCCACCGATTGGCTGGTTGCCCTCGTCAGGCAAGCCGCCAATCAATACGGCTACGAACGCTATTTCTTCAAGCAAGAAAGTGAGATCGCCGACGATCACGTGCCCTTTGTCCGCCGCGGCGTTCCCTCCATCGACATCATCGACCTCGACTACGGACCCAACAACAGCTACCACCACACCGCGAAGGACACCATGGACAAGATCAGCGCCAATAGCCTCACCATCGACGGCGACGTCTTCATTGAAACCATCCGCCTGATTAATCAAAGGTAGAGAAATCTGATTGCATTACAATGTGAAGCCATGAAGAATTATCGTTCCTCGATTCCGAAAGCAGCGCAAGAACGCATTGTCGTCACATACTTGAAGAGTCCGCATAAATACAAAGCTGAATACGCATTGAACGGAGAGATAGTCGGAGTCCGATACTTTGAAGAAAACGGCAATTTGATGTCTGAAACTCCGCTCAAGAATGGCTTGACGCACGGGACTCAATATTTCTTCGACCAGGGACGCGTGGATTTCTCTGAAACCTTTCATAAAGGCCTTGCCCATGGCACCGCCAAACAATGGTCAGGGGACGGCGAACTGATTGGCACTTATACGATGTGGCATGGCACAGGACTTGATCTTTGGCGTTGCAAACGCACTTGGGGAAACGGGTCTGTTTTTCTTTCCGAAGCCCGTTATTTGAAGGACGGGCATTTCCATGGCTTTGAATGGTGGATCAATGAGGATCAGAAA
>CAWDQS010000223.1:0-6073 GCA_963804295.1 uncultured Acidobacteriaceae bacterium
CACCGATTGCAGCGCGACGGAATGGGCAGGGGAATACTGTTCTCGAAGAAAGAGGGTGTGCGGAGCTAGATATATCGCGTAAATACCTGGACCGAAGCCGACCAAAATGATGGAAAGTGCCACAGTAGGGGCTGGTTTGGGCCTTTATTAGACGTATTTTGCATATAATTAGTGTCATTTTAGCTACCGTAAAGCAGGGGTCAGGTATCAGGGGTCAGAATCGGGAGGGAATGGGCAATGCGGGAGAAAGAGCGAAGGCTGGCGCGGATGAGGCTGGATATCGAGATGCGGTCCTATCGTCACGCGGGGAGGGCGAAGAATCCGACCAATGGACTGCTGCGAGCAGTGCGTCAGGTCCTGCGTATTCCGGTGATGGAGATCGCGGAGAAGATGGGGGTGAACCGCTCGACGGTATTTCAGCTTGAGGCACGAGAGCCGAGAAACACGATCCGTTTGGACTCGTTGTCGCGTGTAGCAGATGCGATGGGCTGCAAGGTGGTGTACGGGATTGTACCGAAGGGCGGAAAGACGCTGGGGGAGCTGGCGGAGGAGCGGCTATGGGCTAGCGTTCTGGGAGTGACGACAGGGGTCAGGGATCAGGGAACAGGGAATAGGGATCAGGGAACAGGAAATAGGGAATAAGAATGTTTGCAGAAAATTATTTGGTTTTCCTGTACGTTAAGAGTAAACAAACGGAAGTAGAGTAGAGTGCAAAACGGAAGGCAGGAGAGAGCCTTCCTGATCTTGGATGGGCCATCTCCGCGGCGCGCGTGCGCAGGGGAGACGAAAGGCACCAGCATTTTTAGAATTCTATTGATCCGGCCCTTAGCGAAAGCATCGAGGTTTCCCACTCATTCCGCAAAAAGCGCGGAATGAATGGGGCACGATGTTTTATTGCTTCTGGGCCGGATCAATAACGACACAATTCTGACGATGCGTTTTCGGGGCGATTCCGGAGCGGGATTGCCGTAGATGCTACTCTTCCGCGGGCGGGAGGGCCGTGGAGCGTTGGCCGGGAATGGCGGAAAGATGGCCGTAACAAAGCAGGCGTTGAAGACAGACAATGCAAGCGGGAAAACAGGCAATACAACCAAGAACGAGAAACGTGAACGGGCTGTCCGAACACGTGATGGCGGGAAGACGGCGCGCAAGGGCGGCGCGGAGCGGCTTCAAGAGGCGGCGGACAGGCGTGTGGGCCGGAACTCGGAGAAGCTGGCCGATCTGCTGGAGGTTAATGCGCTGGAGGGAAACCTGGCCAGCATGAAGGTGCTGGTAATGCTGGCGGAGCGGAAGAAGCCGCGACCAGTACCGGTGAAGAAGCCGCGCGGTCCGAGCTTGGCCATGCGGCTGGCGGCGGAAACCCCGTGGCGGGAAGAACAGGAGGAAGGCGGGGAACGGGACTAGGGACTAGCCGCCCCAGGAAGCAAAGACGCTTCCTGGGGCATCCTGCCGTTTTATGAAAACCAACCCACCGCGTTTAAACCTATAACCCCTGATCTCTGACACCTGTCGGGGTTCCGGCGTGGCAAGGACACTGGGTTAGTTGAATCGGTGAACGCAACCGCGTTTTTAGGGATCGATCAGAATGCCGTTCCATAAAGCACGCTGAATAAGCGCATTGGGCTGTTGGCGTCAACAGACGAGATTTTCTGCCAATTGTTGCGGGTATACTGAAAGCAACATGAGCGAGTATGTGACGCAGTGGCAAGATTATCGAAGGCGCAGGAAGCTTCTCTTCTTCGCGCTTTTCGGTTATATACCAGCGTGCGTTGTATTCTATGTTGTCACAATGCAGCTTTTCCATAGCGATGGGTTTTTACAGCCGTTCGCAATTTGCTGGATAGCGTTCTTCGCGTTTGCATTCATGAGGTCTTCAGCCTTTCGGTGTCCGCGCTGCGGTAACAAGTTCTTCATTCGGAGGCGGTTTGCGTTCTTCTCGGATTTCAGTATGTTCGCCAAAAAATGTGTGCATTGTGATTTGCCAAAGTATTCAAGAGGGGAGACGCACCCCCTGTAGTTGGCGATAGATCGCCTTTCCGCTCAGGGAGGGTGTTAAGTTGCTGCGGACGAGGACAAAGGCAGCAAGTTAGCCGCGGCTCACGCCGCGATAGCAAGTTAGCAAGTTGGCGGGATTTTCTCGATGGTTTACGCATAATCGCCTTTCCGCTCAGGGAGGGTGTTAAGTTGCTGCGGACGAGGACAAAGGCAGCAAGTTAGCCGCGGCTCACGCCGCGATGGCAAGTTAGCAAGTTGGCGGGATTTTCTCGATGGTTTACGCAAGATCGCCGATTCACTCTGCAAAGACGGATATATCCCGGAAAGTCGGCTTTTCGGAAGTGTTTGCCGTGCAATCCAGGCCTGCGTTTCCACTCTGCCGAAGGCCGCTGGTCCCACCGCAGGTGGCCGAACGGGCTAACAACTTGACCTAGGTCATGACTAGGTCAAGTGCATGAAATTATGTGCAATAATTGTCGAATTATTTGGCTTAACCTATTCACAAAAAACAAGATGGAGCGCTTTAGGCGAATGCATGAAAAAATAGTGCCTTTGAGGGGAAAAGTGCGTCTTTATCGCAGAAATACATGTGCCTATATGCGCACGTTTCCCGCAATCCAAAGCCTAAAAAATCCAATTGAGTGTGCCTAAAACGACACCCAACCCTGACCCCTAATCCCTAACCCTGGCCGTCCCCCGCGCTGACCAAATACTCCGGCCAGCGTCAAACACACCAGTGCTATACTTGACCCTTAAGACTGCCTATTTCAGGCGTTTTTCTGGCGTCTGCCGCACCGCAGTCCGGAGGTTTTTCCCGCCTATGACACCCCGCGCGCGCCGCACAGTGTTTACCGTGGTCCTCTTTTTTGCCGTTTGCGCTGTTGTGGGCAGCGTGTTGCAGAGCAGGGTGGGAGCCCAGTCCGCGGCCGACCAAAGCCAGCTCCGCGACAGCCTCAAGTCCTTCACCAATGTCTATGCGCTGGTGGAGCAGAACTACGCCGAGCCCATCGACGGCGACAAGGCCGACACAGCCATATACGACGGGGCCATACCCGGCATGTTGCGCGTGCTTGATCCGCACTCCAATTTTTACGATCCCAAGGCCTATGCCCGCATGCGCGAGGAGCAGCATGGCCGCTACTACGGCGTCGGCATGACCATCCAGCCCCAGGGCAACAAAGTCTATGTTGTTTATCCCGCCGAGGGCGCGCCCGCCTTCCGCGCCGGCATCCGTCCCGGCGACATCATCTACGCGGTGGACGGCAAGATCGTCTCCATAGACGGCAGGCCGGACAATAATGCAGACAGCAAGAGCGCCACCAGCCTGACCTCCTCCGACATGGTAGCCAAGGCTCTCAAAGGCCCTAAGGGAACCCACGTCCAAGCCACCATGCTTCGCGAGGGCCAGACCAAGCCGCTGGTCTTCGACCTGATACGGGACGAGATCCCCCACCCATCTGTTGATCTGGCATATGAAATACGTCCTGGCGTGGGCTACATCCACCTCTCGCAGTTCCAGGAGGACACCGCCCAGGATGTTATCAAATCCATTGACGGCTTTGGCAACCTCAAGGGGCTGATCTTTGACCTGCGCGGCAACCCCGGCGGCCTACTCAGCCAGGCTGTCGAGGTCTGCGATCATCTGCTCGCCAAGGGCCAGGGCATCGTCAGCCAGCGCGGACGCGCATACCCCGATCAGGTTTACACCGCCACGCACGGCAACGACGGCCACACCTTCCCCATCGTGGTACTGGTCAACCGGGGAACAGCCTCAGCCGCTGAGATCGTCTCCGGCGCGCTGCAAGACCACGACCGCGCCCTCATTGTCGGCGAAACCACCTTTGGCAAGGGGCTGGTGCAGACCGTCTACGATATGGCCGGCCACACCATGGCGCTGGCGCTCACCACCTATCACTACTACACGCCTTCCGGCCGGCTCATCCAGCGCAACTACTCCGGCGTCTCGCTGTACAACTACTACACCCATGGCGGCACGCAGCCGGCTGACACCGCCAACCGCGAGGTCAAGCTCACTGACGCTGGACGTACAGTTTACGGCGGCGGCGGCATCACCCCGGACGAAAAAATCGAGAGCCCCAAAAGCAATCACTTCCAGGACTTGCTCCTGAGCAAGGATGTTTTTTTTCACTTCGCCCCGGTCTATCTGGCCAATCGCGCCGTGGACAAGAACTTCCAGGTGGACGCGGCGGTGCTCGCGGAGTTCAAGAAATATCTCACCAGCCAGGAGATACCCTACACCGAAGCCGACCTCAACGGCGTGGTGGACTGGCTCAAGATCAGCATCAAGTCGCAGGTCATCATCACCCAGATTGGCGAAACGGAAGGCCTGCGCGCCCGCGCCGACTGGGACCCGGAGATTCAGAAGGCGCTCACCTTTCTGCCCGAAGCCCAGGCCCTCCAGGACAACGCCCACAAGGTGCTAGCCCAGAAAGCCATGGCCAGGAACGAGGCTCCATAGGACAGCAGCCCTGCAGATTTGAAGCGCCCAACCCCCTGTAACCTGCGTCACAGCGCGTCCTCTTGCGCCGCCCGTAGCCTCGTGAACGGAGTTGGAGAGGATTTCTCATGTCAGCAATTGCCGCGGAAAACGCCATCACCGTACAGAACCTTTTGTCCGCCTTTGAGGGCGAGTCGAACGCGCACGCCAAGTACACCGCCTTTGCCGCCAAAGCCGACACGGACGGCCTGCACGGCGCAGCCAGTCTCTTTCGCGCCGCCGCGCGCGCCGAACAGATTCATGCCGCTAATCACGCCCGCGTCATCGGCACCCTGGGCGGCCGCGCCGAAGCTGAAATTCATCCGGTCGAGGTGAAAACCACACTGGAGAACCTCAAGGCCGCCCTGAACGGCGAGCAGTACGAGATCGACACCATGTACCCCGGCTTCCTCGAAGAGGCCACGGCGCGCAAGAATACCGGTGCTATCCGCACCTTCCATGGAGCCATGGAAGCCGAGAAGACCCACGCGCGGCTCTATGCCGAGGCCATTGCCCTGCTGGTTGCCGGGAAGAAGGATTCCTGGATTGGCGAGGCCCGCGACTTTTACGTCTGCCCCATCTGCGGCTACACCTCTGAGACCGAAGAGGAGCACGAACGCTGCCCGGTCTGCAACTGCCCCTGGGAGCGCTTCGAGATCATCCGCTAAGACCGCTCGTTAGAAGGCAAATGAATGTTATATTTCGTAGTTGGCCACACAGGACGCAAGAACGCGTAAGGATGGGTTGATGCCCCTAGCTGGAATTAGGTAATTTTAATTCGATTGGCATTCGATTAGGCATTTGTTGGCAGACTGGCAGACAATGAATGCCGAGGGGTTAAACACAAGCAATATTCCGTCGATATGATTGAAGTGCAAAGAACTTCGAGTGACGGCTCGCAAGGAGAACCGCGTGATGGAGAGCGGCTCTGCTGTTTTTGGCATATGATCCAGAATTATATTGATAATAAAGAGGTTAATAAAATACCGCAGCGGGATGCGCTGGGGCTGCGCGGCAACAGGCGCGTGGAGTGCAGCCTCACGACTGCCGTCCTCGGATGCCTTTGCGCGGTAGCGGTCTTCTTGTTTGCGGCGCTTCTGTCAGCGTGTCCGGCAGCAAATGCCGAAACAGCAAAGGAACTCATTGGCAAGCTGCCCACGCTCACTACGGCGCGCCAGGCGCACAACCTTAGCAGCGAGGAAGCCAAACGCGGCTATCCCGTCCATCTGCGGGGGGTGGTGACCTTCTACGACCCAAAGTCCCCTAATAAACGCAAAGGAATGACAGTTCACGATGCGACAGGAAGCGTCTTTCTCCGTCTTGATCTGGGTTTCTCCGAACAGCTTCCCCCAGGAACGCTGGTCGACCTGCGCGGTGTCAGCGCTCTCGGCGAGTTTGCTCCCATCGTTGATCGCCCCCAATTCAAAGTAATCGGCTACGCCGGCTTCCCGGCGGACGCTCCACGCCCCAGCTTCAGTCACATGCTGGCCGGCGCCTATGACGGCCAATGGGTCGAGGTGGAGGGCATCGTTCATTCGGTCACTGATTACGGTCATTACGTGATGCTGCAGTTGGCCATGG
>CAWDQS010000224.1:0-13519 GCA_963804295.1 uncultured Acidobacteriaceae bacterium
TCCTTCCGGAGTGGCTGCAGATGGGTTTTACCAAAAAGGCAGCAGCATTGGCGCTCTGTTGCGGATCATGGAAACACTGCCTCAAACGGAGCGGAAAGCACACCCGCCCACCAGCCCGGACGATCTTCTCTGGATCCATCACAACAGCCACGACTTATCGCCGGATGCAAGCGTCACGATTACCTGCCCGGAGTGCCTGCGTACCTTTTCCCAGACTCTCGGCACAGGCTACCTGAAGCGCAAGACAGAATGCATCTATTGCCGCTGCGCAATTCACTACGCAATCGTGCAGGACGCAGATCGGATGCCTTTGCAGGCGTATCAAAAACAAACTGCGGCGGCAATGTACTTTTAGAAAAGTGTGCTCAACCTCGGCTACTGGATTCAGTCATAAAGAGAGAGTGAACGATGCGTACCATCGCCGAACTGAATATACTTATGCGCGCGCGAACAGAATTGCCCGATGGCCTGAAACTGGCCACCGATAAATTCCGCGAGAGTTGGGAGTTAGTGCGGAGTTACGATGCGCGCCTGCTGGAAAAACAGATTGTTCTGCACGGATGGAATTTTATCAGGATTGCCGAAGAATCGCTGCGAAGCGGCGTGGGAGAAACATCGCAGGAGGCCATCGCCAGCGCGCTCAAGTTGGCTCTACGCCGCATTAGCACACACTTCAACACCGTGGAAGTGAAGCATATTGAGTTGACGCAATATCCATGGTTTTATCTGGCTAGAGTTAAAGTTGTTCCGTTCCGCATACAGCAAGACACGGTCTTGCCTGTCTCCGATCAAGCCGCAGTACTTGCTGTCAGCCGCCGGCAGAGGCGCCTGCCCGTCCATGCGGAGGTTTTGTATCCGCAATTTGCAAGCGTTATTCCCCAGCTCAAGGAAATGCTGGTTTTATCCAGGTCAGCGCAGCCGAGGCAGCAATGACCGTCTTGCAAATAGCGGTTGTCCTATACCTTTTCCATAGAGGCCTGCGTGTATAGCGGGGGCCGGCTCGTCGCTGATTCAGGTTCCGCGTAAATCGAGATAACACACTCATCTTGGTTGTTATGACTTCCGCGCGGTTGTTATGACTTCCAGGTTGATCGATGTTATTATCAGGCAAGACCTTGAAGCAGAAAAGTCCTGCATCTTCCTTAAATGCTGTGGTCCCAATTGTTCAGATATAGGTAGTATCAACCACTACTCTCAAGAACATAGCGCGCTTGAATCGTATTTCAGCGCCTTAATCAAATCAATCAGTATTCAATCCACTGAGGTGGAATAGTGAACTGAGATCAAGTGAGGGGAACTATTGATGAAGTAGTGGGCGGCACCAAGCGCAAGGCAGGCAAGTTGACAGGCAATACGAAGCTTCAGGTTAAAAGCGTGGTTCAGCAGGCAAAGGGCAAGGTTGAAAACGCCTGGATTAAGACAGAAGGCGCGGTTCGTGATGCCGTTTAGCGTATGCTGGTTTAGTTAGCAACCCCATATGCGAGGTGTCTGGATGATTCGGTGTAGATTGTCTTTCAAACATTTCTTGTTATTGTGCACTGTAGCGTTTACATACGCGGCCATTACCGCAAACGCGCTCGATTCATACCACGGGTGCAGCCCACGCGCCTATGGCGCCAAAGGCGACGGCGTCCGCAAGGATACGATTGCAATTCAAGCGGCAATCGATGCGTGCGAAAAGCAAGGCGGAGGCACGGTTCAACTGATTGCCGGAACGTATTTGAGCGCCCCCATCGTGCTCAAGAGCAATATCACGCTGCAACTCGACAAGGGCGCCACGCTGCTCGGCTCTCCCGACCATGCGGACTACCCGCCGTTGAACCTCTTTCATCTGCCGGACCTGCAGCCTCTGGTCAGCGCGGTGAATTCGACGAATGTCTCCATCACCGGCGAAGGAGTGATTGACGGCAACGGAGAGAGCTGGTGGCTGGAGGCGCGAAACATAAAAAATGCAGGCGTTCTTGGAGCAGGTCATCCTCGGCCCAAGCTCATCATCTTCGACCACTGCAAGCACATCCGCGTCGAGGGAGTCACGATTCAGAATTCGCCTATGTGGCAACTGGTACCTTATTACTCGGACGACGTGGTAATTCGCAACATCAGGGTTCTGGCGCCGCCCCACTCGCCCAACACGGACGCCATCGATCCCTTCTCCTCGTCGCACGTGGTCATCGATCATGTCTTTGCCGACGTGGGCGATGACAATATCGCCATCAAATCTGGTCCCATCAACTCGCCGGGGCCGGACGATCCGACGCGCGATATTACTATTACCGATTGCACCTTTCTGCACGGCCATGGCCTTTCCATCGGCAGCGAGATTGCCGGCGGAGTGCAAAATGTTCGCGCCGAGCGCATTCACTTCGAGGGAACGGACAATGGCATCCGCGTAAAGGCCAACCGCGACCGCGGCAATGATGTAAGCCATCTGCTCTTCCGCGACATCGACATGAAGGACGTGAAAAACGCGCTGATTATCAGTGAATATTACCCCAAAGTATTGCCGCCCGCTACAGAAGCCGCGCAGTCCGTTACACGGCTGACTCCTCGCTTCCACGACATTGTGCTGGAAAATATGTCGGCCACCGGGAGCGAGTCGGCAGGAGCTATCGTGGGCTTGCCGGAAGCGCCGGTCATTGGCGTGGTTTTGCGCAATGTGAAGATCAGCGCCAAAACCGGGCTGACAATAGCCTATGCGGAAGTGACCGGCAAGAACGTGACAGTGCAAGCCGAGACAGGCGAGGCGATTGTGAAGCAGGCGGAATCTAAGGTTACATTGCAATAATGCGAAGTGGTTCCAACGAACAACAGGCTGCGCCGGCAGGCGCAGCCTCTTCTCATTTGTTGCGATCCTATTGTTTACACGCCGCTGAACGCGGAAAAACCGCCATCGATTGGAATCACCACGCCGGTCACGAAATCCGAAGCCGGTGAGAGCAGCCACAGCACGCCCCCCAGCAGATCCTTGGGGTCGCCCAGGCGCCCCATCGGTGTGTGCCCGATGACCGTCTTGCCACGCGGGGTCCACTCGCCCGTCTCCTTGTCGGTCATCAGAAAGCGGTTCTGATTGGTGAGGAAAAAACCCGGCGCGATGGCGTTCACGCGGATCTTCGGCGAGTATTCCTGCGCCATGTGCACAGCCAGCCATTGCGTAAAGTTGCTCACCGCGGCCTTTGCCGCCGAGTATGCGGGAATGCGTGTCAGCGGCCGGAAGGAGTTCATGGAAGAAATATTCAGAATGTTGCCATAGCCCTGTTCCGCCATGACTTTTCCAAAAGCCTGTGAGGGAAGAATCGTGCCCAGCACATTCAGGTCGAAAACCCAGCGTATGGCGTCCGGCGGCAGATCGAAGAATTTCAATTCAGCGCTGGTTGTGGCCTGCGGCTTGTTGCCGCCCGCGCCGTTGATCAGGCAATCCAGCTTACCCAGCCGGTTCACCACCTCTTGAGCAGTCTTAAATACATTTTCGCGATCAAGCACGTCGCACTTGAAAAGGGAAATTTGCTTTCCGCGCTCTCCCATGCGTTCCACCAGCGCCTTGCTGGCGTCGATATTGACGTCCAATGACGCGACATTTGCGCCACATCCGACCAGTGCGCAAACAATTTCACCGCCCAGAACTCCAGAGCCACCGGTGATAGCCACCGTCTTTCCGCTGAAGTCGTACATCTTCGTCAGCTCTGCTAAATCGAATACACATTGACCACACTCTTGCTTCTGTTCACCAGCCATATTGCTCTCCTTTTCGTATTTTGTCTCTTCATTTAGATCAGAGGAACATCAAAGCGTAAGTACAAGCCAAGATCATATCAATCGTTTAGCCCCAGAAATACTGGAGCGATGTGCCGTTTGTAAAGATTCTCCGTCACGTTCTTAGCAATAACGGCTTCATAGGTTTCAAGCAGGCTGAGATATCGATTCTCCATCTTGGCTGCTACCTTGAAGCCCACATGCAACAACTGGCGCAGGCTGGCGTTGTATGCGGCCGCGGACGGCATATGGCGCAGGGCCGATGTGTACTGCTCGCTCGTCCAGCCTCGCACCGCATCCGGCGGCGGCAACTTGGCCGTGTCGATATCGATTACAGTAGCATAGGGCGCGCACAGCTCTTCGCGGTGCGCAAAAGCCTCAGCATAAATCTCCTTGGCTAGCTTGAGTCCCTCACCCCCGGCTTCAGCAAGGCCAATCAGCTCCTCCAGCCACGTGGTTCCAGCAGTCTTCAGGTGAACGCCAACATTGAATTTCTTAATCGTCGCGTGAATCGCGGGATAAATGGAAAACTTGTCGCTGCCGGAATGCACGCTCAGCTTGAGATTTCCCGGCAGGCCAAAATGCTTGATGGCGTAGGCGATGGCCGCGACATCCAGTGCAAACTCGCGCTCAAATTGCGCCACGTCGCCCACATAGTCCACACCCTTGTTGAAACGGCCGCTGAACTTGGGCGCAATGGTCTGCACGGGAATGCCTTCATCGCTGATGGCCGCCAGAATAATGAGCAGCTCGACGGGACTCTGCGCGCTGTCAGTCTCGTCCATCGAAACTTCCGCGATAAAGTTCCCTTCCCCTTTGGCGGCAACGATAGTGCGATAGATCTCGCCGGCCTTCTTCACCGCGGTCAGATACTTCTGAGCGGACTGGCGCAGAATCTCGGGCGTAATCTCGAAGCTCTCGCTGACTCCTTCGAGTTGTATGTGTCCCAACAATTCCTTATGCTTGCCAACAAAGCGATCAATGTCGGCAGCCTGCGCGGGTTGGCCGATAAAGTCGGCTACATCGTGCGTATAAAAGTCGCACGCGGCAAGAAAGCGGCCAACAGTCTGCAGCGTGATGTGATCCGCGTCGCAGAAATAGGGCAGCTTCCAGCCAAGCGCCTTGACGGCGGCATCGGCGGCAACGCGCGTCGTGGCCGGCTCGGAGCCGATGATGGTGTGCTCGCGGTTCGATTTGTTCCAAACGGGAACTACCTCGACGCCAGCCTTTAGAGCCTGGATGCAGGCCTGCAACTGCGCCTTGGCCTGGTGAGCGAACCGGTCTCCGGTTCCAACGGAATACTTGGGCAGTTTCAAACTATTCTTTTCCATGCTTCTCCTGATTAAAAACGGCTGCGGTGCGCCCAAAGACCAAGGCCCGGATTGGAAATGAAGAAAATCTCTTCCCCATCAACCTGATTCACGCCGAGGCTGAGCTTGCTCGGGTCGTATTGCTTGAGCTTCACCTTCAAATCTCCATAACCAAAGCCGACGCCTTCAACCTCTTCCTTGCTGAGATGGCCGGGGCACCAGGTAATTTTGAAGCGCCCTTCCGAGGAGCCATGAATCAGGTGCGCGGCGGCGCTTAGATCGTTGGCTAGATCGTCATTAGCATCGACCGCCTTGAGCGTCGCCGGGGTGCCGCGATAGCCGTACTTGCGGATTAATGTGTCGATGGTCTTGTCTTCGCCGAATTCTTTTACGGCCGGCGCCAACACAATTAACTCCGCGCCATCGGCCAGCGCCATGCGGGTGCGATAGATAGCCTTGTTGCCCAGCCAGGTGGAGTGGAATTCCTCGGGATCAAGATAGACAACAGCTTTCTTGATCGGCTCATCGAGCATCTCAAAGTTCACTTTCAGACTCAGCGCCGCGGCCAGGTTGAAACACTCCATGTCGTCGCCGATATACAAGCCGCGTACAGCCAGCCCGCCGTCGGCTCTGCGACTCACCACAGTCTGCACATAGACGATGGGCAGATGCTTGAGGAAGTGATCAGAGGCGTAGTTGAGTACATTGCGGACTGGGTTGATGGCGCGGCCCATGATCCGTTCCATGCCGTAGACTGCGCCCAGATAGTGGCTGCGATTGATGCCGTCGCGTCCTCCCGTGCCCACCAGTATATTCTTGTTGTAGTTGGCCATGCCGATCACTTCATGCGGCACCACCTGGCCGATGGAGAGAATCAGATCGAAGCCGCCCCGCGATATGAGCTTGTTGACCTGCGCCGGGTAGGCATAACTCAGCTTGCCTTCCGATTGCTCTCTGATAAACTCTGTGGGAACCTCACCTACAGTCTCGATGTCAGTGCGCCAGTTATGAACCTTGAAGAGATCAAGCGGCATCTCGCCATACATCGCCGCGATCTGATCGGACCTCATCGCCACATGTGTTCCCAGCGCGGGCAGAACCGCCTTCATCCGGTCGCCATAGTGCTTCCACGCGTATCGCGTTAGATCGCCGGCGCGGGAGTGGGCGCGGGTTTGATCAGGCGGCACGGCCAGCACGTTATTGCGTGCCCCGAGCTTAGCCAAACCCTCCACCAGCAGATCGTTCAACTGCTGAGGAGTCAGATCGGTATCGGCGCTTCCAACTGCGCAGTAAAGACTCATAGGACAGACTCCGTTTTTTTCAATCCGGGTGCAAGCAGGACCATGATAAGAAGCGAAATGAGATAAACGCTGGCGGCGATAATGAATAGAAGCGAATAGCTGTGCCAGAATTGCAGAACGTGACCGGCTAATTGCATCAGCAAAAAGCCGCCGAGTGCTCCGGTCAAGGCGCCGATGCTGGTTACCGAGCCGACTTCGCTGCGCGGGAACATATCCGACGCCGTGGTGAAGAGGTTGCACGACCAGCCCTGATGCGCGGCCGCGGCTATGCTAAGCAGTCCGATTGCGACCCACACGGATTCGGTGTAGTTGATCATAAACACGGGAACGACCAGGCTGGCGCAGAGAAGCATCGCTACAAGTCGCGCTCGTTGTGCTGTAAGCCCCAAACGAATGAAGCTTGCGGGAAGGTAGCCACCGTATACGCTGCCGACGGTGGAGGCGCTGTAGACGATGAAGATCGGTAGTCCTAGGCCGGTAAGTTGAACATGAAGTCTATCGTGAAAGTAACCAGGCAGCCAATAGAGATAAAACCACCATATAGGATCAGTGAGAAACTTGGGGATTGCAAACGCCCACGTCTGGCGGAAACCCCACAAGCGGACACCAAGCAATTCCGTCAACGACCACGACGACCTGGAGGGTTCTACCTTCTCGACCGACCCTTCGTTTATGTAAGCAAGTTCGGCGGCGGAGAGTGTGGGATCTTCACTGGGCTTGTGGAATTTGAGGAACCATACCAGTATCCATGCCGAGCTGAGAAAGCCGGTGACCAGAAAAGCGTAGTGCCAATTAAAGTGAAGGATCACCAGGGGCACGATGATTGAAGCCAGAATCACGCCCACATTGGCGCCGCTGTTGAAGATGCCGAAGGAGAACGAGCGTTCTTTTTGCGGAAACCACTCGGCATTGGTTTTGTTTGCGGCGGGGAAGTTGCCGGATTCGCCGATTCCCAGGCAGGCGCGTGCAATGCCGAACTGGAGCACAGAGTTGGCCAGCGCGTGCCCCATCGCCGATAGACTCCATGCGGCCATGATGACCATATAGCCGATGCGCGTGCCAACCTTATCAACGAAGCGACCTATGAAGAGCAGGCCAATCGCATAGAAGAGGGTAAAGAAGGACATGACATTCGCAAATCCCACTTCGGTCATGCCGATGCCACCTTGAGCTACGCTGTGCATGAGGGTGGGCTTGAGAAGCCCCATCACCATACGATCCATGTAGTTGATCGTAGTGGCCGCGAAGAGCATGGCGCATATGGCCCAGCGCACACTTCCTATCTTCACGACAGGTGAAATCCCCGCTCCGCTCAATACTCCGGAATCAAGTTTACCCATGGACTTTCTCCCATTACAGTTTGTATGCCTTTTTCACCAACCCGTAGGTCAGTTCGTAAGCTACTTCAAATGCTTCATCCTCGTCTAGCCGGTGTTCGGCGACGAGTCGAGCAAGGAAGGCACAATCAACGCGCCGAGCCACATCATGCCGCGCGGGAATGGAGAGAAAGGCCCGCGTATCGTCGTTGAAGCCAACCGTGTTATAGAAGCCGGCCGTCTCGGTCACCTGCTGGCGGAAGCGCAACATTCCCTCGGGGCTGTCGTGGAACCACCACGCCGGCCCTAGCCGCAGGCAGGGGTAGTGCCCGGCAAGTGGAGCCAGTTCGCGGCTGTAGGTCGATTCGTCCAGCGTGAATAGAATGATCGTCAGCTTGCTCTCGTTGCCAAAGCGGTTCAGCAGCGGCCGCAGCGCGTCCACATAGTTGGTTTGCCGGGGAATGTCGCAACCCACATCGCGGCCATATTTCTCATAGACTTTGCGGTTGTGGTTGCGCGTGCTTCCGGGATGAATCTGCATGACCAGCCCATCCTCCAGGCTCATCTGCGACATTTCGGTCAGCATCTGCGCCTGGAACAGCACCTGTTGCCGTTTGTCGGCCTTGCCAGTGAAGACCTTATTGAACAATTCAGAGGCTTCGGCCAAAGGCAAGTCGGCGGTTTCAGCGGTGAGATGCCCATGATCGGTCGAGGTGCAGCCCAGCGACTTGAAGCGCAAGCGCGCCTTGCGCAGTGCGTTCAGGTATCCGGTCCAGGTCGATGAGTCTTCGCCGTTCTGCTCGCCCAATTTAAGTATCGACTGCGAGAATCCGGCAAACTCTGGATCAACCACTGGGTCGGGCCGGAAGGCGGGCACAATCCTCGCTTTCCATCCCGACTCACGAACTGCCTTGTGATCATCCAGCGAGTCCAGCGGCGAATCTGTAGTCGAAAGCACCTCGATATTGAAGCGCTCAAACAGCGCGCGCGGCAAAAACTCCGGCTTCTTCAGCTTTTCGGCGATGGTGTCATAGTAGAGATCGGCCGTCTTGGCGGAAAATCTCTGCTCCAGCCCGAAGACCTCCTGAAACACAAAATCCAGCCACATGCGGCTGGGCGTTCCCCGGAAAAGGTAATAATGGCTGGCAAAGATGCCCCAAACCTTGCGCGGGTTCTTCATCTCCGCAACGCCGATCTCCAGCTCCTCCAGTGAGATTCCCTGGCTGTACAGCATCCGGTAAACATAGTGATCGGGCTGCACAAACAGCTTGGCCGGGTCGGGAAATGGCTCGTTTTTCGCAAACCATCCCGCCTGCGTATGACCGTGCGGGCTGATAATGGGCAAGTTACGGACCTGCGCGTAAAGTGATCTGGCTATCTTTCGTACGCCTGCTTCAGCGGGAAACAATCGTTCTTCGTGGATCAGCATGACTTAATTCTATGCCCTTCCTTGGGTGCGTTGAAGTCGGATCACCCGAGAGGTCAGACCACAGTATACACCTGCTCCGCACTCTATTGAACTGCGGATAAAATTCTCTGGCTTGGCCAAGAGTATTCAGTGATAACCTGATTATTGACCTCCATACCAAGCGATGCAATAAGGTATAGCCCTTTATGCCGCGGATGAAACAGGATTTGCCGGATACGCATCGGACCATGCATGTGGTCAACCACATTCGCTCGCTCATTGAGAACGGCACTCTGCAACTGGGAGATAAGATCCCGCCTGAACGCGAGTTTGCGCGCTCCTTGAAAATCAGCCGCGCCAGTCTGCGTACCGGCATTGGCTATCTGGCTGCCATGGGGGTGATGAAGGTCCGGCATGGGGTCGGTACATTCGTCGCCGATGGTCCGGCCGAATTCGGCAAGGCATCCTTTAACTTGATGGGCGTTCTGCACGGTTTTCAGTCCTGGCATATGTTTGAAGTGCGCTTGATCCTGGAGAGTCATCTTGCGGCTCTGGCCGCTGAACGGGGCAAAGAAGAGCATCATACCGCGCTGGCCGAGGAGGTCGCCGAGATTTTTGCCTCCGTGGACAAACCCGCCGATTTTTTGATTCATGATGTGCTATTTCACCGCATTCTATCTCAGGCTTCCGGTAATCCCATTCTGGCCGCGCTGATGGAGACCATCACGTCGGCACTCTATGACAAGCGCAGCAAGACTGTTGAACGCTCCACCGACCTGCGTGAATCCGCGGAGATGCACCGCAGGATTTATCGCGCCATTCGTGCCCGCGATCCCGTGGAAGCGCGAAAACTGATGGAACAGCACCTGCGCATGGCTAGAACCGCACAAGGCATGGAAAGCCGCGCGGCGCGAAAGTCAACCACTGCTGGCGGCGTAGCTAAGAACAACAAAGCTAATACAGGTTCTACTCGACCCGATCATCCAGGCCGCCCGCTGAAACCTTCAGTAGATAAGCTCCTTGCCACTCCTCCTTCAGTTCAAGAGACGGTATCGGCTCTCTTGCGTCAAGGCCGAAAGACAACTTAGCTCACATCGTTTCAAGATTTTCGTATTCCCTCAACATCCAGGCAGTCTGATCGCATAGCGGTGGGGCCGTGCGGAATGGCAGTTTATTGGGGGCCGTTCAGAAATGGCTATAATGACACTAGCATTCTGATTTTTGTCTGTACTGGTCCGACCAGAGTTTGATTATCTGCTTGACTCAATTTCACCGTATAATGTATGTCACTGATTTTAATTTACTTCTGCGAATCTATTTTACGCCATAATATCTCACATATCAGTCGCGGATTCCATGTATGAAATTATTTAGGTTTATAAAGTGGTATTACCACTGGTGTCTAAACTGTTGACTGGCTGATCGTGTAAACCGTGGACCAAACAATAAGCAAGCATTTTGGGAAGGCTTTAATGAGAAGTATGACTGTTCAAGGACAGATTGGAATCCGCTTCAGTCTTTAGCGACCTACGCTACATCTGGTCCGCCATCTCGGTCGAGACAGTCAATCAGTTCCAGATCAAGACCATTGGCGGACCCATCTGGAAGAACAAGATATTTCTATTCGCCAATTACATGGGCTTCCTCTTCTCCCCCCTCACCAAGCCGCAAGCTCAAACCCTACCCACCCCGGTAGAACTGTGCGGCAATGTTGCCATACCACTCCCTATGATTTGCACGGACCCTCCAACTACGACATCGACGGCTCTATCCGCCGGACCTTCAATCTCTGGAAGGATGGGAGAGTTAAATTCGTCTTCGATGCAAGCGTCTTCAATGCCGTCAACCACGTCTGGTTTGGCAGTCCCGCAGCCACAGTGGACGGCACAATCGGTTCGTCTGTGACGTCCTCAACCACTTCCAGCGATACCACACTGGGAACGATTGCCGGTCAGGCAAATGACGCCCGTCAGTTCCAGTTCGCCGGTCACTTCAACTTCCAAGACACTGTCATGTCTTATTCAACCAGGGAGGCTGGACAACCAGCCCCTCGCTTTTTTGCATGATGTCTCGATACAATTGAGAAGCCGTATCTGACAAATCGGGAGTTCCTATGAAAAAGTTTCTTAGCTTTGCAGGCTTGTTTATGCTACTCGGAATGGCGAGTAGCTTGAGTGCCCAAGAACGGCCTTGGTCTGAACGCGCCGCCAACACCGCCATAGTGCGCTGGCCCGAAGGCCGTCTTGTTCCCGCCGACGCCAGTTGGGTCTGGAATTACGAGCTGGGCACACTGCTCGATGGCATGGATGCCGTCTGGCTGAACACCGCCGATCTGCGCTACTACAACTACATCAAGAGTTCGGTCGATCAGTTCGTCGGCAAAGACGGCTCCATCTCCACATATAAGCCGGCGGAGAATCAGCTCGACAATATTCTCCTGGGCCGCCAATTGCTGCTGCTCTATGGCGTCACTCATGATGCGCGCTACGCCAAGGCCGCCACACTGCTTTACGAGCAGCTTGTTCATCAGCCGCGCACACCCTCCGGCGGCTTTTGGCACAAACAGAGATATCCCAATCAGATGTGGCTCGATGGCCTCTACATGGCTGAGCCCTTCTACGCCGAATATGCCTCTACCTTTCATCATCCAGAGGCATTCAAGGACATCACGCATCAGTTTGTGCTGCTCGACGAGCACGCGCGCGATCCAAAGACCGGCCTGCTGTACCACGGCTGGGATGAATCGAAGCAGGAGCGCTGGGCCGACAAACAGACCGGCCTCTCCTCGCAGTTCTGGGCCCGGGCCATGGGTTGGCAGATGATGGCGCTGGTCGATACGCTCTCCTACTATTCCAAGGAAGATGCCGGCCGAAAGCAGTTGATTGCCCAACTGGAGCAGGATGCCGCAGCCCTGGCGCGCTTCCAGGACAAGGACACCGGCCTCTGGTATCAGGTGCTCGACAAGCCAAAAGAAAAGGGCAATTATTTGGAGTCTTCCGCCTCCTGCATGTTTGTTTATGCACTGGCTCGTGGAGTGCGCGAGGGGTATCTTCCCCAACGCTATCTCAATATTGCTGAACGCGGATACCGGGGCATTCTCAGCCATTTCATCCAGACCGGTCCTGGCGAGGATCTCTCGCTTACAAGTACGGTCAAGGGCGCGGGCCTGGGCGGCGATCCTTACCGTGACGGAACCTATGCCTATTACATCGGCGAGAAGGTTATCACCAACGATCCCAAGGGAGTGGGCGCATTCTTGCTGGCCAGCGCGGAGATGGAAAACACCGCAGATGCAAAGCTGGGCCGCGGCAAAACGGTTCTGCTGGACGCCTGGTATAACAGCCAGAAGCGGCCAGACTCAACCGGCCAGCAGATTTACTTTCACTACAAGTGGACCGACCAGGCCAACAGCGGCTACTCTCTCTTCGGTCACATCTTCAACAACTTCGGCGCTGAAACCAGCACTCTCTACACCGCGCCCACGCTTGAACAGCTTCGCCAGGCGCAGGTCTACTTCATAGTCTCTCCAGATATTCCTGCTAAAAATCCCGACCCGCATTACATGCAACCGGAAGACGCGGCGAAGATTGCGGAGTGGGTCAAGGCCGGCGGCGTGCTGATGATCTTCGAGAATGATCCTGGGAACGCGGATATTGACCACATCAATAATCTGTCTGAGCGATTCGGCATCCATTACAACAGCGTGTTGCGTAACACGGTGGATGGAAACAAATTCGAAATGGGCAAGGTGCCGATTGCAGCCGGCGGACCCATCTTCCACGATCCGCACACCGCGTACATGAAAGAGATTTGCACCATCTCGATTGAAAGCCCCGGCCGCCGAGTTGCTTCGCGATCACGGAGACATTCTGATGGCCACGGCAAAGTACGGCAAGGGAACCGTCTTTGCCACGGTCGATCCCTGGCTCTACAACGAATACACCGACGGTCGAAAGCTACCTGCCGAGTATGACAATTACGCCGCCGGCAAGGAACTGGTGCGTTGGATTCTTCAGCAGGTTCCACGCGGGCATACAGCCCGCACGGCGCCCTAACGCGGCCTTGCGCCTTCTGTCTTGCTGCGCGTCGTCGATAACTGGAACCCGCTGCATACACTCAAACAGTAGAATGAACATAGCGAGTGGAGGAGAAACGATGAAAACAATAGTGATGGCTGACCCTGTACGATTTCCGCGAATGACAACAGCGGAACTCCGCGAGAGTTTTCTGCACAACAATCTCTACGTGCCAGGCAAGATTAATTTCAACTATGTTGTGGATGCCGACCGCGCCGCCATCGGCATGGCTGCACCAGTGGACGCTCCAATTGTGTTGCCAACCTACCCGCAATTACGTGCGGCATACTTCACCGAGCGCCGCGAACTGGGCGCTCTGAACATCGGCGGCAGCGGCATTGTGAAAGTCGGAGGAAAG
>CAWDQS010000225.1:0-3990 GCA_963804295.1 uncultured Acidobacteriaceae bacterium
TCCGCGTTGCCCTTTCGGTAGTACTCCAGGAAAGCGAACAGGCCCACCGGCAGCAGCAGCGCACCCAGAGAGGTGCCCTGGGCCTTGTGCTGGCTCATGCCCGCGAGCCAGACCAGCGCGGGAACGAATAGAATGCCGCCGCCAATTCCCACCACGCCGGAGACCACGCCTACCAACAGCCCAATCAGCAGCAACATCCAGTTCACAAGAGCCTCCAGCGAGCAGCGCAATTTGTAGGCCGTCCGAGCTTCCAGCGTAAATCATGCGCCGGGGCAAAGAGATACAACCTGTTTCCGTTCCTCATTCCGTCCAAATTTACACAACCTTTGCAATTTCTTTGCCTGGTTGCAGTAGTCTGTTAATGATTCCGTGCGGCCTTCGCATCTGATGTTCAACGGCCGCCGGGCGAGGACCGACCGGTTGAGCCAGACTATTTTTGTACTGGAAGACGATACCGACATTGCGCGCCTGGTGCAACATCACTTGGAAGCAGCCGGGTATGCCGCGCGCCTGTTCAGCACACCTACCCGCCTGATTCCGGACGCCGAGCGCCAGGCGCCCGCACTGTTTCTTCTGGATATCATGGTGCCCGGCGGCGATGGCCTGGACGTGTGCCGGCGATTGCGCAACCACCCTGGGCTTTCCTCCGTGCCCATTATTTTTCTGACCGCGCGCGCCGGTGAAAACGACCGCGTTCTGGGCCTTGAAATGGGCGCTGACGACTATATCACCAAGCCCTTTGCCACGCGCGAGCTGTTGGCACGCGTTCGGGCCGTGCTGCGCCGCTTTGAACGGCCCGACTCGATTTCGGTGATTAGCTTTGAAGAGGTGGTCATCGACGCTAACGCCATGCAGTTGACAGTGCGCGGCGAAGTGATTCCCACCACGGCCACCGAATTCCGCTTGCTGGATTACCTGGCGCGACATCCCGGAAGGGTCTTCAGCCGAGATCATTTGCTGGATGCTGTCTGGGGTGATGCGCGCTTCGTCACACCCCGATCGGTCGATGTCTATGTGAGCCGCATCCGGGAAAAAATCGAGGCCGATCCGGAAAACCCGCACCACTTGAAGACGGTGCGCGGGGCCGGTTACCGCTTTGAGCTTCCCAAGAGCTAGTAGGGCGCCATGAAATCAAAGATATTCATGAAGCTGCTCGGCCTCTTTCTCCTGCTGCTGGTCTTCCAGGCAGCGGCGATGGAATTTGTCGTCATTCCCTTTATTGCGCGGAGAGTATTGGAGGTTCCTGCCGCCAGGACCGGCTTCTTGCTCGGTAATGAGGCTCTTTGGTCCGGTTTAATCGCGCTGGCCGTGGCACTCGTCCTGGCCGTCTGGATTGCCGGCCGCATCACCGCACGGCTTGATCGAGTCATCACCTTCGCGCGCCGCATTGCCGCGGGCGAATTGAGCGCCCGTCTTGATTACGACGAAGAAGATCCGTTCTCCTCCATCGAGGTGGCGCTGAACCAGGCTGCCAAGCGGCTCGCTGAGAACATTGCCGAGATTGAGAGCCGCCGCCAGGAGCTGGCCGGCCTACTCGACTCTTTGCAAGAGGCCGTGGTCGCCATCACGTCCGAGGGGCTGGTCCGCTGGTCCAACTCCGTCATGGGGCGCATTGCCGGCACGCAGATTCGCGTTGGCCTCTCGCTGGTTCACTCGGTGCAGGATCCTGAACTACTGGCCTGCATAAAAGCGGCGCTGGAGAAGCGTGAGGTGCAATTCGGGCGCGCCAGCATTCTGGCTCCTGGCCGTATCTTCGAGATCCATGCAGTTCCCATGTCTTCCGGCGGTGCGTTGGCCGTGCTGCACGACATCACCCGCATCGATGCAGCGGAAAAATCCCGCCGCGAGTTTGTGGCCAACGTCAGCCATGAGCTGCGCACCCCGCTTACCTCCATCCAGGGTTATGTCGAGACGCTGCTCGATGATCCCCATGTCGGTAAGGAAACCAGCCACGAGTTTCTCGGCATCATCCTCAAGAACGCTACCCGCATGAGCCGCCTTACGGAGGATCTGATCGCCCTGGCCAGCGTCGAGAGCCCGGACTACAAGCTGTCGCTGCTACCTATGCGGGCCAGTGCGCTGGTTCAGGACGCCGTCAAATCGCTGGGCGGCATGGTGGTAGATTCCGGCGTCGCGCTGGAATCGGCCGGAGCGCCGGACGCGCTCGTTTTAGCCGAATCCGACGCCATGAATCAGGTCTTCGGCAATCTGGTTGAGAACGCACTCAGATATGGCAAAGTCGGCAAACGAATTCTTGTTGGGGCGCGGCTTTTGGAATCCGAAGTGGAGTTTTACGTGCAGGACTTCGGTCCGGGCATTGCCAGCGAACATCTCACTCGCATCTTTGAGCGCTTTTATCGCGTTGACAAGGCTCGTTCCCGCGAGTCAGGCGGCACGGGCCTGGGTCTGGCCATCGTCAAGCACATTGTCCAGGCCCACGGAGGGCGCATCTGGGCTTTAAGCGAACTGGGCCAGGGCGCAACCTTCCATTTCACGCTGCCCTTGTATACGCAATCACCGGCGCTGGACACGCCGCAGAAGCTCAATGCAGGCGCTGTAAATGCATAGCAATGAAAGAGGAAATCGGCGACTGGAAGGGGTGGTGAGCTCGCTGGGACTTGAACCCAGGACCCACGCCTTAAAAGGGCGTTGCTCTACCAACTGAGCTACGAGCTCTCACCAACTACAACTTAATTAGATTCAATAAGTTGTAGAATATCAACCTTCTTGGCCTTGTGCGGCTTTTTGCTGCTGGTAGCCAAAGAATGGCCACTTTGTACCGAAACCGACCCCGGATGTACCAAGATTTCCAGCGCCTGCAACTTGTGAGTTGGGGCGAGGCGGGCGTACCGGACGGTCATGGCGACCGTCTTGTGTCCCATCAGTTCCTGCACTATCTTCAAGTCTACCTTAGCCATCACCAAACGGCTATAGCTACTCTGATTCCGATATAGCCGATTTGCGGGAGATTAAAAAAGTTCAATGGAAGGCCGGCTGTGGTCTTGCTCACTGGCGCCGCCGCCAGACACCACATTAGTGTGCGTCACATGCTGGCTGGCCATGCGGTACTTACTGCGATGAGCGGCCAGAAGTTCATTGAAGGAATGCTCGAACTTCCCTTCACAGGTGAAATCGAAGGTTCTTTCTGACATATTCTGCATATGCTCGCGCATCTCGGTCAGCGCTTCCTGCACATGCTCCATTCGCTGCCGCATCACATCCTGGAACTGAATATGCCCCAAGGCCTCGGAGAGCCGTTGCACGTTCTCCGCGTAGTTTTCATCCACCTCGGTGATAACATCCAGAAGCAATTGGCCGTTCTTGTTGAACTCCATCTGCATTCCATTCAAATCGGCGACCAAATGACTCATCGCTTCATTGGACTCGTGCTGCTTTAGCGAGGCCTGGGCCTCGGCCATCTCCCGGTCCACACGTTCACAGGTGGCGTTGATCTTGGCCGCAATGTCGGCCGCGGCCTTGGTGGAGGAGACCGACAGCTTCCTTACTTCAAATGCCACCACGGCAAAACCGCGTCCGGCGTTGCCCGCGCGCGCCGCCTCGATCTCCGCATTCAGGGCCAGCAGGCTGGTCTGCTGGGCGATGGTGGTGATGACTTTAATCAGCGGCGTCAGGGCGCGCACCTCGGCGGCCATGCTCTTCACGTGCTCGAAGTCGTTTCGGAGTTCGCGGGTTTGTTCCTGCATCTGCATCTCCAGGGCGGCCACGATCTGTTTGTTGTTTTCCGCCCGGAGATGGGTACTCTCCGTCAGCTCCTTGCCGCTCTGGATGGATTGAGCGATGCGCTCTCTCTGCCGATTGCTCCTTTCATTCAGGTAGCTGATCTGCTCGATCACCTGCATCACTTCGCTCTCGGATTCGGTCAGCGAATCGCCGATCTGCTCGCGCATCACGTCGATGTAGGGCCGGGAGTCGCTCAATTCATTTCCCATGTTGATGCGCCGCGTCTCCACGCTCGCCATTTGGGTTTTG
>CAWDQS010000226.1:0-23953 GCA_963804295.1 uncultured Acidobacteriaceae bacterium
ACAGTATGAGACCCGTCAACGCCTTCACCGCACAACCTTGACCGGAACGCCCTCCTGCAAAGGCTGTCCGCTTTCTGTTCCGGTTGCCACTAGATCCCCCTCCGCGAGTCCGGAGAGAATGGCTACCTGGGTCAAATTGAGCGTCCCAACCGTCACGTAGGTCTTGTGCAACTCGCCTTTCACCACCCTGTAGACGTAGGTCTTGCTGTTTTCAGAGTGCAGCGCCTCGCGCGGAATGCTCAATGTGTTGGGCTCGCTGGAGATGGTCGCCGTTACGGTCACGTTGGTATCCGGCAGCAGTTCGCCGTCCACGTCGTCGATTTTGACCAGCACCTCGCCCACGCTGCGCGTCCCCAGATTGATGACCGTAATCGGCGTAAGCTCAATGTGGCCGTTCCAGATGTGACCCTGCTTGGCGTCCCACTTGATCTGAATCTTCTGGCCAACGGCCAGGCGCCCGATCTCCGGCTCGTCGAAGTATGCCCTCACCCGCTCGTGGTGCAGATCGGCCAACTGAAGAAGCAGCTTGCCCTCTTCGACAAACTCCGTGCGCCCCGCATCGAGGTGATAGACCGTTCCCCCTGCGGGAGCGCGCACCACAGTTTGCGCCAGTACCTGTCGCGCCTCCATCAGGCTGGCTTCCGCGTCGGCCAGCGCGGCTCGCGCCCGTTCCACCTCTGCCGGCGAATAGCGATTGACTGTGCCCTGTTCCACGGCCTTCATATTGGCTTCCGCCGTCTCCAGCCGTTCCCGGGCCGCGGTCACCTCGCTGGACGAAGCCGCCCCGGTCGAGTTGAGTTTGGTCAGCGTTTCCAGGTTGCGGCGCGCCTCGTCGCACTCCAGCCGCGCGCGCGTCTGGTCGGCAGCCGCCATCTGACGCTCCTGCTGGGTCCCGTTATGGGTTGCCGCTTCCAGCCCTGCCTGCGCCGCCCTCACGCCGCTCTCGGCCGAGGCCGCGCGGGCACGAGCCTGCAAGTCGTCCAGCACCATCAGTAGCTTGCCCGCCGATACCTGGTCGCCCGGCTGAACATACACTTCCTTCACCGTAGTCGCAAGCGGGCTGTGAAGCTCGTACTTCACCTCCGGCTCAACCCGGCCGTTGGTGCTGATGGTGCTTACCAGTTGCGTGTGTGCCGCCTCGGCTACATGCACCCGCAGCCGCTCCCTGGTCAGGGCACGTACCGTAAAAAAAACGATGATCAGAAGGACGGCCGAGCCTCTCCAAAACCAGAGCCGGGCCAATTGCTTTCTTTCTTGTGTCATTCAGTCAACCAGAGACAGTATATAAGACTCACATTCAGGTCCGAAGAGTTAAAGTGATTGAATTTCTAGCCAGCCATTCCTCGGTCTCGTAAAATCAATGCATGGCTTCTGAACCTCGCTACACCGACGATCACGCCAAAGCCGGTCTAGATTTCCGATTTCCGGCCATCGAAACCTGGCAAAACCAGTTTCCCGGCTACGAAATCCTCATAGATGACCCAGAGCTGACATCCGTCTGCCCAAAAACCGGGTTGCCCGACTTCGGCGTCCTGACCATCCGTTATATGCCCCGCCAGCGTTGCCTGGAGTTGAAATCGCTCAAGGAGTACCTGTTTTCTTATCGCAACCTAGGCATCTTTCAGGAAAACATCGTCAACCAGGTGCTGGAGGACGTGGTCAAGGCCTGCGACCCTGTCTGGGCCGTGGTGCGCGGCGAATTCCGTCCCCGCGGCGGCATCGGCACCACCGTCGAGGCGCGCTGGCCCCGGCCTGCCGAGTAATCCGCCGGTGCAATCGGCGTCATCGCAGGAAATGGAATTTGCAGATTATTTACAGCATCCTGCTACTCTGAAACCTGTCCAATCTGTCAGCCATGCCCCCGGTCCAATCTGTCAACGATGCCCCCGGTCCGTACCTGAGAAGGGTACCCCCACCCCCCCTATTTACTGTGAAACTGTGAGACTGTGAAGGAAAGGGCGCCCCCCACCCCCCCTATTTACTGTGAAACTGTGAAACTGTGCGGGGTGCCGATCGCGCTTCTCAGCCTCGATTTTCGGCCCAAAACGCAGAATCCGCTGCATTTCATTGGAATCAAATATTTAGAGGTCATCTATGGCTGAAAACAAAACCAAGCAGACTGCCGTCAGCGCGGCGGCGTTTATCGGCGCGATTGCCGACGAGACCAAGCGCGCGGACGCCTTGGCACTAGTCAAGCTGATGCAAAGCGCCACGGGCGAAGAGCCGAAGATGTGGGGGCCTTCAATCGTAGGCTTCGGCAGTTACCACTACATATACGACAGCGGACGTGAGGGCGATATGCCGATCGTTGGCTTCTCGCCGCGCAAGCCGGCAACGGTTTTGTATGGAATGAGAGGCGCCAGCAACGCCGAGGCCCTGCTGACCCGGCTCGGAAAGCACACCACAGGCAAGGGCTGTGTGTACATCAAGAAGCTCTCCGATGTGGATCAAAAGGTGCTGAAAGAGCTGATCGTGAAATCCGTCGCTGCTTCACGTAAGAAGTAAGTGAGCTAGAGCTTCAGTCCATACATCGGACTACGAAATAGCCCCAACAAATTCCTCAGCCTTTTGCCGGCAGTTTGAGTCCCAACTCGCGCATGGCAATCTGCAAGTCGGCCCAGGCTTCCTTCTTCTGCCGGGGATCGCGCAGCAAATAAGCCGGATGGTAGGTAACGATGAGCTTGGTTCCACGAACGCGATGCACACGTCCGCGCAGCCCGGCCAGCGGTTGGCGCGTACCTAAGAGCCATGTAGCCGCGGTTGCGCCCAGCGCGACCAGCACTTCCGGTCGAACAACATCTATCTGCCGGAAGAGATACGGCGAGCACGTCGCGCCCTCTTCCTGCTCCGGGACGCGGTTGCCCGGCGGACGGCACTTGACCACGTTGGCGATGTAGACCTCTTCGCGCTTCAGTCCCATCGCCGCGATCATGTTGTTCAAGAGCTGCCCCGCCTTGCCCACAAACGGCAATCCCTGCGCATCCTCATCTGCGCCCGGCCCTTCGCCCACAAACATCAGCCGCGCCACCGGCGAGCCGTCGCCGAATACCAGCTTGTTGCGGCCCTTGTGCAGCGCGCAGCGGGTGCACTCGCCAAGTTCTTCGCGGATCAGTTGCATCGCGGCGCCGCGCTCCGACGCGGGTACGGCGTCAGCGATTGCGGGGGCATTTGGAAATGGTCTGCGAGGTGAAATGAGCTGCTCCTCCTGGAATTCTGGCTGGGATTCGGGCAATTGAAACTTCTGCGGCGCGGACTCAGGTTGGGATTCTTCAGCCATAGCAGTGAATGTGGCCAGCAGTTCCGGGTCCACGGGACGGCGGTAAAACTCCGTGAGGCCAAGATCGCGGTAGAAGCGGATGCGGGCTTGTAAGGCATGGCGGGTTGCGGAATCGAGCGATTGCGCCAACGTCTTTACTCCACAGTCAAATGACGGTCTCATCCGCCCGCTGCTTCACCCCGCGCGAACCCGGAAAGATGCGGAAAATACTAGCCGGCCAGTATCGGAATAGCCGGGCCATCAATCACCGGTTTGACCACCGGCACATCGGCTTTGACGTAGGCTATCTTGCCCGCGTTGATCTCGTCCTGCGCGATGCGGCAGGGCTTGGTGGACTGGGTGGTTACAAGGGCGTGGGAGCCGCTCTGCAACTGGCGAGCGCGGCGTGCGGCCACCATCACCTTGCGATAGTTCGAGTCGAAGCCGGTTTCAATCGTCATCTGAGTCCTCTCCAAAGATAAACTGCTGCTGGTCTGGGGGACGGCCAATCCCGAAGGCATCGAGCACGGGCTTTAACCGCTCCGCGGAGTTAATCTGCAAGCAACCCGCGGCTACCTCCAGCACTCGGTGCGAACGGAACGCGATTGGCTCGGCGTTCCGGAAAAACCGTTCGGCCAGCACAATGGCTTCCAGTTGCGCCACTGCCCGGTCCAATATGTCGTTGACCAAAATATAGCCGTATTCGCGATAATTCTCAATCTCCTTGCGCGCCTCGCCCAGGCGGCGGAAGACCTCTGCCTCGTCCACCACGCCCTCGGCGCGGCTGCGATTGCGCAATCGCGTGCGCAGAACCTTGGGATTCGGCGGCAGAACAAAGATGCTCACCGCTTCGGGCATGGAGGCGCGCACCTGCGCCGCCCCCTGCACATCGATGTCCAGCACCAAGTCGTGCCCCTCGCGCCGCGCCAGTTCCAGCGACGAGCGCGGCGTTCCGTAGAGGTCTTTACTGAAGACCTCGGCGTACTCCATAAACTCTCCCGCGGCCGCCATCCGCTCAAACTCCTCGCGGCTGGTGAAGTGATATTCGCGTCCGTCCTGCTCAGAGCCGCGCGGTGGGCGCGTCGTCCAGGAGACGGAAAACTCGATTCCCGTCAACTGCTTGCGCACCTCATTCACCAGCGTGCTCTTGCCCGAGCCCGATGGCGCCGAAATGATGAAGAGAATTCCTGCCATAATGCAATTATCCTCTAAGAACCTTCCCAGAGTTTATCGGTTTGAAAGGGATAGGCAATAGCTGGCCATCACTCCTCCGTAACCGCGGTGCCAGCGTCATTGTTCAACACAAACTTCACTCGTAGTTTATTTAGCTTAATTACCATTTGATCGACCTGAATATCTTTCAGGTCGATCGTCACAGGTTGGTCTCCAAGTACGGCATCTGTAATTGCCTTCGCGTGTGAAAGGGAATATCCGAGATCCGTCTGTAATAGCTTTGTTAGGCCGATTTTGTTGAATCCAAGATTCCAACCAGACAAAATCAACTTTCTCATCTGCCTATCCTCACCTCTGAACCACAGCCCAAATGAGCATCGGCCTTATTGCCGATCATTCTATTCCACGTTCTGAATCTGTTCGCGGGCCTTTTCTATCTCCGACTTCATAGACAGCCCCAATTCGGTGATGCGGGTTCCCTTGCCGCCCGCGCCGCCAGTCTTGGAGAGCATGGTGTTGGCCTCGCGATTCATCTCCTGGAGGAGAAAGTCGAGCTTTTTACCCACTTCGCCTCCTGCCGCCAGCAACTCGCGGAAGTGGCCGATGTGCATCGTCATGCGCTCCAGTTCCTCGGCAATGTCGCTGCGCTCCACCAGCACCGCAACCTCCTCCAGCAATCTCTGCCGATTGAACTCTGGCCCGGTGGCCGCCAGCAGCCGCTCAGTAAGCCGGGCCTGATAGCGCTCCTCGACCTCCGACCGCATCGCCGCCACTCCCTCAGTAGCCTCGGCCAGCCGGTCCAGCGTGCCGAGCAGAATCGCTTCCAGTGTCTCGCCCTCGCGTGCCCGCATCGTCTTCAACTGCGCCAGCAAAGGCCCAATTTCGCGCCGCACACTTTCCGACAGAGCGATCTGCTCCTCATCGCCGTTGGAGCGATTGTCGCTTTGCAATGCTCCGGGCAAGCGCAGAATCGTATTCAGATCCGGCTGGCCGCCCAGCCCATGTTCCTCGCGCGCCGCCGCAAATGCCGCCAGGTATCCGTTCACCAGCTCCCGGTTATATCCAGCCGTTTGCTGGCTGCCGCGTTCAATGGAGAGCGTCAGATCCACGTGGCCGCGAATCAGGTTATCCTTGATTGCCTTGCGTATCTCCATCTCCAGCGCGTCCAGCCCCGAAGGCAAGCGCAGTTGCACGTCGAGAAAGCGGTGATTCACGCTCTTCAACGTGAGCGTGTAACTGAGCTGGCCCTCATTGGGAAGGGTCACACGAACCTGAGTCCGAGCAAATCCGGTCATCGAATAAATCGCCATTTTCATCCTCTGCTACTCAAGTCTTCTATTCCCTATTCCCCAGTCCCTACTTCCTGTTCTTCCGGCACATCCATGAATTGCAATTGATAGAGCCGCTGATAGGTGGACGATGTGGTCAGCAATTCTTCGTGAGGTCCGATGGCGGTGATGCGCCCGTCTTCCAGTACCGCGATGCGGTTGGCGCGGCGAATGGTTCCCAGCCGATGTGCGATCACCAGTACCGTGCGGTTCTGCATCAGGTTAGCCAGCGCGGCCTGCACCAGCGATTCGCTTTCGGCATCCAACGACGAAGTAGCCTCGTCGAGAATCAGCACCGGCGCGTTCTTTAACAGAGCGCGCGCAATGGCCAGCCGCTGCCGCTCGCCGCCCAGAGCCGGAATCCTTTCTCGCCAATCACCGTGTCGTAGCCTTGCGGCATGCCCAGAATAAATTCGTGGGCCAGTGCGTTGCGCGCCGCCTCTTCCACCAGCTTCATGTGCGTCTCCGGCTGACCGTAGGCAATGTTGTTGCGCACCGTGTCGTTGAAGAGAATCGTCTCCTGCGTAACCTGGGCCACGTTGCGGCGCAGCGAGGAGAGCGACAGGTCGCGCAGGTCGTGTCCGTCGATGAGAATCCGTCCGCCGGTTACGTCGAAGAAGCGCGGAATCAGGTTGGCCAGCGTGGATTTGCCCGCGCCGCTGGGACCAACCAGCGCCAGCACCTCGCCGGCGTTCATATCGAGATCGACGTGGTGCAGTATCTGGTGCTCGCCCTCCTCGGTGGAGTAGGAAAAGCCCACATCGCAAAATTGAATGGAGTTATTGAAGCCCTTCAGCACCGCCGGATGCTCGCGCTCCTTCACGTCGTCCTCGGTGTCGAAGAAGCCGAAGATCGACATCGATGCGCCCATGGCTTGTTGAAAGCTGTTATAGAAAAAGGCAAACTTGCGCACCGGATCGTAGAGCTTGAAGAGCGCAATGATAAAAGGGATGAAGACTTCGGCCGACGTGCGACCGTGGATGATTTCGTTGCGGCCAATCCATAGCAGCAGCGCAATGGCCACAGAGCCGATGGTGTCCATCAGCGGAGAGCTAATGGATTGAATGCGTACGCTACGCAGGTTGGCGCGGAAGAGCCTCCGGGCCGCGTTCTTGAAGCGCACAACCTCCCACAACTCAGTATTAAAGGCCTTCACGATGCGATTGCCGGTTACCGTTTCATGCAGTATGTTTTGAATCTCGGCCAGCTTGTCTTGTCCAGTGCGAGTGCGCGTACGCACTGAACTGCCGATACGCCGCGATGAAGTGATCACTACCGGTACAAAGATCAGCAGCGCCCAGCTGAGACGTCCTCCAAGAATGATGACCAGGGCCATTGTGGCCACGAAGGTAAAGAATTGCTGCAAGAAATCGCTGATGACCGAGCTGAGCGCAACCTGCACACGATCCACGTCGTTGATGAGCGTGGATAGAATGGTTCCGGTGGCGTGCTTTTGAAAGAAGCTGGAGGAGCGCCGCAGCGTACTCTCGTAAAGGTGGTTGCGCAGATCGGTGATGGTGCTGAAACCGGCGTAGTTCACCAGGTAAGTGCCCAGATAGTCGCATAGGCCCTTGATAATCGTTGAGCCCACCAGGGCGAAGGCTACAACCGTCCAGGCATTATGCATCCAGTGCGGGGCAAACTCATGCACATCGAACTGCCATCGTGGAGGAGCGAAGGGAAACAGAGGGAGGGCGCTGGAAGGGTTGTTCGGTCTAAGAACCACGCCGAGAATGGGCACAAAGAGCGCCATCCGCAGAGCATCCAGCAGGCCCACAATGGCTAATAGAAACACTCCCGGCAGCCACTGGAACCAGTAAGGCAGTCCGTAGCGCAGCAGGCGCAGAAATCTTTTCATGCCGTTTGACCCGTCGGGCGGACGCAAGTGTCCATCTCCGGATTATATCTGGAGTATGTGACAGACATTCGGCGGCAATTCAACTCCCGGAACATTTAGAATGTTCCTTGACGTATATTCATTGTCCTGCGCCGGTTTGCCGGCGAGAAAGCGCGCCCTAATCCCTATGCAACGCTGGTCCAAACTCTTCATTCCCACCCTTCGCGAGGCCCCGGCAGACGCCGAAGTGGCCAGCCACCGCTTTCTCATCCGCTCCGGCTACATCCGCCAACTCGGCGCGGGCATCTACAGTTACCTCTTCCTCGGCCAGCGCTCCATCAACAAGATCATCGGCATCGTGCGCGAGGAGATGGATAAAATCGCCCAGGAATTTTTCCTGCCTGCTCTGCTTCCCAAAGAGCCGTGGGAGCAAAGCGGCCGCTGGACCGGCATGGGCGACAACATGTTTCGCCTCAAGGACCGCAAGGGCGCGGATCTCTGTCTGGGCATGACTCATGAAGAGATCATGACCACCATCGCCCGCAGCGAACTGCGCAGCTACAAGCAGTTGCCGCAGATCTGGTACCAGATTCAAACCAAGTTCCGTGACGAGCCTCGTCCTAAGTCAGGCCTCCTGCGCGTCCGCCAGTTCATCATGAAAGACGCCTACTCCTTCGACATCGACAAGGCTGGTTTAGATAAATGTTTTGACCTGCACGATGCCGTCTACCGCCGAATCTTCACCCGCTGCGGACTTAAGTTCGTAGCCGTCGAGGCCGATTCAGGCTCCATGGGCGGCTCGCAGTCGCAGGAGTTCATGGTCTACACCGACGCCGGCGAAGACTTGATCGCAAGCTGTCCGGTCTGCCACTATGCTGCCAATCTCGAAAAGGCAACTTCGTTGCTTGAGCCGCTGGTCGAGTTAGAACCAACCGGAGACGGCAAGCCAGAGTTGATTCACACACCGGGCATGGGCGCCATCGCCGACATCGCGGCCTTTCTCAAGATGGCCGAGTCCTCCGACATCAAGTGCGTGGCTTACGTCGCGGAAACGCGGACAATCCAAGAAGCTGCGCCCGGTCAACACGCAGGTAGTGGGCAATTGGTTGCAATATTCCTTCGTGGTGATCATCAAGTCAACGAGGCCAAGCTCCTTGGTGTCTTAAATTCGGCGCTTCAGGCGTCAGGGCCTGCCGGAAAACCTAGGGCTATTTCTGCGCTTCGTCCAATGGATGCGGATGAGTTGGAGAAGACCTTTCACGGCCCCGGAGGTTATTTGGGGCCAATAGGTCTTCAAGTAGCCGAAAAAGCCATGTCGAGTGGCCTGACAGTGATCGTCGACAAATCCCTCGAAGGACGCAAGAACATGGTCTGCGGCGCGAACAAGCTCGACTACCATCTGCGCAACGTCACGCCCGGCCGCGATTTTTCCTGGACCCTCAGCGCCGACATTCGCAGCGTCAACGAAGGCGAAGCCTGCCCCAAGAGTGGTTGCAACGGCAAACTGGTGGTTGGCAAGGCGGTCGAGATTGGCCACATCTTCAAGCTCGGCTACAAATACTCCGAGTCCATGGGCGCGCGAGTGCTGGACGAGAACGGCAAGGAAATCACGCCCATCATGGGCAGCTACGGCATCGGCATCGAACGCATTCTTACCGCGGCCGTTGAGCAATCAAACGACAAAAACGGTTTCTGGCTGCCGGCTTCCATTGCGCCCTTCACGGTGGTAGTCACCGTGACCAACATGAACGACGCGTTGCTCCGTGAAACCGGCGAAAAACTCGCCGCCGAACTTGAAGCAGCCGGTCTCGACGTGCTCCTGGATGACCGGGACGAGCGCGCTGGCGTCAAATTCAAGGACGCGGATCTGGTAGGCATTCCCTTCCGCATCAACGTAGGCAAGAAAGCCGTCGAGGGCAAAGTGGAACTGGTGACTCGCGCCACTTCAACCAGCGTGGATGTGGCTCTACCGGACGTAATAGCGCAAGTGAAGCAGCGCGTCCAGGAAGATGCGTTGTGATAGCGGTCGAAGTGTAACAGCAATACCCGGCTGTAATCTTTTCACTTATTCACTTGTTCATTTGTTCACTGTTTCAAGGAGCGGCAATGGCATTGAAGATCAGATTCCAAATGCCCACGGGCATGCATCCCATGGCAACGCTGCTGTTGCGCATCGGACTGGGGACCATTGCTGCGTGCGCGCTGATATTTTTTGCGGTCTTCGGCTTTTTTTACATCAAATACAAGCACGTTGTGGACGACCGCTTGAAGCAGCCGATCTTTGCCAACACTGCCAAGATTTATGCCGCGCCGCGCGAGGTGCGCCCGGGGCAAAAGCTCACTGTGCGGCTGATCGCCAACAAGTTGAGTGCGGCCGGCTACTCCGCCGATGGCGCCTCCGAGACCTCCGCGATGGGAACCTACAAGGTGGGCGTGCAAACCATCACCGTGCGCCCTGGTCCGCAATCCTACCACTCGCAGGACGGCGCGACGATCCGCGTCAGCAGCGGGGTTGTGGATTCTATCGCCGACGATCATGGCCAGCCGCTTTCCAGTTATGAACTCGAGCCGCTGCTCATCACCGGCCTCAGCGACGACGCCAACCGAACCAAGCGCCGCCTGCTCGCCTACAACGAGATTCAGCAGAATCTGATCAACGCGGTGCTGGCCATCGAGGATCGCCGCTACTTCGAGCACAGCGGCGTGGACTACCTGAGCATAGCCAGTTGGGCTTGGCATGATGTGATTCGCGATCGCAAGCATCGCGGCGGAGCCTCCACCCTCACCATGCAACTGGCCAAGCTGCTCATCGTTGCCGACACCGGCACCATTCGCTACAAAATCTCTCAGATCGTTGTTGCCTTTCAGCTCGAACACCGCTTCAACAAGCAGCAGATCTTCGAGATGTATGCCAACCAGATCCCCATGGGTCAGCACGGCAGCTTCTCTATCAACGGCTTCGGCGAGGCCGCGCAGGTTTACTTCGGCAAGGATGTGCATCAGCTCGACCTGGCCGAGTGCGCATTCCTGGCCGGCATCATTCAGCGGCCCAGCTACTTCAATCCCTTCCATCACGCGGACCGCACCATCGAGCGCCGCAATCTCGTCCTCGATTCCATGGTGGAAACCGGCGCCATCACCAAGGGTCAGGCGGAGCAAGCCAAAGCGGAGCCGTTGCACCTGGTTCCCGGCAGCGTGGACGCCAGCGAAGCGCCCTATTTCGTTGACCTGGTGCATGAACAGTTGATGCAGAAGCTGGGCGAGCGTGACTTCAATGGCGAGGCCCTGCGCATCTACACCTCGCTCGATCCTGATCTGCAACGCGAGGCCACGTGGGCGGTCGAAGCCACCATTCACGTTGTGGACGAGCAGGTGGACAAGCTGCACGCCCGTGATAAAAAGCTGGGCAAGAGTTACATCTATCCGCAGGTGGCGCTGGTGGCGCTCAATCCTCACACAGGCCAGGTGCTAGCGCTCGTCGGTGGACGCAACTACGGCGCCTCGCAGTTGAATCACGCCGTGGCCAAGCGGCCCACCGGCTCCATCTTCAAGCCCTTCGTCTATGCCTCGGCCTTTGCCACCGCCGCCGAGGGCACCATCCTGCCCGGTCAAACCAAGCTCTTCTCTCCGCTCACCATCTTGAAAGATGAACAGACCACGTACGGAGCGGGCACGGAATATGAGTACACGCCGAAAAACTTTGAAAACGAGTATTTTGGCCAGGTGACAGCGCGTGAAGCCCTGCAACACTCGCTTAACAACGCCACCATCAGCCTGGCCTCGATGGTGGGCTTTGATCGCGTGGCCGCTCTGGCCCGCGACGCCGGCATCAAAAGCGCGCGCGGAACTCCCGCCATGGCCATCGGCGCATATGACGCAACTCCGCTAGAGATGGCCGGCGCTTACACCGTCTTCGCCAACGGAGGCATGCGCCTGGAGCCCTGGATGCTGGCCAGCGTGCGCACCACCACCGGCGACGTCATCACCGATTATTCGCCCGACTCCAAACAGATTCTGGACCCACGCGTGGCTTATCTCACCGTCAGCCTGATGGAGAACGTCATCGATCACGGAACCGGCGCCGTAGTCCGCGCGCGAGGCTTTCTCGCTCCCGCAGCGGGAAAGACCGGTACCAGCCACGACGCATGGTTTGCAGGCTTCACCTCCAACCTGCTCTGCATCGTGTGGGTGGGCAACGACGATTACACCGACGTGCAGATTGAAGGCGCGCACGCCGCCGCGCCCATCTGGGCTGAGTTCATGAAGAAGGCCGTTGCCCTGCCACAGTACTCCGACACCAACCATTTCAACCCGCCAGAGGGCGTCGATATCGTATCCATCGACAGAACCAGCAACCTGCTCAGCGACGCCACCTGCCCGGACAGCTTCAATGCCGCCTTCCTCGCGGGTACCGCGCCCACGGAAACCTGCGACCACCCCGCCGAACACCGCAGCCTGATGCAAAAACTCTTCGGTACGGGCAAGGGCGACAACTGAAGCGGCTTTTTTAGAAAGTGCGTTCGGTATATGACTCAGGCATTATGTGGACCACGCTCCAGACACAATTGCCGCGAGCAGGTCATTTCGGATTGTTCTGGATTTCAGCAAGCCTTCGCTTCGCAGCCAATCGGAGTTCTGAAATCTCCGACGAGACTAGCTCGGCCAAATCGTCTTGCATGAATTTCGGATTGCGCAATAGTTCCACCAGTAGCTCCTCCCCGCGGACTTCAGCGTAGATAAAACCAATATTGCGACTCGTTATTGCTCCGGGGAAGATGGTATTCCAGTCTCGTGAGGCCAAAGTCTTCCCCGCCTGACTCAACACGAACGAGACTTGTTCGCCCGATATCGTCGCGGCCCCTTTTCCATAACCATATGACCGGTATGTACTGGAAATACGTGCCGCGAAGACAACTCCGGGAAAACGGTTTTGAATGCTCCGTTCTTGAATGGCCAGTTTGATACGAGCAATGGACTTTCCGGTATTAAAAGGTGGTATTCCATTACTCAGGTCTGCCAAGCGCTTTAAGGCGGTTTTCGATTGATCGATTGAGGCAATGGCGATGGAACGGATAATTGGATCCTTGGACTCAACAGCGATCTTTGCTAGTTCGTCTTGGTCGGTAAGTCTCCTAACGGCATCTTCGCGGAAACTCGGATCCTTGTCTTCAACGGCGATCTCTGCCAGCAGCGCCTGATCGGTCAGTTTCTTGATGGCATCCTCGCGGAAGCGTGGATTCTTGCCCTCGACGGCAATCTTCGCCAGCAACGTCTGGTCAGTCATTTTTTTGAAGGCGGCCTCGCTGATATCCAGGTCATCAAAGAATATCTGTGACCGCAGCGACTGGTCGGTCGGTTGCTCCACGGCGGCCCTGAGAACATCCCAGTCCTCAAAGGCGATCTTCGCCAGCAACGTCTGGTCGGACAATTGCTCGACTGCGGCTTTGCGAATAATCGATTCCTTATCCTCGATGGCGATCTTCGCTAGTAGCTCTTGATCTGTCAGCTTTTTGACAGCGGCCCAGCGGATAGACAAGTTCTTGTTCTCGATGGCGATCTTCGCCAGCAATGCCTGGTCGGTCAGACCCCCGATGGCGTCACGCAGTTCTTCACAGGCTTTATGGTCGCCATTCGAGCATCCACTTGATAGTTTCTCGATGTCTTCTGCATTTGCTGCAACCAGTATATTCGTGAACAACAATACGCCAAAAGCCGAAACCAGCGCATTTCTCCACAAAGCGTTGAACCTCCTTAAAAATACTCTCAAGTTTTCACGACACAATTGTATCCTCCTTTGGGGCAGGCCGTATTTTCTGCGAATCGAGTGCCTACCCTTGGCCCTGCGAGATGGCACTTCCAGAACGCCGCTCAATGTTCTATAGTTTCCGTGCGATGAAATTCACAAGACATACCATCCTTCTGACCCTGCTGGCGCTCGCCGGTCTGCTTTGTACCATATCCACTCCAGCGCAAAACGCTGCTACTCAGCCCGTAGCCAAGCCCACTGTAGCCGAGGCTCTCGCTTTTATCGACAACGCGGAAAAGGAATTGGCCGCGATGAATGTTACTGCGGCCCGCGCTTCGTGGGTCGAGGAAACCTACATCACCGACGACACCATTGCTTTAGTAGCCGAGGCCAACGACCGGGCAATTGCGCGGCAAACGGCTCTGATTTACGAGTCGCGCAAATTCGACGGCCTCCCGCTGCCGCCCGATGCTACGCGCAAGATGCTGCTGCTCAAGCTGGGCATTGGTTTGCCCGCGCCCTCTGACCCCGCGTTGCGCGCTGAAACCACCCAGAAGGCCGCCGAGCTGGACGCCGCCTATGGCCGCGGAAAGTATTGTCCTGACTCGAATCCCGATCACTGCCTGGGCATTGACGATATCAGCGTCAAGATGGCCCATAGCCATGATCCAAAAGAACTCGCGGCTCTCTGGTCAGGCTGGCACGCCGTCGGCAAGCCTATGCGCGGCGACTACGCGCGCTTGGCCGAGTTGAGCAACCAGGGAGCACGTGAGTTAGGCTTTGCCGATACCGGCGCACTCTGGCGCTCGCAGTACGACATGCCCCCCGACGAGTTTTCCGCCGACATCGAGCGCCTCTGGAAACAAGTGGAACCGCTCTATCTGGAGTTGCACACCTACGTCCGCCGCAAGCTCATCGAGAAATACGGCGCCGCCGCGCGCCGCCCCGACGGCATGATTCCCGGCCACCTGCTGGGCAACATGTGGGCGCAGGAGTGGGGCAACATCTACGACGTGGTCGCGCCGCCCGCCTCTCCACTGCCCTACAACCTCGACAACATCCTCAAGGCGCGCAATACAGACCCAAAGCAGTTGGTCCAGTTCGGCGAGGGCTTCTACAAATCCCTCGGTTTCGACGCGCTTCCCGACACTTTCTGGCAGCGCTCCATGCTCTCCCATCCGCGCGATCGCGAAGTGGTATGTCATCCTAGCGCATGGGACATTGACAGCCAGCGCGACGTGCGCATCAAAGCCTGCTTCCAGCCCACTGCCGACGACTTTGTCACCGTCCATCACGAACTGGGCCACAACTACTACCAAATGGCCTATCGCAAGCAGCCCTTCTTCTTCCAGAATGGCGCCAACGACGGCTTCCACGAGGCCATAGGCGACGCCATCGCGCTGAACGTCACCCCGGATTACCTCAAGAAGCTGGGCCTCATCGACCAGGTTCCCCCGCCCAGCGCCGATATTCCCTTGTTGTTGCATACCGCGTTGGACAAGATTGCCTTCCTGCCCTTCGGCCTGCTCATCGACAAGTGGCGCTGGCAGGTCTACTCCGGCCAGGTGACCCCGGAACATTACAACAGCGCCTGGTGGGCTCTGCGCGAAAAATATCAGGGCATTGCCCCGCCGGTCGAGCGCACCGAGGCCGATTTTGACCCCGGGGCAAAATATCATATTCCCGGCAATGTACCCTATATGCGTTATTTTCTGGCCCGCGTCTACCAGTTTCAGTTCTATCGCGCCATGTGCCAGGCCGCCGGCTATAAAGGCCCTCTGAATCGTTGCTCGGTCTACGGCTCCAAGGAGGCGGGTGCGCGGCTCAATGCAATGCTGGAGTTGGGTGCATCCAAACCCTGGACGGAGGCTCTTAAAGCTATGACCGGCAGTGATAAAGCCGACGCTTCGGCCATCGTCGAATACTTCCAGCCGCTCATGGATTGGCTCAAGGAGCAAAACAAGGGCGAGAAAGAAGGTTGGTCGTTGCCTGCCGATTCCCTCGAATAGTGGAACTTTCACCGGACATTTGTTGCTGAAGTGATTTATCTTCGATTCACAGCAACTTTAGACTTTCGACCGGGTTAGAATGGTGGATTTGCTGACATAACACCTAAATGGCACTCCGGAGGCGGAAATGAAGAGTTCTACGCGTGTGAGTAGTACCTTGCTCTGGGTTTCAGTTTTGTTGTCGTCTTCTGTGATGGCATCGGCTCAATACCATCCGCCAGCCCCGGCATACCATCCACCAGCACCGGCCTATCACCCACCAGCACCGGCCTATCATCCACCCGCTCCGGCCTACCACCCACCGGCTCCGGCCTACCACCCGCCGGCTCCGGCATACCATCCGCCAGCCCCGTCCTACCACCCCCCAGCCCCGGCCTACCACCCGGCTCCGTCGTCTCCGGCCTATCATCCGTCTCCATCGACCCCGGTGCACAGCTACACGCCGGGTTCGCCGTCCGGCGGGAACACAACCAACCCTCATCCCTCTTCGGGCGTCACTACCTATACCCCGCACACCTACACTCCCGGCGTTCCCAATGGATCTCATCCGTCCGGCAACACCACTGTCAGCGGGGCAGATGTGAGAAGCAACAACGGGGTTACCATATACACGCCTCATTCCTCCTCCAGCAGCACAAGTTACACACCAGCAACCCCGCCTGCTGCACACGCCAGCACGTACACCCCGGCGACCCCGCCCGCTGTACACGTCAACACCAACACTCCTCCATCCCCAAGCGCTACAAGCAGCAACTCCGTTACGCCGCGGAACAATTCGCCGGTAACTTCGGCCAGCAACGGCACTCATGCCGTTTACAGCATTCCAGCGCCCGCGACAGGCGGCAAATTCGGCACGGGCAGCTCCACGCTTACGCCCGCCGGATCGCAATCAGTGCTGCATCAGGTGAACACCGCGCGCGGCGGCCTGGGCGGCGTCAACCACCGGCCGATTCCCTCCGGGCAGGTAGCCGTTCATCCGGATAAGAGTCTGACCGTGACCGCCTCCAACGGCCGCAACTTCAATCTGCGTCCCAACGGCACACTGGCCTCTTACAGCGGGCACGGGCAAACAGCCACCTTCCGCGGCGATGGCCATTTGGCCTCCGTGCATACGTCTCAAGTCGACATCGCACACGGTCCGCGCGGGCAAAGAACCATCATCAGCGAGCGTCCTGACCATAGCCGGCTGGTCTCCACCGGAGCGCACCGCGGATATTTCGAGCATGCAGTCAGCTACCACGGCCACGACTACACTCAGCGGACCTACGTGCATGGGGACCACCGCTTCACGCGCGAATACTCCCACTACAGCTTTCACGGCAGGGAGTTCAATCATTATGTCCCGCGCTACACTTACGCTCCGGCCTTCTATGGATGGGCCTACTACCCCTGGGACTCCCCGGCAGCCTATATGTGGGGATGGGCGAGTTCAGCCTGGCTCACCTGCAACGCGGGATTCTTCGATCCCTCGAACTCCTACCAGAGCGGCGCAAACTGGCTCGCCGACTACTATTTGGGTGAAACACTGGCCGACAGCTTCGACGAGGGGGTCCAGGCAGGAGCAGCCAGTTGCCCCGCCGGTGGTGGGCAGGTGGCCGACGAAAATGCAGCAGTCGCGGATGCGCCGCAAGACGGCGACCAAACAACTGCCTCGGTTGACACACCCATCTCGCCGGATATCAAGCAGATGATCGCTGAAGAGGTTAGGCAGCAACTGGCCTTCGAGAACGCTGCTGCCGCCAAGCCCGATCAGGCGCCCGCGCTCGATGGACTGCCCCAGGTGCTGGTGCCCAACCATCTCTTTGTGGTGGACCAGATCCAGAATGTCACCACTACTGACGGCCAGCAATGCGCGCTCTCGGCTGGAGACGTGATCAAGCTGACAGCCGCGCCGCCCGATGGAGCCTCAACAGCCGATCTGGTAGTGCTCAGCAGCCGCAAAGGCGATTGCGTCTTCGGGCTTACTGTCTCTCTGCCGCTGGAGAGCCTCCAGGAGATGCAGAACAACTTCCGTGCCCAACTGGATTCCGGCTTGCAGGCGCTGCGCGACCAGCAGGGTAAGGGCGGACTGCCTGCCGCACCGATGGCCGCCATAACCCCGCCTCCCGTACCCGCCGATGAGCCGCCGGCGGACACAGAGAATGTGCAGTCGCTGCTCGATTCTCAGCAGCAACAAGCCGACCAGGCCGAAACCAGCATCACACAAACGGCCTTCGCCGCCACCCCGCCGATAGCGCATTAGCGCGGATTTTGCGGACCAACTATGTTTGGGTGTCCCACCCTCGCCACGATTTTGTTTTTGTGCAAGGGTGGAGAACAATGAATCCACAAATCGCAGGCGGAAACAGAGAGAAATCCCTGTTTTCGCCTTTGCCGTAAAAGGAAGCCAAATCATGAAGATGCGGTACTGGCTTGCAGCGTTCTTTTTGTGTGGCATTGCTATGACTCTTTCAGCGCAGCAGTCAGTTGCGCCCCCGCCCAGACCCGCAAACGATGCGCCTGCCAACGCCGCGGTGCTGAAGCTGTTGCAGGTGGGAATGCCGGAGAGCGTGATCCTCGAAAAGATTCGTGCCATCACGGATAAGTTCGACACCTCCATCGATGCGCTGGTCACGCTCAAACAGGCTGGCGCAACAGAAGCCGAACTGAAAGCCATTCTCGCGCAGAACTCGGCTCCTGCCGAGCAGGCGCCCGCTGCCGTTCCAGTAGACACCGATCCATCCCTAGCCGAGACCATGCGCTTCATTCAAGAAATGCTGAATAACCACGGCAATGTCAGCTTCCTCGCGATTCTTCAGGACACCAGCAGCGACAGCAACGGGAGTACATGGAGCCAAACCATACAAAACGAGATCAGTAATGTTGTAGCTGACCAGAGCCAGTGCCGTATCTCCTACCACTGGAAGACAACCAATCAGGGTTCGCCGTATTGGGAGAAGCGAATCCCTACGGCCAAGAATGAGAATGAGGTCTTCACGCTGCGCGATGTCCAGGAGATTACGCTCAAACCCTTCGAACAGTGCCGAAACGAATTGTATGCAACGAGGGGCAGCAGCGCCATCGTTCTATCCACCAACCCGCCCATCACTGTGTTGGTCGCGCGTCATCCACATGGTGCGGAGAGCAGCTTCTATTTTTCCGACGCCAATCTTGCCGACCGCGTCGCCAAAGCCATGCTCCATGCCGTCGAACTTTGCGGTGGCGGCAACAAGGATAAGTTTTAAGGTAGGAGTGATTTTATGATGAAATCCCCGCGCTCCATCGTTTTCGTTCTGATTTTGACTGTCTTTTCGGTAGCCTTTGCCCAGCAGCCCGCCGCTCCGCCACTCCAGCCCGCCGGCCAAGGGCCGTCTCTGGCCGCCACCATGCAGCTCATTCAGAAAGAACTGAATGCGGTTGGCAAGCTCAGCTTTGTGGTTCATATCTTTGACAAAGAGGAAGGCAATGGCGTCTCTCAGTACATTGAAGAACGTAGCAAAGTGATTGCCGATCCCGCCACATGCGCCATTCGTTATCACTTGTGGAGATCGATGCATGGCGGCGTGGTGAACGATGAAGACGTTACGTTCAGCTTGCGCGATGTGCTGGGCCTCTCCATGCTGACCAACGGCGAACATGAGAAGCTGATTTTTGAGAGGGAGAAGGCGTACCCTGAAGTAAAACAAACCCTCCACATGAAATTCGACCCGCAAGTTTATTTGGTGATTATGCGAACCGCCGGGGACAATGAGGAGGGGTTCAGTTTTGTCGACAAAAAACAGGCCGAGCGCATTGCCAATGCCATGTTCCATGCCGTCGAACTCTGCGGCGGAGGCAACAAGGAGCCCTTTTGAACAAGTCTAGAAAAGGAGCAATTCATTCCAATGAAAACTCTGTGCATTCTCGTTTCCGTACTTGTTTTGACAACATTCTCCGCGGCCATCGCCCAGCAGCCTGTCCAGCCCCCGCCCCAGACCGCCGGCAACAGACCTTCGCTTGCCGTGACCATGCAGTTCCTGCAGGCCAGGTTGAATGAACAAGGCAAGATGAGTTGGACTACGCATTATCATGACAGCGCCGATAATACGAATTGGACCTATCAGTTCATTTTCGAGGCCGGCAAAGTGGTTGCCGACGCGTCGGCCTGCACCATCGCCTATCACTACATCATCGTCCGAGACGGCGTTAAGATCTCCGATAGCGATGCTTCATTTAACTTGCATGATGTGCAGGACATTACGATGATCACGGGCGACCAGCGCCAGAACAACAATGATACGGCCGCTGGGCACCCCACATGGAACGCGAAGGTCGATCCGCCCGTCATCGACCTGATTGTGCGCGCGAAGGAAAAGGCAGAGTTCTATTTCTTCTTTTTCGACGGAGACACCGCTAACCGTGTCACGAAAGCCTTGGGGCACGCGGTGGAATTATGCGGCGGCAGCAGAGGTTCGTTTTAATTGGCATAAGAACCTTGAGCGGGATCGGAGTTTATGCCATGCGCCGCATCCCCGGTAGCCGTACTAGCGGATCAGCAACCAGCCGGCAGCCGATGTAGGCCAACAGGCCGAATAATTTAATGCCCCGGTTCTCGCAGAAGAGCCGGGGCATTAAGCTATAGCTGCATTTCAGTACTTCACGATGGCCGTAAACGAATCCGGTTTGAGGCTGGCGCCGCCCACCAGTGCGCCGTCAATCTCTTCTTCGCCGATCAGCGCGGTGGCGTTATCCGGCTTCACGCTGCCGCCATACAGTATGCGGATATTGGCCGCAATAACTGGCCCCAGCAGCTTGGCCACTTCGGCGCGGATAATCTTGTGCGCCTCCACGGCCATCTCCGGCGTCGCGGTCTTCCCCGTGCCGATGGCCCAAACCGGCTCGTAAGCAATCACAATTGGCTTGGCTTCCTCAGCCGTGATGCCCGCCAAAGCTACGGTGATCTGCGTGGTGAGTACCGCGGCCGTCTTGCCCGCTTCGCGCTCCGCCAGCACTTCGCCCACGCAAACCACGGGAATCAGCCCATGCTTCAGCGCGGTGTGCAGCTTCTTGTTCACGATTTCGTCGGTCTCGGCAAAGTACTGCCGCTGCTCGGAGTGGCCGATCAGCGTATGTGTGCCGCCCACGGCCTTGAGCTGGCCCACCGAAGTCTCGCCGGTGTAAGCGCCCTCCTCGGCAAAGTGGATGTTCTGCGCGCCCACGGCCACATTCGAGCCCTTGGCGGCGGCAATCACCGTGGGCAGCAGCACCGGTGAGGGAAACAGGGCGATCTCGTCCCGCGTGTGGCCGGCAACGAGCGGTAAAAAGGCATCGATAAACGCCTTGGCTTCGGCGGGCGTCTTGTACATCTTCCAATTGGCGGCAATCAGTGCTTTACGGGGCATAGTTTTCAAACTCCTCGAATACATCTTAGTAGATGACCGCCGGTCCCAGGGTGATGACGGGCACAACTACGGGTCAGCATTTCCTCTTCCAGACACGGCCTTATTTCAGTTTCATCTCAAAGGCCAGCGGCAGCAGCTCGATAAAAGTCATTTTGCGGTCGCCGTCGGTGGAGGGGAAGATGACCGGCGCATCGGGCAGGATGAATTCGGCCAGCACCTGGAGGCAGGCGCCGCAGGGTGGACTGGCAACGCTGTTCAAATTGGCAATGGCGACGGATTCGATGCGGATTTCAGGCCCAAACTGGGAAACAGCATGAACCAATGCGCTGCGCTCAGCGCAGATGGTCAGTCCAAAGCTCACATTCTCCACATTGGTGCCGGTGACGATTTCCCCATTGGAGAGCCGCAGCGCCGCACCCACCCGGAAGCCGGAGTAGGGGGCGTAGGCATGCAGCGCGGCCTGGCGAGCCCGGTTAAGCAGGCTCAAAAGCGCGGATTCCGGCGAGATCGGATCACTCATTGTGGATTTCATCTCCATAAAGCGTGAGTAATGAGCGTATATTATTTGGGCGTTGCTGTAAAACGCGGGTGAGTATCCGGAAGTAGAGATTAGGGAGCTGGCGCACGACTTCATGCAAGACTGCGCGAATCGCATCCGTGGACAAGTGCAACTGACCACTGACGGCCACAAGGCGTACTTGGAGGCGGTTGAAGATGCGTTTGGCGGTGATGTTGACTACGCTCAATTGCAGAAGATATATGGCGCTCCGACCGATGCCAAGCAGCGCCGCTACAGCCCTGCAAAATGCATCGGGTCTGACATGAAGGTTGTAAGCGGCGATCCTGACCCGGCTCATGTCAGCACGTCCTATGTCGAGCGCCAGAACCTCACCATGCGTATGTCGATGTGCCGGTTCACTCGGCTGACAAACGGATTCTCAAAGAAGTTTGAAAACCACGCCTACGCCGTCGCAATTCACTTCCTGCATTACAACTTCACCAGAGTTCACAAGACTCTTCGTGTTACCCCAGCATGGAAGCAGGCATATCCGACCACGTTTGGACGCTCTAAGAGATGACCGCACTTTCAAACTGAGACACTACCAAAATCAATGTGTGCTTGACAGGTTGCGGAAAAGGCAAATGACGTAGCACGAAGTGTCACTGCACGACTTTACATCTTGCGAAAAATGCCATCGAAGCCGTAAGAAGCGTCACTGCACGACTCCAGAGGCTGCGGAAAAACCCTGATTCCAGCCCAATTTCATCTCGGAGCCGGATTTTTGCCCATTGCGGCCTGTCTTGCTGCCGTTTCCTCCTTTCTTTTCGCCCCTGGAAGCCGTTTTTCCGGCCTCCAGGCACACTGCGGCCCTAACAGGCCGGCGCTTCAATTGACTCACCACGCCTCGATCAACCGCTCGCGGTTCTTGGTGAACACCGTCATGTCCCACACCGCGTCGTCCATCTCCATGCCGACGAACCTCGGGCTCCCAGCGACAGGTCTTCGTCGCTGGGGTGGGAACCAACGGAAGAGCAGGTTGTAATTCATCTGCTCCATCAACTGCCGCTCGCGGCGGATCGAATAGAGCACCATCAACAGCATGGCCCGCAGCCGCCACTAGGGGGCAATCGATGGGCGGCCGGTGCCGGAATACAACTTCGCCAACTTGGCATCCATGCGCTCAAGTGCGCGGTCCACCAACGCGCGAATCTGCCGCGACGGATGAGCGGCCGGAATGCGCAGAGTCAAGGATAAATAGCTGAACATCGACGCCTGCTTCTGATCGTTTCCACGTATGACTCGTTGATGAAGCAATTCAAGACAAAAATCAGTGACCGCCGTCAGACCACGGAGTTTTTCCGCAGACTGTGAAGCCGTGTCATTTTATGTATCGACTTATGCGGAGGTTCCATAGTACTACAGTTGAAGATGAATGAGTTTCGGGAAAAAGCAAAGGCCCGGGCTTGAAGGCCCATCATAATTACTCTTTTTCAAGGGTCTTAAGGCCACTGATCTCTCCGTTACCTTCCATCTAAAACCGTAGTATTAACCGTCCAACAAAATACCGGTGAATAATCCATGCTCGTTTACTTCGCTCGCTGTTTGGTTACGATCATGCAAGGTAAGAATTGTAGCGCCGTCCATGCAAAACACGATCGCGGGAAGAGGGTGCCGAAGCCGGCATCCCCTTTCCATTGTGCGCGCAGCGGCCTTGCGGCGTTCGAGCATGAGCCACCTGGAACGAAGACGGCATCTGGTATTATTCACACATCGTATCCAGGAGATACGCCCATGAAGCGAATCCTACTCATCTTCACTATCACCGTTCTGTCCGCCGCGATTCTCGGAATGATGATCATCGTGGACGGACGCGCCGCCGCCTCGCAGCCCGCGGCGATTGTGATCGACTATCCGTTGCAGGGTTCGATCTTCCCTCCGGAGATTACGCCGCCCACCTTCATCTGGCATGATGCTGCCCAAAACGCGGCCAACTGGCGCATTGACATCTCCTTTGCCGACGGCACGGCGGCGATTCACGCGCAATCCAAAGGCGAAGGACTCAAGATTGGCGAGATCGACAAGAAATGCATCTCCGCGAACAACGAACTGCCCAAGCTGACGCCGGAGCAGGCCTCCGCTCATACCTGGATACCGGATAGCGTTACCTGGAGTACGATCAAGAAGCACTCGGCAGCCGGTGCGGCAACGGTGTCGATTACCGGACTGAACGGCAACGATGGGGTTTCGCGGGGGCAGGTGGCGATTACAACCTCGAAGGATCCGTTGGGCGCGCCGATCTTCTATCGCGATGTGCCCCTGATGCCCTCGCAGACAGAGAAAGGCGTCATCAAGCCGCTCGATACCAACGCCATTCCGCTGATCAAGTGGCGCCTGCGTGACGTTTCGCAGCCTTCCAGCCGCGTGGTGCTGGAGAATATCCACACCTGCGCCAACTGCCACTCCTTCTCGCGCGATGGCAAAACCATGGGCATGGATATGGATGGCCCGCATAATGACAAGGGACTGTATGCGCTGGTGCCAATCAAGCAGGAGATTGTGATTCGCAATCAGGATATGGTCTCGTGGAATCCCTCGCATGATATGCAATACGAGTTGAATCGGGTCGCCTTCATGACGCAGGTTTCGCCGGACGGTCAATATCTCGTCAGTACTGTCAGCGGCGCCGATCACCTTCCGACGAGCAACTTCTACGTGGCCAACTTCAAAGGTGCGCAATACGGT
>CAWDQS010000227.1:0-5986 GCA_963804295.1 uncultured Acidobacteriaceae bacterium
ATCGATGCCGGCACGCTATTGAGTGTTCCCGGCGCGTTTGATCAGTCATCTCCGGGAATCCTGGCTACCATGCCGGTGCGCTGGCAATATGACGTGGATTCCAGTTCTCTGAAGCCGCGCCTCAATCCTCTGACAATTGGAGCGGTGGATTAGTTCGAAAAAACAAAGGGGAGAAGCCCTTGAGGCTTCTCCCCTTTGTACTCCTCGGTCCAGGGTTACTACTTCTTCGGTGGGGCGATCGTGTCCTTGGCGGCCTTGGCCACGCGGAACTTGACCACGGTCTTGGCCTTGATCTTGATGGCCTCGCCGGTCTGCGGGTTGCGCCCGATGCGGGCCTTGCGCTCCGCCTTCACCAGGCGGCCGATGCCGGGAATCACAAATACGCCGTTCTTCTTGGTTTCCTTGATGGCCGTCTCTGCCAGAAGGTCGATGAAGGCTGCGACTTGCTTGTTGGTCAATTCCAGTTTCTCGGCCAGTTGCCGAGTCAGTGCGGTTTTTGTCAATCCTGTTGCCATTGTCTGATCTCCTTTTCGGGCATGCCCTGGGGCGCGCCGGTCTTGCCTGGGAATCCGCCGCGAAATGCGTTCCGCATGGGGGGAGTCATGCAACGATTGCGCGAAACCCTTGTATTCATGCGGGTCGGAGTACCCGTCGTTCGTTACCTTGCAACATTTGAAGGTGCAAAGTCAAGGCAAAAAGTAGTGTTTTTCCCATTATTCTGTGAGTTTTATACTATTTTCTTCTGTTTTTGCCTATTTACACCGGGATTTGCCTGTTTGCTTGGGTATTCCGCTGAAGAATCTCGCCTGAAAAGTCGCCCCTGTGCCCCATCCATTTCGTCCTGAGCTCAGTCGAAGGATCTGCTTTTTCAATTGTGAAATTGGTGGGAAACCTCAAACCCTAATCCAGCCCGAAAAGCACCTTCTTGCGCGGCGTCGATGCTGTCCTGATGGGTGTATTCAGTGCATCCACCACCGGCGCCGCCAGCCGAAAATGCCGCGCGAGTACCGTTGCAAAATCCGCCTTCAGCGCCGACTTGGCGGGCAGCGATGTGCTCAGCCCCCACTGCCGGCAGCGAATCAAATCCATCGCCGGATGCTCGCAGGGAAATCCCTTCGGCGGCCGCGTCAGCGCGTTGCCTTCGAATTCGCCGAAGGTCTTCCGAATCGCCGCCGTCCGCAGGACTTTTCGGAACTCTAGATGATGCTCCAGCAGCCAATGGCGTATGGCGGCCAGTTGATCCTTCTCCGGCATCCATGCCCCGGCGGCGATGATCACTTCCTTGTCGTCAACGTGGAAATAAAATCCCGCCCCGGAGGTCTTCTTCAGCCCTTCCAGCATCCACCAGGCGGCTACATGCGTTTTGTAAGGCTTCTTGTCAGCGCTGAAGCGCGTGTCGCGATAAATTCTGAAAAGGCATTTTTCCGCGGGCCGCACATAGGCCGGCGCAAAACTCTCCATCGCCTCGCTGACCTTGCGAATGATGGCCAGCATCGGCTCCTTCAGCTCCGCCTCGAAGATGGCCTTGCGCGGCGTAAACCACGTGCGGTCGTTGTGCCGCTTGAGATTGCGGAGAAAAACAAGCCCCTCAGGGCGAAGGTGTGCGGGTGATGCAGCGTTGCTGTGTTTGGAAACCATGACAAGAAAAGTGTAGCGCAACGACCGCCGGATACCGACAGCCCACCGCAGGTGGCTAGCGGATCACCTTCAGCGCGCCTCTGAACAGCCCGTCAAAATCAGCGGCGAGTGCTTTGTCCTTGGCGATAGCCTGTTCGATGGCCTTCTCGGCGGCAGCGCGCTGGTAGCCCAGATTCACCAGCGCCGATAGCACGTCCTCAGCCGCCGGCCCCTGCACAGAAGGTTGCGCGGGTGCAACGGCAAAGTCATCGAGCTTGTCCTTCAGCTCCACCACCAGCCGCTCGGCCAGCTTCTTGCCCACGCCGGGAATCCGTGTCAGTTGCGCGTGATCCTGCCCGCGAATGGCCTGCACAGTCCGCTCGCTCGACAAACCGCTCAACATCTTGATCGCCAGCTTGGGCCCCACGCCGCTCACAGTAATCAGCCGCTCAAAGAGGCGCTTCTCCTGAGAGTCGAGAAAGCCGAAGAGTGCAATCTGATCGTCGCTGACATGGGTGTGAATGTGCAGCGCAGCCTCGGCGCCGACCGAGGGAAGCGCCGTGAAGGTGGGCACAGAGATCGTAACGTCGTAACCCACCCCCGCCGCCTCGACGATGGCCTGGCCGGGCTGTTTATAGATAAGCTTTCCGCGCAGATGAGCGATCATGATGCCTCTATCCTAATATCTCCATCTTCTTTGCCACCCGCACTAGCGTCTCCAGCGCCTGGTCAAGTTGAGACTGCGTGTGTTCGCTGGTGAGGATCAAGCGGATTCGCGCCTTGCCCTCCGGCACCGTCGGAAAAGCAATGCCTGTGCCCATCACGCCCTCGTCAAACAGCGCCCGCGAAAACTCCATCGTCTTGCGCCCGTCGCCAATGATAATCGGCGTAATCGGCGTCTCGCTGGCTGGCGTAGTCACTCCGCCAACATTGAAACCCGCGCCCTTCAGCTCGCCCTGGAAATAACTCGTGTTGGCCCACAGCCGCTCGATGCGTTCCGGCTCCCGCTCCAGAATGTCGAAGGCCGCCATGCACGCAGCAGCCACAGCCGGCGGATGCGAAGTCGAAAACAGAAATGGCCGCGCACGGTGGTAGAGGTAGTCAATCAGATCGCGCGTCCCGCACACGTAACCGCCCAAACAGCCGATGGCCTTTGACAGCGTGCCCACCTGCACATCCACCTTGCCGTGCATTCCGAAGTGGTCCACCGTTCCGCGCCCGTTGCGCCCCAGCACGCCTGAAGCGTGCGCGTCGTCCACCATCATAATGGCGCCGTATTTTTCCGCCAGCGCGGCGAGCTTGTCCACCGGCCCAATGTCGCCATCCATCGAAAAGACGCCGTCTGTAATCACCAGCTTTTTGCCCGGCTCGTTGGCCACTTCTTTCAACAGCTCCTCGCAATGCGCCGTGTCCTTGTGGCGGAAGACTTTGATTTTGGCTCGCGAAAGCCGCGCTCCGTCAATGATGCTGGCGTGATTCAATTCGTCGGAGAGGATAAAGTCCTCCTTGCCCAGAATCGAGCTGACCGCGCCGGCGTTGGCTGTAAAGCCGCTCTGGAAGACCACGCAGGCCTCCACGTTTTTGAAGCGCGCAATCTTTTCTTCCAACTCCATGTGGATGCGCATGGTTCCGGCAATCGTTCGCACTGCGCCCGAGCCCACGCCAAACTTCCGCGTTGCCGCCAGCGCCGCATCAATCAGCCGTGGGTCGTTGGCCAGCCCGAGATAATTGTTGCTGGCCAGGTTGATCACTTGCTTGCCGTCGTAGTGGCACACCGGCGCCTGCTGGTCATCCAGAATGCGCAGCTTGAAGTAGGTGCCCTTGGCGCGCAGTTCGTCCAGCGCGGCAGTCAGGTGGTCAAGCTGGGGGCGGGCAGGGAACTGGCTCATGGCGTTCTCCTCAAACAATCCTTCAAACAGTCAAGGATAACGCAGCGCAGCCACATACAGACCGTGCCTCAGTGTTCCTAAAGGCTGTTTCATAAAAAGGCTTTGAAAGGGCACGGTTTCAGCCGTGCCGCTGACAGAGTAGAAAAATCGCGGACTTTAGCCCCTGAAGGAAAGCTCAAAGAGGTCAGCATTCGGTGATGAAACAGCTTCTCAGGTAAAGGACAGAGCCGGAGAGAAAAACTGATCGCCCCCCCGCATCATTGTCCGGAAGGCCGCACGCACAATGCGCGATCATAATTGGCCCCGCGCTTGTCCAACACCAGCACGTGCCTTCTTTGTTCACCCGCGCCGCGAAAGTAGAAACCGCGCATCGTCTGAGGTTCATCTCCGCCGCTGCTGCTCCACACCACCCCGGATGTGAGCTGAATGTTGCCTTTGATTTGGCAAACCGCGTAGCCTGCAAGACCGCAAGTTGCCCGGGCCGCGGGATTGTAGATATTCTTCAATTCGTCAATCGTCGGCAGCCGCCAGTCGGAGTATCCCCCAACTTGCAGGTTGCGGCAGTATTCCGCCGCCGGCTGCCATCGCAGGGCATAGCCATTGTCCTTCCTGGTCCACATCAATCCCGTTGCCGGATCGCTCCACACACCGCCCGTAGTATCCGGCTGCGCAACCTGCCCGTGCTCCCGTTGTTCTTTGTCCCACTCATCGCGCACGGCTTTATCGTGCGCCGCCTGCTCTGCCTTGGCCTGTGCTTCTTGCGAGGCTTTGTCTCTTGCTTCAATAAATGCCTTGTCCCGCGCCTCCTGATCGGCTTTGGCTTTGGCCTCCTGAGCTGCCTTGTCGCGCGCTTCCTGCTCGGCCTTTGCCTGTGCCTCTTGCGCGGCTTTGGCTTTTGCCTCTGCGTCGGCCTTGTCCTTGGCCTCCTGCTCGGCTTTGTCTTTGGCCACCTGCTCGGCCTTGAGGCGAGCGTCGCGCACCGGCTGGAGCCAGATGTGCGCGACGGTCTGTCCGCCGATCTTGACCTTGACTTCGTTTTCCGCCTTGTCCAGCGCGTCTTCGGTCTCGGCTGTCACAGTGTGCTGGCCGGGAGAAATTTTCGCGGTCACCGTGGCTCCGGCGGCAATGTTGCCTTTCGCCGTTCCATCCAGCTTCCAGTTGCAGGCCAGGTCGCAGCTCACCTGCAACGTCGGCTTGGCCTTCGGTTGCAAAATCGGTCCCTCATCCTGCTGTTGAGCCTGTGGTTGTGCGCAGGTCATCCCCGCGCTCAGCGCCAATACCGCTGCTCCCAACGCCATCTTTGCCCGGTATTTTGCAATCATCGCTGCCCTCCAGATTCAACCCGCATTATCTGCCTCGGAATTCATATAAACCCGCCCATGTATAGAAAAGTTGTGGGGAAAATCAGGGAGCAATGCTGTTTGCCTCAGTCTCCGCAGGTCGCACGCACAGCACGCGGTCCAGGCCGCTGCCTGTCAGTGGGGAGGAGTACTGCTTCCCATTTGCAAAGAGAAAAACCCACGCCTCCCACGATGCATTTCCCTGGGTGTTGCTCCATTGCCAGCCGGATAATTGCAGGTTGCCCTTCACGTGCCATGTTGCGGGGCTGCCGCTGCCCATCTGTCCCGCAATATTTGTTTTTGGATCGTAGATTTCGCTAAGCTCGTCGATAGCCGGTAAGCGCCAGTTGGAGTAACCGCCCAGGCGCAGGTTTTGGCAATAATTCCGCGCCTTCTGCCAGTTCACATCGCTGCCGTTATCCTTCCTCGTCCACATCAAACGGGTTTCAGGGTCCGTCCAAATCTTGCCGGCATCCTCCAGCGACGCTTTTCCCCGCGCCTGCTGTGCGGCCTTGACATTGGCCTCCTGGATGGCCTTGTCTCTCTCTAGCTGCGCGGATTTGTCTTGCGCTGCTTGCACTGCCTTCAGCCGCGCATCGCGCATCGGCTTCAGTTCAAGGCTTACCACCGTCTGTTCGCCCGATTGGATTTCGCTGAGTTGTTGAAGCTGGTCGGCGCCGTCTTCGCTCGCGGCAACCACCATGTGCTGGCCCGGCGTGACCTTTTCCTTGACTGAACCTCCGGCGTCGATGCGCCCTTTTGCCTCGCCGTCCAGCTTCCAGTCGCAAGCCAGGTCGCAGATCACCAGCAGCGTCGCGCTCGCCGCCGGCTTGGGCCGCGGCTTCGGGCGCAGAATTGGACCCTCGTCCTGCTGCGCCAGCGCCGGCAAAGCCGACAGGGCCAACACTGCTGATATCACCCAAACCGCTGTTGTTCTTCCGCGCATCATCTCTTCCAGATCGTATTGTCCGCTCCCGCTGTTCACCGTAGCAGCCGGCAGGCGCTAATGAGTCAGACGGATTCTTTCGCTCCCCGGCCTATTGCACATCACGCAGCAGTTTGCAGGTCTCGGTCTTCAACTTCACATCTTGAGATTCGTTACAGGCTTTTTGAAAGTATTTGCGCGCTTCTGTGTTTTTT
>CAWDQS010000228.1:0-5395 GCA_963804295.1 uncultured Acidobacteriaceae bacterium
GATGGTGGCCGCGGTCATCTACGACCCTTTGCGGGACGATCTCTTCGTTGCCGAACGGGGACGGGGCGCGCAGCTGAACGGCAGGCCGATGCACGTTTCAAAAACGCCGGAGCTGGCCGAGTCGCTGGTGGCCACCGGCTTTCCCAGCCGCAAGCGCAACGAAAGCCCCAACATTCACTTCTACCATGAGTTCAGCCTGCGCTCCCACGGCGTGCGGCGGGCCGGCTCGGCCGCGCTCGATCTGGCCTACGTCGCAGCGGGTCGCCTGGATGCCTTCTGGGAGTTCAACATCAATCCCTGGGATACGGCGGCCGGCTATTTGCTGGTTGAGGAGGCAGGCGGGCAGATGACGGGCTTCTCCGGGAAGCCTTTCCGGTTGGACAGCCGGGAGATTCTAGCCTCCAACGGGCTGATCCACGCCGAGCTGGTGGTCCTCTTCGCGGATATGTTTGCCGGACGGAATCTGGCGCCGATTCCCTCGCCACGGGAATTTGCGGCGCGGCGAGCGGAGCGCGCGGCGACAGCGCGACAAGTCTGATGAAATAGGCAAAGTTGCCGAAAATGAGCCTTCACAGGCATTTCAGGGTAGTCTCCGGTTTGCCGGTGATACGGTCGCGATCAGCAATTTCACTAATCGAATGCTCAGAACTTACCTCATTTTGAAATGAAAAATGGTACTCACAAAAGATGGACGCGTCACAATGTTGGGTTTAGATCAGGAGGTATAATTTTGAATGCGCCGAATTATCCCTTTCACGTTCCTTACGGCATTGACCGTGCTAGCCCAATCGAGCCCACAGAAGCTGCGTCTCGTCCTTCCAGTTACCCATGGCAGCATTACAGTCAGTTTGAATGACGGATGGAAGATAGAGAGTTTCGCACTTTACACAGATGGCATGCGTGCCGGCTCCCCCATTTACAGGCCGGTACTGCTCACTTACAACGAGGAAACCAAAATCAGGGCATCTTATATTCTGTTTGCGAACGATACCAAAGCTCCGACTGCCGAAGGCTGCCGCGACTCGGATCGATCCATTGTTGCGGCAAAGAAATTTGCTAAAGAACAGGGCGTAACGATCTCCGACATCAAGGAGTCAACCTACACAACACCTTCCGGACGCCTGCTCCCGATTTCCTCGCACATCGATGAAGGCAAAGATCCCGACATGCAGCATTTGTTCGACCTGCACGCTTACATAGGCGATACAAGCAATTGCGTGACCCTTCACCTGTCGAAATCGCAATATCAACCAACCGACGAGAAGATGTTTGACGCGCTTATTGATCGTCTTGTAGATGCCTACGAGAAGGACTACGTGCCGACTGCGTCCGACTACTCGACCATGGCAAATTTACTCACAAAATATATGCAGCCGCGTCTGGCGGCTGTCTATGCCGAACGAGCGGTCGCGTCCGGCGGCAATGGCTTGATCTCCGATCTTCCTAAAGTTAATGCCCAACCACTTTCATTTGCTTTTGCTGCGCATCCCGGTTCTCTCCAGCTGGAACTCCCTACCTATGCCATTACAGAACTTTCAGCCAAACCCAACGGCCGTGAATTTGGAATTCGCGCCAAGGACAGGATAACGGGCATGACAGAACTCGGCTTCCTGTACCTTCCTGCTGAAAAAGCGCCGCTCACTTCAGCTTCATGCATGCAGGCCCAACTGCAATCTGAACTCAAAGCTATTCAGGATCAGGCAAGTTATCGCAAGTTTAGAGGCAAACGACTCTTTAAGAATCCATCTGGGCTGGAAATGGCACTCACTGAGTACGAGCCAACCGGGAAGATGCCCCGGCGTTTCGGCTATACAGCTCGCTTCTTTGTCGCGGCAAATGATGTATGCGCGGATATCTCCTTCGACAGCGACAATCCAATCACACCCTCTATCATCGACTCAATCGCTGGGGCCATCAAATTCGATCCAAACCACGTGCCTGACTTTTTCGATAAATTCCAGTACGCGACGGTTCTTTACGAGCATCGCAAATTCGCGGACGCCGCGCCCATTTTTGAAAGTGCGCTCCCCTTGGTCTCAACAGTCGATAACGCCATAAAGTGGCGCCGCTTAGCAACGGACCAGGCCAGCATGTCGTACGGCATGGCTGGCGACCTCAAACGGTCACGCGCGATCAACGAGGCCGCAATTGGGCAAGACCCCAACTACCCGCTTTATTACTACAATCTTGCTTGCGCTGACGCTGAGGCCGGCGATGCCACTGCCGCCCGCAAGCATCTCCAACAAGCCTATGATCGCCGTAACAATACGCTCAAAGGGGAGACTCTCCCCGACCCCACCAAAGATGATTCGATCCTAAAGCTTAAGAACGATAAAGACTTCTGGAACTTTGTCCAGTCCCTCGCACCAAACTAGGACATTAGCCCAAATGGACGCATAAAGCGGTTTGCCAAAAATCGAACCCCACTGATTCATGATTGAAGTACGCCCCCGGCGTTCAGGATTGACGTTGTGCCTGGATGGCCGCCTATTCGGAGATTACCCCGCAACAGCAACTCCGATTGCCAAGCCGTGGACCTTGAAAAAACGGAATTCCTGCCAACAAAAGGGTCTGAGTGTGTTCAAACTGGCCCGATAACCCGTTTGGCGGCGAGTTTGCGGCCCATCGCGCGGCGAGGGCGGCAAAGAGCGGCTGAGGGCAATCTAGTTCCGTCGCGCATTGTGGTTCACTTTCGGAATCTGGATGCGGGAAATCATCATCTAATTCTCGTAACGCAAAGGCCGCGAGGGGGATGGAGTCAACCTCCAGCCTCCTGTGCTACTATCAGCGTCGAGGATTCAGTATTCCGGGAGAGATCAAAGATGGCATACGTCATTGCAGAACCCTGTATCGGCACCAAGGACACCGCCTGTGTAGACGCCTGTCCGGTCGATTGCATCCACCCCAAAAAGGACGAAGACGGCTTCGGCAACTCCGACCAGTTGTTTATTGACCCGGTGGAGTGCATCGACTGCGGCGCCTGCGTCCCTGCCTGCCCCGTCTCGGCCATCTTCGCGCAAGACGACCTGCCGGAGAAGTGGGCCAGCTTTACCGCGAAGAACGCCAACCACTTCGGCCACTAAGCAGCTGTTGGCCTTCACTTCTAACCAGCTTTATCGACGCGCATCCCGGCTGACGGGGTGCGCGTTTGTGTCTGTGTGCAGGTCAGGGTTGCCGGAAAGTGCGAAGATAGGAATCGCATGAGCCTGCTCTCCTCTGAAGCCGTGATTCTGCGCACCTGGCCGGTCCATGAGGCCGACCTGATCGTGAGCCTTTTCACGCGCGAGTACGGCAAGGTGCGCGGCGTGGCCAAGTCCGCGCTCAAGAGCCGCAAGCGCTTCGGCGGGGCTCTGGAGCCAATGACACTGGCCCAGGCCTGGTTTGCCGAGCGGCATGGGCAGGAGCTGGTGCGGCTGGATCAACTGGAAATCGTCCGCTCCCCGCTATCGTCGCCGATTGATCCCACGCGCATGACGGTACTCAGCTTCTTTGCCGAGGTGCTGGACGAGGCGCTGCCCGATCACGACCCTCACGAGACGGTCTTCCGCCTGCTGGTCTCCGTGCTAGAGCAGACTTCAGTCGAGCAGCCGTGGATGCCGCTTACTTATTTTCAGCTTTGGATGACTCGGCTGATGGGCCTTTTGCCGGACATTGCCCACTGCACGGCCTGCGGCGAATTGCTCACAGCCGGCGAAACCAGTTATGACGCGCTGGGCGACGGCTTATTCTGTCAAATCCATCGCAATGGAAACGCCAGCGGACTCACAGCTGACTCCTGGCAGTTGGCGCAGCGCATGTTGCGTGCGCCGGTGGCGGCCTTTGCTGCCGAGCCCTGGCCACGCCGCCGCGCCCAGGATTTGCGCCGTTTTACGCTGCAAGCCCTGGAGCGGCACCTAGAGCGTAGACTGCGCTCGGCGGAGGCGCTGGGACGGCTGGGGGGCTGACAGACCGGCTGAACCGGCTGATAGAATCGAGCCAGTCCATTCTAGAGAGAGTTGCCGTGCCAGCATCCCAGGTTTTAACCCAAACGAAAACCGCTCCCCTCACCTTTCAGGAGCTTTTGTTCCGCTTGCAGAGCTTTTGGGCGGAGCGCGGCAGTGTGATCCAGCAGCCCTACGACGTTGAGGTAGGCGCGGGTACCATGGCGCCGGAAACCTTCCTGCGCGTGCTGGGGCCCAAGCCTTACAAAGTCGGCTACGCGCAGCCCTCGCGTCGTCCCGCCGACGGCCGCTACGGCGAGAATCCCAACAGGCTTTTCCGCCACACGCAGTTCCAGCTCATCCTCAAGCCGCCGCCGGTCAACGTGCAGGAGCTATATCTTCAATCGCTCGAAGCCATCGGCATCGATCTCAGCAAGCACGACCTCAAGTTCGAGGAAGACAACTGGGAAGGCCCGACGGTGGGCGCATGGGGCGTGGGCTGGCAGGTGATGATGGACGGGATGGAAATCACGCAGTTCACTTACTTCCAGCAATGCGGCGGCCTCGATCTCGATCCCATTTGCGCCGAGTTGACTTACGGACTGGAGCGCCTGTGCGCCTTCATGCAAGACGTGGACTCGGTCTACGACGTGGTCTGGGCGCGCGATCCGGATACCGGCGCCGTGGTGACCTATGGCGATGTGCGTCTGACCGAGGAGCTGCAGTACTCGGTCTACAACTTCGAGGACGCGGATGTGGAGCGGCTTTGGGCGCACTTCAACAGCTACGAGGCCGAAGCGCAGGCGCTGCTCAAGCGAGGCAGCACGCTGCTTTCTGACATCAAGGCCCCGGTTAAGGAAAAACTGCGCTTCCCGCTGATGTCCACATACGAGCTGGCGCTGAAGTGCTCGAATCTCTTCAATCTTCTGGATGCGCGCGGAGCCATCAGCGTCACGGAGCGCGTGGGCATGATCGCCCGCATTCGCAATCTGGCCGTGGGCGTAGCCAAGGTGTACGCGGCGCAGCAGGATGTCCCAGTTGCCAACTAACAGCTGATAGCTGTTTTACGATTCACAGATTGCAGAAAGAACTTATCGTTATGGCTGACTTTTTGTTGGAGATTGGGCTGGAAGAGGTTCCCGCCCGCATGATTGCCGGAGCCGAGGCCGAGTTGGGCCGCCGCGTGAACGACCTACTCACGCGCGAGCGGCTGGTTGCCTCAAGCACCAAACTGACCACGTATTCGACGCCGCGCCGTCTGGCTGTGCTGGTCGAGGGCGTTGTGGCGAGTCAGGCCGATACCGAGGAGCAGTTGACCGGACCTTCTTGGAAGGTGGCCTTCAAAGACGGCGCGCCAACACCCGCTGCCGAGGCCTTCGCCAAGAAAGCCGGCGTCGCGGTTAAGGCTCTTGAAAAAGTCACCAATGCCAAGGGCGAGTACGTTGGAGCAACGGTCAAGCGGCAGGGCCGTGCGG
>CAWDQS010000229.1:0-5381 GCA_963804295.1 uncultured Acidobacteriaceae bacterium
ATGGCCCGCTGCTTTGGCGAGCAGACCGGATTGACCCGTTTTCCCGACGATTGGTTTCCGCTGAATTCCATCTCCCTGCTCAGCCGCGCTATTGAGCGGGTCCGCAATGAGAAAGCACATCCGCCCCTGAGCGACGCGCATTGTTCCATAGGAACCTTCTTCTACGTGGACGACAACAACAAGCCGTATTGCCTGAGCAGCTTTTTCGATTTAGGCCGCTTCCTGCGCGGCATGGCGGATATTAAGCCGCAAGCCGAACAAGGACTGATCGCGCGCCAAATATCCAGGATTCGCCAGTTCGGCCAGTTGTCAAAATGCCTCGATCTAGGCAAGACGCCTCCCGGACTCACCTTCCAGCGCTTGCTGGGGAGCCTGGACTCGTGGGAGGACAAGCACGCGGGCCGCTCCGAGGGATGGGAGAAGCGCGGCTTCAATGGCATATTCGTTGCCGGTATGCACTTCATGGATGCGCACAGTTACAATCTGCGCCGCCTCCGGCGATGCATCATCCAGTATGTCGCTACCGATGGGCAATTGATTCCATTCTGCAGTTACAATGCAGGAGCCCGTCTGCGAGAGAGCGAGGAGCTGACGCGCATCATAGGCAAACTCCCGCCGGGCGTATATTCCGAACACTCGGCGCAGGCCGGTGAGTTGCAGGTATAGGTCGATTCGCGCATTTTAGTTTTTTAACCACATTGAGGGCTGGTGGTCCCCCATCATGATGAAATCCTCGTTTATCCTGGCATCGCGTGCTTCCTTTAGCATGTCAGGCTTGCAATGCATCAGAACTCTGCTGCTTTTTTCCGGTTTTTCTCTAGTAGCTGCAACTGCACAAACCGGTCTGCCCCGGGATGCCGTCTCGATTCCCGCGCCGCAGAGCGGTCAAAGCCTGAATACGATTCTTCAGGCGGCAAACAAGTGCGGAGAGAACTCGCTCATTGTGCTGCCCAAGGTTGTCTTTCGCATTGGCGCTGAGGTTGATGCCAGCCAGCAGTTCGCTGAACAGGTCCTGACTCTCCAGAACCTGCCGGCCGGCTCTCAAGTCTGGCTGGATGTGGCCGTTTCGCCCGAGGCTCTCACCGGCAATGAAACCGAAAAGCAGTTGACCGAGCAGGTAGACAGCTTTCTAAAACCAGCTAACTTCTCGTTTCCCAAAGTGCGTGGAGTGATTATCGAACCCAGCGCGCCGCACACGGATCCCGATCTATTTGTTTTTGCGCTGCTGCGTCTGGCGGTCGAGGCCAAGGCGGACAATCCCGCGCTGCGTCTGGCGGTTGTCTTCCCATCCGGCTTCATAGGCCAATACCCCGATGCCGTCAAGAGGCTCGCTCTGTACGCCGATCTGCTGGGCACGGCGGACGCACAAGGGTGGCGCAAGGACGCCGAATGGATCGCAAAGAATGCGCTCAACAAGCCCTTCATTCTTAAACTGGAGAGCAGCCCTTCCTCGACGGCATCGTATCTGTCCGCTGCTCTGGCGGCTTCCGGCTCCGCGGTCGAGATGATCTGGTCAACGCCGCTGGACGTTGCTTCCGCGAATCGGCTATGCGCGGCCAATAGCTTCCTGTCCACTTCGCTACCTGCCAACCTGCTTCGCATGAATGCCAAGGAGTTGCCCTTCACGCTCACGGTAGACGGCGCAAGCAGCGACCAGGCCGGCTGGTTCAGCAACGGGCAATCGGGAGAGATGGTGGTGCTGGCGTCGATTCATGGCCTTGCCGACCATCCCCGAACGGTCACACTGCAGGGCGCAACCAAATCACTGTACGAGGTGCAATGGTTTGACCCGGAGACCGGAGAGCGTATCCCGGCAAGCGAGCCGGTGGCAAGCGCCGCTGGGATGACAGCAACCAGCACCTTCAGCAATTCATTTGCTCTGATTGACCTTCATAAAAAGAGCAGCGCCGAAACCGCAGTCTTCAACCAGGTCGAGGTCAAGAGCGGAATCGATCTGAGCGTCGAAGAGATAGTTGCCCGTTGGCAGCAGTATCGCGAGGCACAGAAGCGGAAACTGGACAACTACCAGTCTTCCAATTTCATGAGCCTGCATTTTGAGGGCACCTCCGTGGCACAGGCTTTCGATATTTCCATGCACCTGCGGGAGTTCTTTGAACGCGGCGGCAAGATGGAGTACGAGCAAACCGAACTGTATGTCAACGGAGTGAAATTCAGCTACAAGCGCGAGTTCCCATTGCCCCAACTGGAACCGGAAAAGGTTCTCACCCAGCCGCTTGAGCTGACGCTGAATGAGCGCTACACTTACAAGCTGCTGGGCACTGAACAGATAGAAGGCTCCCAGTGCTATGTGGTGGGCGTGGAACCCAAGTCGCTGAATGAGAATCTTTACAGCGGCAAGATCTGGATCGACGGCGTCAGCTTTCGCGAAGTGCGGCAAACGCTGAGCCAGAGAGGCGCAAAAAGCAGCATCGTGGTCAATGTCGAAACCCAGAACTTCGCTTTGGTCGGCGACGGCCAGGGCAACCAGTTCAACCTGCTTCGCTCTGTTTCAGCGCAGCAGACGCTCAATGCCGCGGGGCGCGATTTTCTTCTGCAAAGGACGCTGCAATTCTCCGATTACGCCATCAACACGCCCCGCTATGCTGAAGAGCTGACGGCGGCGCGCCGCTCCGACGCGCCCATGTATCGCGAAACCGACCAGGGGCTGCGCGAACTGAAGTTCAAGGGCGGCGAGCGCGTCGTGCAGCAGACCAGCGATAAGCGCATCGTCTCACTGGTGGGCGGCGCCATGTACGCTGGAACCTTCAATTTTCCCGTTCCGATTGCCGGCATCAGCATGGCTGATTTCGATTTTCACCACACTGGCGCGCAGCTCTCCACTTTTTTTGCCGGACCGATTCTGGCGACAGACCTATCAAAACAGTACGCAACCAAGTACCGTCTGGCAGCGGATCTGGCGCTCTCCGCGCTGCCCGGCGAGAACCGGGTTTACTGTACAATAAACTGCGCCCCTAACACGACAGCGAATGAAGACACGGGAGAAGAGATTTGGATATGGGAGCAGACGGTCGGGGCGCGCGCCACTTGGCAGGCCACCCATCACTTTAGCGCAACCGCGTTTACCTATCTGGCTTATGACATCTTTCGCAGGACCAGCGACACCTCCAGCGCGTATGCGCTACCGCGCAACGGCGTGAAGCTGCTGCCCGGCCTACAGCTTCGACTTACAGAAAAGGGTTATATCTTCACCGCCGACGGCACGCGCGGCGAACGCATCGCCTGGAAACAATTCGGATGTCCCGCTTCGTCGCTGACGCCGGATGCCTGTACAACGCCGTCCGCGCCATCCACGCATCTGCCGCTTCCGCAAAGCGCCTACACCCTTTACGACGCTGACCTCAATAAAGATTACTACATCCGCAAATTCACCAAGGGTGGTTGGGATCTGGCTTACTATGGCGGAGATCAATTGGACCGCTTCTCGCGCTACTTCCCATCCTTCTTTTCCAATCCGCGCATCCATGGAATTCCCGGCGGCACGGATTCCTTTGACGCCATCGCCATGAGCAATGTTCACTACGGCTTCAACGTGATGGACCTGATGAAGTTCGAGGGTATGTACAGCTATGCGCGGGCGCGCAACCTGGACGAATCCAGCCACTTCAAAAAGTTTGACGGCCTGGAAACCAACTTCAACACTGCCGGCCCCAAGGGAACCCTGATTCAGGGCACCGTTTCCTACGCTTTGGACGGGAACATCGCGCGTTACAACTCCCGCTGGGGTGTGAACATCATGGTCTTCAAGCCGTTCAAATGACCGCCCATGACGTCTGACAAAAAAACGGCGCTGGTAACCGGCGCATCGGGGACACTCGGCGCGGCCATGGCGCAGGCTTTGGCTGCCGCGGGATGGCGCGTTGCTGTTCATTATCATCGCGGGCAGGATGCCGCCAACAATGTAGTGGAGAAGATTCTCGCCGCCGACGGAGAAGCCCTGGCCTTTGCGGCCGATCTCTCCAGCCAGCCAGAGGCCGCCGCGCTTTTTGAACAAATCGAGAAGCGTTTTGGACCCGTGGATTGCCTGGTCAATAATGCGGGCATCAACCGCGATGTGCTGCTGGCCTTCATGTCTGATGCACAGTGGGACGAGGTCATCAACACCAATTTGCGCGCGACTTATGTTTGCTCGAAGCTGGCCGTGCTGGCGATGATGCGCAGCGGCGGCGGGAGCATCTGTAATATCGTTTCGCCCAGCGGTGTGCGCGGCCAGGCAGGCCAGTGCAACTACGCGGCCTCCAAGGGAGGCATGATCGCCTTTACCAAGTCGCTGGCGCGCGAGGTGGGCCGCTTCAATATTCGCGTGAATGCCGTCTGTCCCGGCGTAGTGCCCAGTCCCATGTCGGCCAAGTACATCGAGAAGGAAGAGAAGCGACTGCTGGCTGAGATTCCGCTGGGACGCTTTGGCTCTCCGGAGGAGATTGCCCCGCTGGTTGTCTTTCTGGCCTCGCCCGCGGCCAGCTATATCACCGGCCAGGTGATTGCAGTTGATGGCGGGTTGATCTGACGTGATTCATCGATGTTTTTCTTGTTTGTAATGAATACTTTGCGTAGATTTTTCACCCGTCACAGGCCGGACAAATCCGGCGGTGCTATAATTCGCCGGAGTTCAAAACTCTGCGCAGATTGTTTTGAATATTGGCATCATACCTTGATTCATCAATCGAAAGGTGGAGGCTAAATACCATGGTGAGTACGTCTGTACGTTGGCAAACTGGAGTTCTGCTCCTGCTTTTGCTTTGTCTGCCACTGGCGCTTCGCGCGCAGTTGTCCAAGTTGTCCAAGGAAGATCACGAGGCAGCAGGGAAAATGATCTCGGGAACCCTGTATCTGCGGCTACAGGCTCCGCAGAAATACGGCATGGGCGAATGGGCTCCCTATTCGCTGTCCATGCTGGAGGCTTCCCCTACGAAAATTAGCGCGGATCGCTTGCTGGCCGAACCTCTCAAGCACGTCCCCAGGAATGGCTACCATCTCAAACAGGAGGAAGTCTATTGGGGATACCTGGCAAATACGCCGCTCAATCACTGCAAGCTGGTCTCGGAAAAAAGCAGGCTGGTGGTCTGGTGTGATCGGGTAGATCCCAATACTGATGTCTCCGTGGATCTTGTAGACGTCAACTCGCTGGACGACTTCACCAAGGCATTTAACCTGACATTTTCAAAGGTTCCTCTACAGGATGAACATCCCGATTGGCCAGCCGATGTGCGGGCGGGAATTGCCTCTGGCAAACCGGTAGTAGGCATGACCGTGGAGCAGGCCAGAATCGTAACCGGCGCCCCGCTCAGCGTCACTGCCGGCGAAGACAATGGCGCAAAGACCGAAACCTGGATGCTGCGTCAGGATCCAGGCCAGGTTCTTGG
>CAWDQS010000230.1:0-10261 GCA_963804295.1 uncultured Acidobacteriaceae bacterium
GAACGGCGCCGCGCCGATGGCGGCGAGAAAGAGTAGTCCGGTGACGACAGCGGTGACGCCTGAGCGGCCTCCGGCAGCCACGCCGGCGGTGGACTCGACGTAGCTGGTTACCGTCGAGGTTCCGGTCAACGAACCGAAGACGGTGGCTGTGGCGTCTGTGAAGAGGATGCGACTGAGGCGGGGGATGGTGTTGTCCGCCCCGATGAGGCCGGCGCGCTTGGTTACGGCGACGAGTGTGCCGAGATTGTCGAAGAGGTCAATGAAGAAGAATACGAAGACAATTTCGAGAAGGCCTTTGTTGAGCGCGCCGCGAATGTCGAGTTGGAAGGCGGTCGAGGCCAGGCTGGAAAAGCCTCCGGGGGCGTGCGTCCAGTGAGTGATGCCCAACGCCCATGCGACGAAGGTGATGGAGAGGACTCCGATGAGGATGGAGCCGCGGATTTTTCGAACTTCGAGAGCGACCATCAGGAGCAGGCCGAGAAGCGCGAGGGCGGCGGCGGGGTTGCGGATGGCGCCCAGGTTGAGCAGGGTGTTGGGGTCGGCGACGACCAGGCCGGCTTTTTGAAAACCGATGAGGGCGATGAAAATGCCGATGCCGCTGGCCACGGCGGCGTAGAGCTCATGGGGAATGGCGCGCAGAATCATCTGGCGGATGCCGGCGGCGGTGAGCGCGAGAAAGAGCAGGCCGGAGAGAAAGACCGCGCCCAGAGCGGTTTGCCAGGGGATATGGAGGCGTATGCAGACGGCATAGGCGAAGTAGGCGTTGAGTCCCATGCCTGGAGCCAGGGCGATGGGGTATCGCGCGACGATGCCCATCATGATGGAGGCGAAACCAGCGGAGAGGCAGGTGGCGGCGGTGACGGCGGCCAGAGGCATTCCGGCGGCGGCCAGGATGGCCGGGTTGACGAGCACGATGTAGGCCATGGTCAGAAAGGTGGTGACGCCGGCCAGAATCTCGGTGCGCCAGTTGGTTCCGAGGCGCGTGAATTCAAAGTAGGTTTCGAGTCGCTTGAACATGGTGGGTAGTAGTAGGAGAGCATGGCCGGGGGTGGCATAGCAAAGGGAATTGTGGGTTCCCACCCTTTCCGCAGAAACAACAACGCGGCGAGGGTGGTGAACCCGGCTAAGACCAGGTGATTTAGTCATTGTGCCTGGAGATGTGCAGGCTAGGACGCCCGCACTACAGCCGGCCGGGTGGCAGCACTACATTCGCGCTATTGCCTGTGCTACATTCCTGACCTTACAAATTCAAGCGGTCACGGTACTAGGGCAGCAGTTGGGGCTCGATTTTGCCGTAGATCTCGTCGGAGGCGTTTTTGATTTGTGTGACGATGTCCTTAAACTCGGAGGCATCGGCGAGGCGCAGCGGGGCGTCAATGCGGACGGAAAGGTCGTCATCAGCGTCGAGGCCGACCTTGACTCGATCATACTCATGATTGAACTTGAGCAGGTTGTGCAGAAAGTCGGTGGTGACCGGCATGCGGCGCTTTTCGACCACGGTGACAAAGATGACCATCTGGTTGTTTTCGGTGTCCAGGGCGAGGATCACTTTGACGTCTTTCAGGTGGGTTCCGGTGAAGTGAATGACCCAGACGGTGGGCGACTTGGTGGTGACGAAGTTGTAGCTGTTGGCCTGCATGAGGCTGACCATCTTGGCGATTCCCTGGTCGTTCGTTTGTGCCGCCATGGGCAGGACCAGCGAGAACAGAAGGGTTGCGAAAAAGCACAGGCGGGCGAGAGATAGGGTGCGACGAGAACACATATCAGAATCCTCCTGGGGGAGAACAAGATTGTGTAAGAGTACGCTGCGCATGGGATTTATGCAACCGTGGACTTGCTGTCCAGTCGGGCGCGCTTGCGCGCCATGAGATTCGTGGTTTCCCAGGTTCCCAAATGCGAGGGCTCAAGGGCACGCGACAGTTCTTTAGAGCCTTGCAATGCATTCGTGCTCAGGCAAGGAGTTTGGCGGCGTCTTTGGCGAAGTAGGTGACGATGAAGTCCGCGCCGGCGCGTCGGATGCCGACTAACGATTCGAGGATGGCGCGGTCGCGGTCGAGCCAGCCTTTGGCGAAGGCGGCCTGGAGCATGGAGTACTCGCCGGAGACCTGATAAGCGCCGATGGGGACGCCGGTCAGCTCGCGGGCGGCGCGGATGACGTCGAGGTAGGGCATGGCGGGCTTCATGAGGATCATGTCGGCGCCCTCTTCGAGGTCGAGGGAGATTTCGCGCAGGGCCTCGCGGAGGTTTGCGCCGTCCATTTGATACGACCGGCGGTCGCCGAATTGAGGAGCGGAATCGGCGGCTTCGCGGAAGGGGCCGTAGAAGGCGGAGGCGAACTTGGAGGCGTAGCTGAGGATGGGGGTCTGTTGGCAGGCGGCGGCGTCGAGGGCTCGGCGGATGGCCCCGACGCGTCCGTCCATCATGTCGCTGGGGGCGACGACATCGGCTCCGGCTTTGGCCTGGCTGACGGCGGTGCGGGCAAGCAGATCAAGGGAGGGGTCGTTGTCCACGGTCCAGCCGTCCGCGGTTTCGATGACCTTGCCGCAGTGACCATGGCTGGTGTACTCGCAGAGGCAGACGTCGGCGATGAGGACGAGTTTCTTCGACGCGGGCGAGGCTTTGAGGGCGCGCAGGCCCTGCTGGACAATGCCGTTATCGTCGTATGCGCCGGAGCCCAGTTCGTCCTTGGATTCGGGCAGGCCGAAGAGCAGCAGGCCGCCGAGACCGAGTTGCGCGGCCTCCTCGGCCTCGCGGACGGCTTCGTCGATGGAGAGGTTGAAGACTCCCGGCATGGAGCCGACCGGGCGGCGCACGCCCTCGCCGGGACAGAGAAAAGGGGGTAGATCAGGTCGCCGGGGGTGACGGCGGTCTCGCGGACCAGGGCGCGGAGGGATTCCGTGCGCCGCAGGCGGCGCATGCGGGATTCAGGGAAGCTCATGGAGATGATTGTACTGCTGTAAAACGGATAATTGCTTTTTATAATCGGGAGCATGAACAGGTTATTAGTTGATTGCATGGCAGCTTTGAGATTAGGATGAGTAGCACAATCACTCAATCGCAGAAAAGTAAGGAATTGCACTATGAGACGCAGGTATGGAATACCGTCGATTGCCGGCTTGCTGGCGTGTATTCTTTTTGCGGTTCCGGCTTGCCGGGCGCAACAACAAATGAGGCTGAGCAAGGATGAAGAGTTCCGTGTTTCAGGAATGCTACGGGACGCATACAGCGAGGTCAAGAAGCATTATTACGACCCGAAGTTCCAAGGCGTGGATTGGGAGGCGCGTTACCGGCAATATTCCACGAATATTGAGAAAGCGCGCAATGTGGGTGACGGATACGCGATTGTCGCCGCTTTCCTGAGCGGGCTGAAGGACTCGCATACGTATTTTATGCCGCCGACGCGGGCCACGCGATACGATACTGGATACCGATTCACGCTGGTCGGGGATTCCTGCTTTATCACGCATATTCGTCCCCATACCGAGGCTGAATCGATGCTGCATATTGGCGACAGGGTGATGAAACTGAACGGTTTCGATGTAGTCCGCGTCGACTTCCATGATTTGAGTTACTTTCTCAATATTCTTTCGCCGCAGATGAAGGTGCAATTCGACCTGCAGTCGCCGACCGGTGAGCAGCGCCAGGTGGTTGTAACGGCTCTTTCCAGACCCACCAAGCGGGTCCTCGACTTGACCGAAATTGAGGATTCTTTCGATCTGGTGCGCCGCCAAGAGACGGAAGATCACGCGACGCGCTCGCTGATCGTGGAATACGGGGACGCCGCAATCTGGAAGTTGCAGCAATTCGATCTGGATATTGATGGCGTTGAGAAGGCTATCGGAGTGGCTCGAAAGCACAAGACGCTCATACTTGATCTGCGCGGGAATGGCGGAGGCTCGGTGGAAACGCTGAAGTGGATGGTGGGATCGCTGTTCGACCATGAGGTCAAGATTTACGACCGCGTCGGCAAGAAGGAACACAAACCGGTGATAGTAAAGCCCCATGGGAAACCCTTCGGAGGGAAGCTGATCGTGCTGGTCGATGCCGAATCTGCCTCTGCTTCTGAACTTCTGGCCCGTGTGGTTCAACTCGAACATCGGGGCACGGTGATCGGAGACCGGACTGCGGGAGCTGTGATGGAGGCCATTTATTACAGTGAAGAACAGGGAATGGACATAAAGATATTCTATGGATTCAGCGTGACCGATGCCAACCTGATCATGAACGACGGACAAAGCCTGGAGAAAAAAGGAGTCGTGCCGGACGAAGTGCTGCTGCCGACAGGGACCGATCTGGCCGCTGGACGCGATCCGGTCCTGGCGCACGCGGCGGAACTGGCCGGCGTCAAATTGGACCCGGTGGAGGCGGCGAAGATGTTCCCGTTTGAGTGGCTGCCGATGTAGGCAGTGCTGTCTCACAACTGCTCGTAGAGGGTGGAGTTGCGGTAGCCGAGCAGCATGACCAGAGTCCAGATTCCCATGGCGGTTCCGAAGGGGAACTTGATCAGGCTCAGGATGGCCGCTAAGATGGCTACGACTCGTCCCCACTGCGCACGCTCCAAGAGGCCAATTCCGGCGGCCACAGCCAGTCCTACGCGCGCCAGAAGAAAGACCCAGCCAAAGCGTAGGATCGCGGGTCCTAAACCCATGGGCAGGATAGGACCGCGTCCCCAGGGACCGTTCATCCAGGGAGCGGCGTGCCCGGAGAGGATGGCGTTGGCGAAGAAAAGCGCGGCGATTCCCGTCAGTAGGGCAACGGCGGCGTAGATGAGCCAGACGACGCCCAGCGCTCTCACCTTACCGGCGTAGCTCTCCAGTTGGAACGCTAGGCCGGGCATGGGGGGGATCGGCGCCATCGCCGGCCGACCACACTTTTGGCACGCCGCCTGCCCGGGCGCTAAAGCCAAACCACATCCGCTGCAAAACATGACTGCCTCCTTAAAGAAACCGCACGGAACATACTACGCAACCGGAGCGCGGTTGGTTCCATGCTATTAGACGCCAGCTTCCAACTTAGCCCCGCCTGGGATGGCACGGCAGGATTGAAGTAAGCCAATTTCGTCGGCCGAAATGCGAATTCTCCAGTGCATTTTCTACAGCCTGTTGCGTTAAATTGGGGCAGATTGCGCAATTTGAGCATTAAGTTTGTTTACCGGGCGAAAAGCTCTCACGTTTTAAGCCGGGGCAACGATAAACAGAATGAGAAGGTATCTATGGCGATGTACGCCAGAGCGGCAACTATGGGAGGCACGGTCGAGGAGCAGCCAGGCGAACTACGCTATGTGGCGCGCCAGCCGATTCTGGACCTGCACGGCGCCGCGCAGGGGTATGAGTTGCTGTTCTGGAATGGGCACAGGCCGATCACTCGCGGTAAAAGCGACCTGGCAACCCGTATCATGCTGGACAATACGGTGGTTTACGGGCTGGAAGAGCTGGCGCGCGGATTGCCGGCTTTTGTGAACTGTACCGCTGATTCGTTGACTGAGGAGTGGGTGAAGGTATTGCCTCCCCACATGACGGTCCTGGAACTGCCATCGGGGGTGGAATCCACACCGAGCCTGCTGGCCGCCTGCCGCAAACTGAAGGCCATGGGCTTCCGGCTGGCGCTGGCTGACTTCACCGGAATTCCGGATCATAGGTCCCTGGTTGATCTAGCCGACTATATCAAGGTGGATATCCACAAAGTCAGCACGCTGGCGCGCGGGAATCTGCTTCGCTGGCTGGCAGGCTCCACGGCGAGCCTGGTGGCGCAGAATGTGGAGACGCAGGAGCAATACTGGCAGGCATGCAAAGAGGGCTTCGACCTGTTTCAGGGGTACTATTTCTGCCGTCCGGAGCCGCTGCAGAGCCACAAGATTCCAGGCAACCGCCTGGTGCATCTTGAAATTCTGGAGGATCTGCAAAACGATCCGGTTGACCTGCAACGCCTGAGCCAGTTGGTGATGTGCGACGCCAGCCTGACCTATCGGCTGCTGCGGCTGGTGAACTCACCATTCTGCGCGGTACGCCAAGAGGTGACCTCGATCCAGTCGGCGCTGATGCTGGTGGGAGATATAACCTTCCGTCGCATCGCCATGCTGGCCATTGCCACCGATTTCAACACCGATCAGCCGAAGGAGCTGCTTCGCATGGCCTTTGAGCGCGGGCGATTCTGCGAACTGGCTGCGCCCCTGTGCGGCCTGGCGCCAAACGAGCAATATCTTATCGGAATGGTCAGCCTCTTTCCGGCGATGCTGCGCATTGTGATGGAGGACTTGGTGCGGGTGCTGCCATTGCGCGAGACGGCTCGCGATGCACTGCTTGGCATGGATATACCCGAGGGCGTTTTGCTGCGTTGGATTGTCTGTCAGGAGCACGGAGAATGGGCAGATTGCGATGCAATTGTACTCTCCATCGGCATGAGCCATGAGCAGGCGATGCGCTGCCACGCGCTGGCGGTGGAATGGACCGAGGCGGCGCTCAGATCCAATGCGTGAGCGGCTTAACCCAGATCTCAAAATCGATGCTTGAGAGCGTCTTGCTCTTGAGGATAAATCAGTTCAACGGCGTCGCTGTGATCTCGCAATTGTCGAAAGACCAAAGAGAGTTCGCACTGTAAATCGTGATCAGAATGTTACCCGCACTGTTGGAAACGACGCCATAGGCAAATTCGTTATCGCCCTGGCTCCCGGTAAAGTTTTCGGAGGTGATAGGCACATCGGTGCCAAGAGTGCCGGTGTAGATGGTGAACTGCGGATTTGCGTAGACGGCAGTAACTTTAACGGCCAGCAGGTATGCGGTATTGGGTTGCCCGGCAATCACGAAACTTACGTTGCTATGATCTCCCACATTGATTTGAAACTCATTATGAGTGGCATCGACGTAGGCCGGATTTTCCATAATCAGATAAGCGTTGCCCTGGGAGACCTGGCCGGAGGTGAGAGTGATGGTGCTTGACGGCGCAGAGGATGCCTGTGACTTTCTTGTTGCAGCCGGATGGGTCTTGATGACGGCGGCAAGGAATTGCCTCTTGTCATTCGCGGTGAGGGGCTTGCCGGTATGCAGCAGCAGCGGCTTGGCGGCTGGAGCCACGGCGTGAAGCTGCAATTTCTGGGATGCGACTTGAGGAGTTGATTGCTGGGCAAAGGCAGGCGCCAACAGCGCAAGTGCCACGAGCAGGGCGGTGAGCATTTTCATGGGTTCCCTCCTGGTTTTTGACACGGGGAAGTATAGCTCGTTTGCGGTTCCTGAGTCACGATGTCAGATTGCGGAACCGGGCAGAGGCGGCGGGAGCCGGGGAGGGGATGGGGCGGTTGTATATTGGACTGGCGTGGTCCGAAAACAGTATGGTATCTTGCTGATTAGCTGCTAAATTCAGGCCCGGCTCGCGGCGGTCGGAAAACGGAAGTGTGGGCGCTCACCCGGCGGTTGTCGCAAGCAGTTTCTTTTCAGCGGATTATAAGATTGGGCGGAGCAGACTATGATGGGAATAGTTGCCGCATCTGCTCCTGTAGCAAGGCAGCTATAGGCTGGCCTGTTCACTCTCTGGGTTATCCGCCTCCCAGGCGGGTATTCAGGAACGACTTTTTCACACAATAAATGTGACCGCCGGCAAGGCGCGCACATCCAAGATAAGAAAACCCGGCAAGGATAGAACGAATGGCGCAACTCTTTGATCGCAGCTCCAATGCCCTGGCAAGAGCCAGCCTGGTATTGTCGGGGCTGATTGTGATCGCTCTGGGGGTTGCGCTGGATCAATTGCAGCGCTCGCCCTGGGTGACGCGGCAGGGTCAGCGCCCGGACCAGCCGGTTCCCTTCAGCCACAAACACCACGTGCAGGGGCTGGGCGTGCAGTGCCAGTATTGCCATGTGAGCGTGGAGAAATCAAGCTATGCGGGAATTCCGCCGACCAAGACCTGCATCAATTGTCACGCGCAGATCTGGACTAACGCGCAACTGCTGGAGCCGGTGCGCGAAAGCTGGGCGACGGGCAAATCGCTGCCCTGGATCAAGGTGCACGACCTGCCGGATTACGTCTACTTCAGCCACGAGATTCACGTGCATAAGGGCGTGGGCTGTGCCAGTTGCCACGGGCGCGTGGATCAGATGCCGCTGATGTATGCCGAGAACACATTGCAGATGGAGTGGTGTTTGGATTGCCATCGCAACCCGGCCAAGAATCTGCGCCCGACCAGCGAGATTTACAACATGGCGTGGGAGAAGCCGTCGCCAGACAGGCCGGTGTGGTGTGCGGTTGGCGATGAGAAGGCGGGTTTGCCGACGGCCGAGAGCGTGAAGTGCGTGACCAAGGAGCCAGCAAAGGCTGGGGTTGAGTTAGCTTCGTATATTGGCCACGATGTGAGCGCCATTCCCGAGTACAAGAAATTCACCAGCCAGGATGAATTGGGAAAATTTCTTGTGGCGCATTACAAGATTCGCACGCCCAATGAATTGTCCAGTTGTGAGGTCTGCCACCGATGAGCGAGAAGAAGAACGATCTGGTGACGACGATCAAGCATGCGCCGATGACGCTGGAAGCAGAGCGCGAGAAGCTGAAGAATGTGCGCGGGAAAAAATACTGGCGGTCGGTGGATGAGCTGGCTAATACGCCGGAGTTTCAGGCAGCTGTGGAGAAGGAGTTTCCCGGCTCGCCTCATGCGTGGGGCGATGAGGTGTCGCGGCGCGGATTTCTGAAGTTTATGGGCGCGTCGGCGACGCTGGCTGGATTGGCCGGTTGCACCAAGCAGCCAGATGAGCCGATTTATCCATATATAAAGCAGCCGGAAGATTTGATCCTGGGCAAGCCGAATTACTTTGCCACGGCGTTTCCGTTTGTGACCGGGGCTGTCCCGTTGCTGGTTAAGAGCGATCAGTACCGACCGATCAAGATTGACGGCAATCCGGAGCATCCTTATAACCAGGGTTCGTCGGACCCGTTCACGCAGGCTACGCTGCTGGATTTGTATGATCCGGACCGGTCGCAGCACGTGACCTATCGCGGAGAGAATCGCGAGTGGGCGGAGTTCGCGGTTGAGTTTCGCAACAAGGTGATCTCGACCAAAGACGGTACGGGGATTTATTTCCTGAGCGAGACGATTACCTCGCCGACGCTGGCGCGGCAGTGGAAGGAAGTGCAGTCGAAGTTCCCGAAGGCGAAGCTGGTGCAGTATGACCCGGCGATTGCGGGGACGGCGCTGGCGAATGGGCTGAATGTTCAATACGATTTAACAACCGCCGATGTGATTGTTTCGCTGGATGCGGACTTTCTTTCGGGTGCGGCGTTTCCGGGATTCCATAAATTAGTTCGCCAATATGCGGAACGGCGCAAGAATCCAGAAAAGCTGAACAGACTGTATGCGATTGAGTCGTCGCCGACGACAACGGGGTTAAAGGCCGAGCATCGGCTGGGATTGCGAGCCAGCGAGATTCCGGCATTTGCGGCGGAGTTGGCAAATGCTGTTGGCGTTATTGGAATTGAAGTTCCGAGTTATACGTGGACTGATGATCAAAAGAAGTTTCTGGCAGTAGTGGTCAAAGAATTGAGGGCTCACCGAGGTAAGAGTGTAGTGATTCCGGGGCTCAATGATCCGTATGTGGCTATACTTGCCTCAGCTATTAATATTGCGTTAGGGAATGACGATAGAACCGCATTTCTATCGCTTACTCCGGCAATTCCATTGCCAACAGATCAAATAGCAGATATAAGATCGCTTATTGCCGATTTGAATGCCGGTAAAGTTGATTGGCTGATAGTTTTAAACACCAATCCGATTTACAACGCGCCAGCTGATCTGGAGTTTGCTTCAGCCTTTGACAAAGCAAAAATGACGGTGCATCTCGGTTCGCACGAGGACGAGACTGGAAAGAATGCACAGTGGCATATCCCGGCAGCGCATTTTCTTGAGTCTTGGTCGGATACACGTGCTTATGACCAGACGGTTTCTGTTATTCAACCGCTAATTGATCCGCTGTATGGCGGAAAATCCGTGCATCACATTCTTCAGGCATTGTTGGATGAGCCGGGATTGAGTCCCTATGAAGCGGTACGCGAAACGTGGCGACCTGTAATTAGGGGCGAATTCGAAAAGGGATGGCGTGAGACGCTACATCAGGGATGGATTGACTATACGGCCTTTGAATCGCTTGGCGGTACAAACAAAATGAAACTGCCGCAGTTCAAGATCCCCGCGCCATCGCCGAAGGACGCGCTGGAGATTATCTTCCGGCCGGACCCGAATGTGTATGACGGGCGGTGGGCGAATGTGGGCTGGCTGCAGGAGCTG